>JBNKGC010000152.1:0-14602 GCA_050289625.1 Polyangiaceae bacterium | reverse complement strand
CGGTGCTCACTTCGCTGCCCGTCGCGAGCAGAACCAGCGTCGGATCTTCGGCGTCCACCAGAACGTAGCCGCCGTCGAGGATCTCCCTCGGGTCGAAGCCCTCCGGCCGCATGAGTGCAGGCACCGTGTGCCGAGTCAGGCTGAGCACAGTCGGGCCCGCGGTACGCGAAAGAGCGTGGGCCCAGGCAGCAGCACACTCCACCGCGTCGGCGGGGCGGACCACGTCGAGGTTCGGGACCATGCGCAGAGTCCAGAGCTGCTCGATGGGCTGATGCGTCGGGCCGTCTTCGCCGAGGAAAATCGAATCGTGCGAGAAAACGTACACGACCTGTTGCTTCATCAAGCTCGCCAGGCGCATCGGCGGGCGCATGTAATCGCTGAAGATCAGAAACGTGGATCCATAGGGAATGAACAACCCCGACAGCGCGAGTCCATTGAGAACCGCACCCATGCCGTGCTCGCGGACGCCGAAGTGAAGGTTGCGTCCTGAAAAATCGTCGACGCCGACGTCACCTGACCCCTTGATCAACGTCTTCACGCTGCCCGCGAGGTCCGCCGAGCCACCCACGAGTGCGGGCACCAGTTCAGCGACCTTCTGCTGGATGCGACCCGAGTGCGCTCGCGTGGCGTCGTCGCTGTTGCCGGCGATCGCCAAGAGCTGCTCGAAGAGGTCCGCCGGTGCTGCGTGGTTCACGAGCTGATCGAGCGCCGCCTTCTGCTCCGAACCCATGGCGGCAACGCTCTTTTGCCACGCCTCGTAGCGACGGAGGTTCTCTTGCTTCCTCTCGACGAACGGCTCGTACGCGGCCTCGGGCACGTGGAAGGTTGCCTCGAGAGGCCAGCCGGCAGCGCGCTTCGTGGCTTCGGTTTCTGTGGCACCGAGGGGCGCTCCGTGGGAAGCGGAGGTACCCTGCTTGCCCGGCGATCCGAAGGCGATGTGCGTCCGAGCAACGATCAGCGCTGGACGATCTGCGGCCACCGCCTGATCGAGCGCGTTTCGTACCTGGTCGGGGTTGTGCCCATCGACCCGCTGCACGTGCCAGCCAAGTCCCTCGAAACGCCGACCGACGTCCTCAGAAAATGAGATGTCCGTCTTGCCGTCGATGGTGATTCGGTTGTCGTCGTACACCACGACGAGGTTGTCGAGCCCGAGATGTCCAGCGATGCTCACGCTCTCGGCGGCCACGCCCTCCATCAGATCGCCATCGGAGGCGAGCACGAAGACGCGGTAGTCGAGGACCTGAGCGTCATCGGTGTTCACTCGGGCGCCTGCCATCTTGGCAGCAAGCGCCATTCCCACCGCGTTGCCGATGCCCTGACCGAGCGGACCCGTGGTCGTTTCGACACCGGGAGTGTCCCCGAACTCAGGGTGCCCCGGGGTTTTCGAGCCCCACTGACGAAACTCCTTGAGGTCGTCCAGAGCAACGTCGTACCCGCTGAGGTGCAGCACGCTGTAGAGCAGCATCGAAGCATGGCCACACGACAGGACGAAGCGATCGCGGTTCAGCCACGTCGGATCGTCGGGGTTGTAACGGAGATGCTTGGTGAACAGATCGACTGCGATGGAGGCCAGGCCCATGGGCGCACCCGGGTGGCCGCTGTTTGCCTTCTCGACTGCATCGATGGACAAGAAGCGCACGGCCTGCACGGCCTGTTCGAAGCTGTTCATGGGCGCTGTTTTCGCACCAGAACCTTTCGCGGGGACGGGGCTCTGCGAGTCGATTTTCATGTTCACGGAATTGGCCAAAGGGGGGGGTAAACGAGGGGCGCCACCTTTAGCATGGCGAGGGGGGACCGCGCATTGCCTAAAAATGGCCTATTTTGCAACCATTTACATGCCGGACAGGCATGGTGAGTTCAGCTCAGGGGCTCTGCGGCGCGTCTTCCGGCCCAGCCACCGGATCGTCTAGCGCCTCCTGGCCCGGCGTTCCACGCACGCCGCGAAGTCGCTCGACCGCCATCCTGTGCTCGTCGAAGCTTCGGGTGAAGGTGTGGCGGCCTGCGCCATCTGCGACGAAGAACAAGTAGTCACCTTGGGCTGGTTCGAGCACGGCTTCAAGCGCAGCCCGGCCTGGATTGGCGATCGGGCCCGGAGGTAATCCAGCACGCCGGTAGGTGTTGTAGCGATTGTCCGGGTCGCGGAGCATCTCCGGCAGAACCTTGCCGCGATAAGCGCGGCAGGAAGATGCGAGCTGCGGTTCGTATTCGCACCCGTAGGCGGCGGTCGGGTCGCTCTGCAGCCTGCCGCGCGTCTGCCCTGACTCATCGCGCAACCGATTCAAGAAAACGCGCGCGATCAGGGGGCGCTCCTCCGCGTGGGCCGTCTCCCGCTCCACGATCGACGCCAGCGTCAGGACGTCGTGCCGACCGAAGCCGTACTCCTTCTCGAGTCGGCTCATGGCAAAAGGATGCTCCCGCTCGAGCGCCTTCAGTCGCTTCTGAGTCTCCCGAACCAGGCGCCTCACCACCGCTTCGGGGGCGCTGTCGACGGCGACCTCGTAGGTGGCGGGGAACAGGTAGCCCTCCGCAGTAAGCGCGGGGATCTCCAGCTCTCTCAGGAGCTCCGCGTTCGCCGTTGCTTCGAGAAAAGGTCTCGCACGGCAGATCCCCTGGGTTTCCAGGCGCTCGGCTAGCTTCTTCCGGTGCCAGCCCTCGGGGAGGACGACGCGCTCCACGGCACGGCCGGGGAGGCGAGCCAATCGCTGAGCGATTTCCCGGGGCGAAAGCCCCGCTTCAAGCAGGTGCTCCCCCGGGATGAGCTCGACATTCGGCAAGAGCAGCGTCAGGTAGAGACGCATCACCAGGGGTCGCTGCACGAACCCGGCGGTTTCGAGCACTCCGACGGCGTCGCCTTTGTCCGCCGTTTCCAGAAACAGCACGACGCTCCCGTCGCCGCGCACCTCGCTGGCTGGCATGAACGACCATGCCAGCAGGGCAGAAACCCCTACCGCGATGCTGCTCGCCCCGGCCAAGAGCCACTTGAGGCCTCGCCGAGCGGACGGAGCTCCCTTGCGCGGGCGGGCCGAACGCCGGAAGGGAGCCCCCGAGCCCGTTCTTCGCGGCGCGGTCGATTTCGGTCGCGAGCGCCTTTTCGCCGCGCTGGGCCGGGGAGCGCTGCTCACGCCCATCCCCGCTGCCCATCGAGCCAACCCTGGAGCAACACGGCCGCTGATGCGCTGTCGATCCGCTGCCGCGAGCGGCGCGCGTCGAGGCCCTGCTCATGGAGGAGCGATTGTGCTTCGACCGTGCTCAGACGCTCGTCAACGAGCTCGACACGCGTTCGGCTCTTCTTCTCGAGCTCTGTGGCGAATTTTCGCGCCCGGCGTGCGCTCGGTCCCTCGGAGCCGTCCATGTTGATGGGAAGCCCCACCAAGAATAGGCCGATCCCCTCTTCGCGGGCGAGGCGACAGAGCGACGCGATCACGCGGACGCGGTTTTTCCCATCCAGATAGGGCCGCGGGTGGGCCAAAAGCCCGAGCTCGTCGGCCACGGCCAGGCCCACTCGGGCGGCTCCGAGGTCGATGGCTGCCGCTCTCACGGGTGCCGGGTCACTCACGCGACTCCCTTACCACGTCCCAGTACTTTCCTCCTTCGCTTGACCCGCTGCTCGCCTCTTTGCATAAGCGCGTGGCCGATTCGGTCCATCGCGGGCCCGAACGGCGCAACTCACGAGAAACAGCCATGAAGTTACGCGCCGTCAAGGGGATGAACGACATCCTGCCCGAGGAGGCACGGCGGTGGCAACGATTGGAGTCGAGCTTCCGTCGGACCGTGGAAACCTACGGTTACCGAGAGCTGCGCACACCGATCGTCGAGCAGACCGAACTGTTCGTCAAATCCACCGGTGAGACGAGCGAAGTCGTCCAAAAGCAAATGTTCACCTTGGACCGCGCGCGTGAATCGCTCGCGCTCCGACCCGAGGGCACCCCGAGCGCCGCGCGGGTCTACATCGGTCAATCGATGCAGGCACGCGAGCCAGTCACGCGCTGGTACTACATCGGCCCGATGTTCCGGGCTGAACAGCCGCAGCGCGGTCGCTATCGGCAGTTTCACCAGGCGGGTTGCGAGCTGTACGGCGATCCCAGCCCGGTGTGCGACGCCGAGATGATCGATATGCTCTACGGCCTGATGGTGGAGCTCGGCATCCCCGGCGTCGAAGTCACCATCAATTCCCTCGGCGGTCCCGAGGCGCGCGAACGCTATCGCAAAGAGCTCCGTGCCTTCTTCGAGCCGAAGAAGGCAACGCTCAGCGAGCACGCGTGCGAGCGTCTCGTCGACAACCCCTTACGTATCCTCGACTCGAAGGAGCCCCGGGATCAAGAAGCCTGCGAGGGTGCCCCTTCCCTGCTCGACGTTCTCTCCGACGACGATCGCGCTCACTGGCAGGGCTTGCTTTCAGGCCTCGACGCTCTGGGCACTCCTTATCGAATCGACCCGAAATTGGTGCGGGGTCTCGACTATTACACCAGGACGTGCTTCGAGCTTTCGGCGACCAGCGGTGAGCTGGGCGCGCAGAATGCCCTGCTCGGCGGCGGGCGGTACGACGGAATGATCAAGAGCTTGGGAGGTGCGGACGTGACGGCCATCGGATTCGCGATGGGCCTAGAACGCATCCTGCTGGCGATGGGAGAGGGCGAAAGCGCTGAACCGCCGCTGTGCTTCATCGCGCCGATCGGCGAAAAGGCCGCGCTCGACGGCCTCCGCATCGCCAAGGAACTCCGCGCTGCGGGCCTCTACACAGAGCTCGATGGTCGCGGCAATTCCCTCAAGAGCATGCTCCGCCGTGCCAATTCGATGAACGCTCGGTGGTGTCTCGTGTTCGGCGACAGCGAGCTCGATCAGGGCATCGTGCAGCTCAAGGATCTTACCGAGCACGAGCAGCGGAACGTGCCGCGTTCCGCCATCGTCAGCCAACTGGTGCAGGCCTCGAACGAGGCTTCCGGCGGGAGCCCGCGTTGAGGTTCGGAGGCTTCCGTCTCGGGCACGCCGGGTACGCGGCGGCCGCGCTCGTAGTCGCTGCGCTCGTGTCGACTGCTCCCGCGCACGCGCAGAGCGACCCGTACGGGCCCGGCTTGGCACCCATGAGCCCGCCAACCGGTGGCGGCGCGCCGCAACAAGGACCGCCACCGGGCGCCCCAGAAACCCACGCGGCACCGGGAGGCGCCGAATCCACTCTTCCCGAAGGGAACGAGCCGACGCTGCCCGAAGATCCCCTCGAAGTCTCCGATTCGATGCGGGAGCGGATCGGAACCGACGGAGCCCTCGCCGAGCCGGGCACGGGTGAAGAAGCGAAGCGGGACTTCTACGGCCTGTATTACAACGAGGAGGCAGGTGAATACCGCTACCGCGTGGCCTTTCCCGTGTGGGCCGAGCGCACGATGCCGTCCAAGACGGACCCCTCGGTGACGGATCGGGCGTCCCTCTACGGGCCGCTCTACTACAACCGTCGCAGCGCCGAACGCGCCGATGACATCCTGTTCCCCCTGTTCTGGAACCTCCGGGACAAGACCGAAGACTCCCGTACGACGATCGTCGGCCCCTTCGTCAATCGTCGAACCCCGACAGAAAGCGACGATTGGCTCGCGCCGCTCTACTTCACGGGCCAGCGCAAGGTCGGAGGCTACACGATCATCCCGCCACTCCTCACCGCACTCACCAGCGACGAAGAAGGCGGATTCAACCTCGTGGGTCCGGGCTTCTGTTCCTGGAAGGGTGGCCAGAGCTGCGACACTCGCACCGCACAGGACATCGACCTCGGAGTCGCCCCCTTCTATTTCTTCGGGCAAAACGAGCACAGCCTGTACGAGATCATCCCGCCGCTGCTCCACTACTACCGCTACACGGAGGGCGACCGCTCCTGGCTGAACATCTGGGGTCCGTACTACCGCGAGCACACGGAAAAGCGGGACATGTTCCACCTGCTCCCGTTTTACTGGAGCATCCGCGGTGAGAACGAGAGTCACACTACGGTCCTTCCGTTCTATCACTGGGGCCACAAGGGCGAAAAAGAGAGCCTCTTGATCACTCCCTTCTTCCTGAACAAAACGGACGAAGACGGAGCCAAGACGTTCGTCACCTGGGGCTATGCGCGCCACCGAGGACGGACGGAGCTCGACATGATCACGCCGCTGTACTGGCACTACCGCGATCCGGACATCGGGCTCGACCAGAAGCTACTCTTCCCGTTCTTGTTCACGCGAACGAGTCCCCGGGAGCAGACTTCCACCTTCTTCCCGTTCTACTCGTACTCCGAGCGTTACGGGATCAGTCGGTCACTTTGGATCACTCCATTTTTCAACCACAACACGGATCTGCGTGGGTGGTCGACGAACATCCTCCCCTTCTTCTACATGGGGCGCGATGGGAACAGCACCCACACGGTCGCGGCACCCTTCTTCTGGGACTTCGCGAGCCCCACGAAGCGCAGCACGGTCGCCTTCCCCTTGTACTGGCGCTTCAGCGATCCGCAGACGGTCCACCAGCTGGTCGGCAACGTCTACTACTACGAAAAGAAGTACAAGAACGGCCTCGACTGGCAGTTCCACGTCTTCCCCTTCTTCAGCTACGGCGAAACACCGGACGGGCACTGGTGGAACGTGCTCTACGGCTTGGCCGGGTACACGCGCCAAGGCAGCGCGACCACGGTGCGCGGCCTCTGGATCCCGTTTTCGCTCTCGGAGTGATGCACCGTCAGCCAACGGCGCCCCTCAAGCGCCGGTTGGCCTTGCCGCGTTCGCCGGTCATACTTTGAGGTCATGACCAAAGCGCGCATCGCGGTGCTCGGAGCCTCCGGTTTTGCTGGAGCCGAGCTCCTGCGCCGGTTGGTGATGCACCCTGCGGCAGAGGTCGTCCGAGTCTGCGCCGACGATCACCTCGGCGAGCCCGTGGCCAGTGCGCACCCGCATCTCGAAGGTCGCACGGAGCTCACCTTCGAAAAGCTCGAACCGGCCGCGGTTTCCAAGGACGTCGACTTCATTCTGATGGGTTTGCCTCCCCAGCCGAGCTTCGACGTCGTGCGCAGTACCGCCGGCACGGGGGTGCGCATCCTCGACATGTCCGGCGCCTTCAGACTCCGGAGCGCTGCGCTGTTCGAGCGCTTTTACGGCTTCGCCCACCCCATGCCGGAGCTGCTCGGCGAGTTCGTCTACGGTTTACCCGAGCTGTCCCGGAGGGAGATCGGGCAGGCACGCTATGTGGCGTCCCCCGGTTGCTTTGCCACGACGATCACCCTGGGGTTGCTTCCCTTCGCGCGCGCGGGGCTGCTCACCGGTCCCGTGCATACGGTCGCCATCACCGGGTCGAGCGGGGCGGGCAAGGTACCCCTGCCAACCACGCACCACCCGGTGCGTGAAGGCAATGTGCGAACCTATCGCCCGCTGGCTCATCCCCACGCCCCCGAAGTGCAGGAAACCCTGTCACGCGCCGGTGCGAGCGACCCCCGCATCGACTTCATCCCGGTGGCGGGCCCGTACGTGCGCGGGATCTTCGCGACGAGCTTCTTCACTCTCCCGCGCGCAGTGGACGACAGCGAACTCGCTTCCGTCATCGAAAGTGCGTATGGCGGCGAGCCCTTCGTACGAAGTCCGAACGGCCGCCTCCCCGAGGTCGTCGCAGTCGCCGGCTCGTGCTTCGCCGAAGTCGGATACGCTCGCGCGCGCTCCGAGGCCGTGGAACGTTCGACTGACCGCTCCGTGACCGTGTTCTCTGCCCTTGACAATCTGATCAAGGGCGGCGCAGGTCAGGCAGTTCAGAACTTGAACCTCATGCTCGGGATCGACGAGACCACCGCTCTCGGCGATCCGGGACCCTACCCCTGAGCCAGCAATTTCGTCAGGGCACCACCCAGGCATACCCTCCGCTGAGCATCCCATCGAGGCCATTCGGCCCCGTGTCTGAAAGGCTCGTTCCGGTGCCTTCGTCGAGCCGCCATAGCGCGGCGGTGCTGGCGTCCGAAACCAGCTCGAGCGGTGGAGCAAAGTCCGCGCCACTCGGGTAGCGGTTCACGGAAGACCAGCGAAAGTCCGAGAGCATCACGTCGGCACCCGGGGTGTCGCTTCCATTTCGGATCGCCGACCCGAGGTACACGATCGCGGTGGAGTTCTGCACCCGATTCGAAACAGCGCTGATCATGACCAGACGTCCGTCGACGTACAGGCGCAGGGTGCTTCCAGTCACCGAGGCGGCTACGTGCATCCACTCATCGAGCGCCGGTGGCGCGCGGGTTGCTCCCGCTAGGTTGTCTCCAGCCGCGGGACCCACGAAGAAGCTCGCCTCGAGCGCGTTCCCCAAGGACGGATTGATGTCGAACTGTTTTCCCTCGATTCCGTCGTGTTTTTGGAAGATGTACTGGCCACCGTCGAAGCTGACCACGCAGAGCCAGAACTCGAGCGTGAATTCCGCCCCGAGGTCGAGGACCGCCGAGTGCGGAAATTCCGCCCGCGCATCGGTGGCGGCGAAGTGCAGCACGCTCGGAGGTGTGTAGCAGTTGCCCGCGCCATCGCAGCGCGGTCCTCCACAACCGGACACTGAGGTGGTCGCCCCTCCGCTCGCACCCGCACCGCCCGAAACGCCCCCGCTTCCGCCGGTCGCGGAGCCACCCGTCGAGCCGAAGCCTCCCAGCCCTCCGCTGGCGGCTCCACCCAGGGAGGTCGAGCTCCCCATATCGCCCGAGCCCGGGCTACCGCCGTCTCCTTGCGACAGGGGCAACAGTTCGTACCCGAACCGTGAACACCCCAACGCGCAGGTGACGAGCACTCCGAACAAGAAACCGTAAGAGTGCGCCAACGTACCGACCAACGTATCAGCTTGTCGCTCCATCCGCACCGTAGTGAAGTCTGCTACGTCGCCTCACTCGCAGTCGCGGTGGCCTCAGGGCTCCGACGCCCCCTCCCCGAGAAAGGGCACGAAGCGCACTCCGTAGAGCACCCGCCGGCGAAAGGCCTCCGGTTCATTCCCTTCGCGCAGCCGCTGCCAGACCTCGAGATTCTGCACCCCCCACGTCGAGCCGATCGGGATCACCAGCTTCCCTCCGACCGCCAGCTGATTGAGCAGCGCGGGGGGTACTTTCTCGGGTGCTGCGGTCACCAAGATTGCGTCGAACGGCGCCGCTTCCGGCCAGCCGCGATACCCATCGCCCACCCGAAGTGCAACGCGGTCGGGGCCGTAACCGAGCGCACGCAGGTTTTCTCGCCCCGTGGCTGCGACGTCGGCGAGGTACTCGATGCTGAACACCTTCTTGCAGACTTCCGCAAGAACCGCGGCCTGATATCCGCTTCCGGTTCCAATCTCGAGGCACTGCGCCTCTTCTCCACGCCCCGAAGGTAGCGCGAGCTCCGTCATCTCGGCGACGATGTACGGCTGACTGATGGTCTGCCCGGAACCGATCGGTAGGGGCGCGTTGATGTACGCTTGCGGCTGGAGCGGCTCCGGGACGAAGGCGTGCCGAGGCACCTTGCGGATCGCCGCGAGCACCCGTGGATTCGACACCCCATCGGCACGCAGAACGTCCGCCAATGCGTCACGTTCCCGCCGTCGTTCCGAGAACGCTTCGGAAGCTTCGCCCACGCGCTCCGACACACCGCCTACTTCTGCGGGATGATGCACCTCGACCCGTTCTCCCTCGTGAGCGACCTCTTCATTCGCCACATCGCCGGTCGGACGCGTTCCGGAAGAGGTCGCGGTTTCTTTTTGAGGGCAAGCCGAGCAGGACAACGCCACAAACATCGAGACGTAGCCTGTAACGCTCGCCATTCGTCGAGCCCCGCTCTGATCATGGACTCGATGGGTGTCCCGCCGCAACGGCGGAATCGGCATTCCGGCGAGTGCCCGCTCAATGCGCCCCAACTGCTAAGTGGCGCTAACTTTTTTGGAACGCGTTTTCTTGGTTGCTCGCGCGTTCTTGGCGGTGCCCGCTTCGCCCGAACTCGCCTGCGTTTGGGCTGCGCGCTTCTGGCTCGGCGACGCACGGACGCTTGCCGGAGCCTGCGCATCTCCGCGTTTCCTGGCTGGACTGGTTTTCTCGTTCCGCGAGGAGCCTCTCGCGCTCCGGCTGCTCGGTTGCGGTTTGTCGGCCTGACGGCGCCAAATCCGCACGATCGTCTCGAGTTCTCCCAGCAATCCCGTGTTCGATTCGCGCCAGTATTCGGCGTTCGCATTGCGGCTGCCGACCCAACAGGTCACCGTGCGGCTCCGCCACAACTCGGGAATCGCCGCCATCATCTCCTCGTCGGTACGATCGTCGCCGGCACAGAAGAGAAAATCGCGGTCGGTGTAGCGATCGAGCAGGTGTCCCACCGCGCTGCCCTTGGTGACGTGCTCGTGGCGCACCTCGATCACGCGGTTGCCCCGAAGAACCTTGTACGGTCGACGCTTGAGCACGTCTTCCAAACGAGTGAGCAGCTCCTTCGCTTGAAATGCAGCGTACTCCGGGTCGGCTGCCCGGTAGTGCCACGCGATGGCTGCCTTCTTGTTTTCGATGGCGCTGCCTGGGGTGCGCCGCACGAAGTCGTCGAACAGGGGCGTGATCAGGCGCGCCAGAGCTGATCCACTGACATTTGCGCGCATCGTCCACTCCCCTCCCGGAGGCTTGATGGCGAGGCCATGCTCACAGACGAGGCCGATGGGTAGCTTGCCCAGCCATTGTTCGAGGGTCTTTCCGTCGCGACCGCTCACCACGTACACCGTGGCCGATTCGGAGAGGCGCCGGAGCACCTTGAGAATCCGCTCGTCGGGCACCGCCTCTTTCGGGTTGATCACATACGACCGCAGCGTCCCGTCGTAGTCGAGGAACACGAGGGGCTTTTTGGCTTTCTCCACCATCGAGCGGACGGGGTCCTCCCCCACCCGGAGTAGCGTCGCCGGATGTTGCGGATCCCCCGTGAAAGTCTCGAGCCGATCTAGAAATCGCTGTGCCCACGCCATGGCGGTGTTCTCGTGGACGAACTTCGACATGTGGGAAAACGACTCCATGTTCGGACCATCGTTTTCGAGCGCATCCGCAAGGACGTTGGCCACCTGACTGGTGTTGAACGGGTTGACGAGACGCGATCCGGGCATGCAGTGCGCCGCGCCCGTGAACTCACTCAAGATCAGCGTTCCACCCCGGTGCCCTCGCGCCGCGACGTACTCCAAGGCAACCAGGTTCATGCCGTCTCGAAGCGGGGTGATCAAAGCCACGTCCGCGGCTCGGTAGAGCCCCGTCAAACGTACTCGCGGGACGCTTTGGTTGATGTAGATGACCGGGGTGTGGCTGGGCGTGCTGTACCGACCGTTGATCCGCCCGACGAGCTCGTCGACCACCCGCTTCAGGTGCTGGTACTCCTCCACTCCCGTTCGCGAGGGTGCGGCCACTTGAATGAGGACGGCGCTTTCCCGCCACTCCGGGTGCTTGTGGAGAAGCTCCTCGAAGGCCTCGAGTTTCTGAGGAATACCCTTCGTGTAGTCGAGGCGATCGACGGCGACGATGATGCGCTTCCCCGCGTGGGTTCGCTCGAGCTCGGTCAGCTCCTTGCGCGCCTCGGGTGTGCGCATCATCTCGGTGAGCTCGCCTGGATCGATACCGATCGGCATCACTTCGAGGTGCACCTGCCGCGATTGGAGCCGGATCATCGCAGGCTCCGACTCGGTTCCCAGCACGCGCAGAGCGGCCATTCGGAAGTGGCTGACGTACTCGTACGCGTGAAAACCGATCAGATCGGCCCCCATCAAGCCACGGAGCAGATCTTCGGCGACAGGCAGGGTGCGATAGGTCTCGGCGCCGGGAAACGGAATGTGGAGGAAAAATCCGATCGGACAACCGAGGCCCTTGGCTCGCAGCATCTGCGGCACCAGACAGAGTTGGTAGTCGTGGACCCAAATAACGTCGCCGGGGCGTGCAATCTTCGCGATCGCGTCCGCGTACATCTGGTTCACGATCTGATACGAGCGCCATGCTCCCCGGTCGAAGTGCGAGCGCTCCGTCAAATTGTGGAACAGGGGCCACAGAACTTCGTTCGAGAAGCCCTGGTAAAACCCGTCCATGTGCTGCTCACTGATGAAAACGGGCGAAGTGCCGTGTTTCGCGAGCTCCCGCGTCACGGTGCGCCGCTCACCGTCGGCGACGTAGGCCCCCGGCCAACCAAGCCAGGTGAACTTTCGCCGTTCCTTCACCGAGTTCAGGGCCGTCACGAGCCCCCCGGTGCTGGCTGAGACCTTCCAGCCGTCCCCCTCTCTCGTCATGGTCACAGGCAGGCGGGTGGAAGCAACGATCAGCCGGTTTCGAGCCATTACCAAGGTTTATGTCACAGGCTGTGCGCGGTTGTCAGCCCGCACCTCACGGGCTCTGCGGGTTGCATCGAGGTGGGGCGGTGCGCCAATGTACCTCACTGAGACGACCGCCTACTCAAACGACGGCCTTGCGACCCACCCCATCGCAGGACGATCGAACGGCGCCGCCAAAAGGTCGTCACACCGCCACCGAAACTCGATTGAAACCCTTCGGTGTTCGCCTTTAAGCCAGGAATCCTTTCGTGAAGCTCGCTCTTATCGGGAACTGCTCATACCAGGCCCTCATCGACGACCGCGCGCGCGTGCTGTGGCTGTGTTGGCCGCGCTTCGACTCGAGCCCCGTGTTTGGCGGACTCCTCGACGAGGAAAAAGGCGGCATCTTCGCCATCGAACCATCGACGGACACGCGCGAGTCGAAGCAGTTCTACGTCCCGAACACGAACATCGTTCGCACCCTGTTCACGTCGGACAAGGGGGTCTTCGAGGTCACCGATTTCGCGCCGCGCTTCAAGCAATACGAGCGGCACTACAAGCCGAACATGCTCGTGCGTCGCATTCGCCGAATTTCAGGCGAGCCGCTCGTCCGCATCCGCTGCCGCCCCACCTACGACTACGGCCGGATCCAACCGCCCGTGCGTATGGCTTCGAATCACTTGCAGTGGGACATCCCGGGCGAAAACCTGCGCCTGACGACCAATGTTCCCCTGAATTACATCGCCGAAGAACGCGGATTCCTCCTGGAGCAAGACGCCTGGGTGGTAGTCACCTGGGGTGAACCCCTCGAGGCACCTCTCATCGAGACGGCCAGCAGCTTCCTCGAGCGCACACAGCGCTACTGGGAGAGGTGGGTCAAACACACCGCACTTCCCGGACGCTTCCAACGTGAAGTCGTACGCTCGGCCCTCGCCCTGAAGCTTCACATGTATCAGGACACCGGGGCGATTACCGCAGCGACCACAACCAGCCTGCCCGAATACCCTGGTTCGGGTCGCAACTGGGACTATCGCTTCTGCTGGCTCCGCGACGCCTACTTCACGCTGCGGAGCCTGAGGCGTCTCGGTCATTTCGACGAGATGGAGCTGTTCGTCGCGTTCTTGAAGAACGTCGCCTCACAGCACGAACGCCTCCAACCGGTGTACGGCATCACGGGGGAAGCCCAGCTCACGGAAGTGGTTCTCGAGCATCTCTCAGGGTACGAGGGCAGCGGACCCGTTCGCCACGGCAACGACGCCTATCGCCAGGTGCAGTACGACGCCTACGGTGAAATGGTGGCCGCCATCGCGCCATTTTTCGTCGACTTTCGCTTCGAAGAACACATGACGCCGAACGCAGTGCGCCTCGTCCGGCGGCTTCTGAATCGTATCAACGACTGCATGCAACTCCCGGATGCCGGAATTTGGGAGATTCGCGACGACAACCGCATCCACACGTTCTCCCTGCTCTTCCACTGGGTGGGCGGTATGGTGGGGGCTCGCATCGGCGAGCGCATCGGGGACGAGGGGCTGCGCAAGCAGGCCCTCGACATCGCTCAGCGCGCACAAGGCATCATCGAAGAGAAGTGCTGGGTGCCTGAGAAAGGCTTCTACGCGGATTCCACGACCAGCCAAAACCCGGACGCGGCCATGTTGATGATGATCAACCTCGGCTATCTCCCGAAAGATCATCCACGCGCCGAAATGCACCTTCGGAATCTGCAGCGGGCCCTGCAGGTCAAGGGGCACCTGATGCACCGCTACAAGCACCACGACGGCATCGGTAACACCCACGCGACCTTCACCGTGTGTGGTTTCTGGCAGGTCGAAGCCCTCGCCCGTCTCGGTTTCATCGAGGAGGCAGAGCAGGCCTTCGAGCAGATGCTCCAGTACTCGAATCACGTCGGCTTGTTCAGCGAGGATCTTCACCCAGAGACGGGCGCGCAGCTCGGTAACTTCCCCCAGACGTACTCGCATGTCGGGGTGATCAACTCCGCATTCGCCATCAGTCCCCTGCCGAGCGAAGTCGGCGGGCCCTGATCCGGCGCCACATGGTGCGCTCGGACGTCGCGCACCCCCGAAGGGGTGAGGGCGCGCGACGTCCGGCTTCGCCACCGTCTTCGCCGGTTCGCCAATGCTTGTTCGGGGTCTTTGACAAAGACCCCGCCCTACCGCTTCGCGGCAGGGTCCCACCCCCGAGGCTAGATCCCGGCACTGATGGTGCTCCGGTCGTCGGGGGCCCCTGACGGGGCGAGGGCCCCCGACGCCCTCCGTGGCCCCCACTTTCGCCGGCTAGCAGTTGTTTTTTCGGGGTCTTTTCAAAGACCCCGCCCTACCGCTTCGCGGCAGGGTCCCACCCCAAAACC
>JBNKGC010000151.1:0-14641 GCA_050289625.1 Polyangiaceae bacterium | reverse complement strand
GAGAAGTTCGTACGCAGCAAGCCTCACCTGAACGTGGGGACGATCGGTCACATCGACCACGGCAAGACGACGCTGACGGCAGCGCTGGTGAAGGTGCAGTCGAAGGACGGTCTGGCCAACGAGATCAAGTACGCGGACATCGCGAAGGGCGGCATCGTTCGTGACGAGACGAAGACGGTGACGATCGCGGCGAGCCACGTGGAGTACTCGACGGAGTCGCGTCACTACGCGCACGTCGACTGCCCCGGTCACGCGGACTACGTGAAGAACATGATCACGGGAGCGGCGCAGATGGACGGCGCGATTCTCGTGGTGAGCGCGCTGGACAGCGTGATGCCGCAGACGCGCGAGCACGTGCTTCTGGCGCGTCAGGTGGGTCTGAACCACATCGTGGTCGCTCTGAACAAGTGCGACGCGGTGGAGGACGAGGAGATGCTGGAGCTCGTGGAGATGGAAGTCCGTGAGCTTCTGAGCAAGTACCAGTTCGACGGCGACAACGCGAAGGTCGTGCAGGTTGCGGCGCTTCCGGCGCTGAACGGCGAGGAGAAGTGGGTCAAGTCGATCAAGGACCTGCTTGCGACGCTAGACTCGGAGATTCCTGAGCCGGTGCGCGAGACGGACAAGCCGTTCCTGCTGGCGGTCGAGGACGTGTTCTCGATCAAGGGCCGCGGGACGGTTGCGACGGGTCGTATCGAGCGCGGCATCGTGAAGGTGAACGACGAAGTGGAGATCGTGGGCTTCGGCACGCAGGCGAAGACGACGGTCACCGGTGTCGAGATGTTCCGCAAGCAGCTGGACCAGGGCCAGGCTGGCGACAACGTCGGCTGCCTCTTGCGTGGCGTGGACAAGGAAGGCATCGAGCGTGGCCAGGTTCTGGCGGCGCCGGGCAGCATCACCCCGCACACGAAGTTCATGGGCGAGGTGTACGTCCTGAAGAAGGAAGAGGGCGGCCGTCACACGCCGTTCTTCACGAACTACCGTCCGCAGTTCTACATCCGCACGACGGACGTGACCGGCTCCTGCCAGCTCCCCGAGGGAGTGAAGATGGTGATGCCGGGCGACAACATCCAGATGGAGATCGAGCTGATCACCCCGGTGGCGCTCGAAGAGCAGATGCGCTTCGCGATCCGCGAGGGTGGCCGCACCGTCGGTGCTGGCGTCGTTTCCAAGATCATCGAGTAACGAGACCATGGGCGGGGCGACCGACGGCCGGCGCAAGCAACGGATACAAGTCGCCCTGAGTTGCTCCGAGTGCGGCGCGCGAAACTACAAGACGAGCAAAGCGCGCCGCGACGGAGCGGAGCCCCTTCGCCTCAAAAAGTTCTGCAAGGTCTGCAACAAACACACGCTGCACCTCGAGACGAAATAGGTTCCCGAAAATAGACCAGATTTGACGAGGCCCGCCCTGTGCGGGCCTTCGTGGCCCCGGGGCTCTGATCCAGGGTCACAAAAGTTCAGGGGTATAGCTCAGTTGGTAGAGCAGCGGATTCCAAATCCGCAGGTCGGGAGTTCGAGCCTCTCTGCCCCTGCAACCCGCACCGAAACCAACTCTCCGACCTGCATCAAAACCGCACTTCGCAAACGAACCGCACCGCCCTTCGACCTACGCCGAACCGCACCGACCCTGAACCGCACTAACCGCATCACCCGCGGTGACTCGAGGTAGCTCAGTCGAGCTTCTCGGACCGGGATGCGACCCGCCTCTCTTCCCTCAAACTTCAGCCATGGCTAGCGACGACAGCAAACCCGACGAAAACGCTCCGGATTCTCCGGAAGCGGGTGCTCGTCTGTCCGACGCGGAACGCGCCGAGCTCACCGAGCTTTCCGAAGAGAAGGGCGCCGACACCGAGGTCGTGCTCGATGCGGCGGAGAAGGAGCAGTCCGAGCTCGTTGCGGCGCAGCTCGGATCCCAGAAGTACGTCCACGCCGCGTTCTTCGTGGCCGGCATCCTCGCCGCGTTCATCTGCGGCAAGGTCTTCCTGGCGGCATGGAACAACCTCGCGGACTTGCCAGCCGCCGTGCGCGCGCTGCCACAGCTGATTCAATATACGGAAGAGGAGCGAGGTTCGTTCAGCCTGGTGGGCGGAGCTGTCGTCGGGTTCCTCATCGTGCTTCGCTACTACAAGAAGCCGAATGTTCGCACCTGGGCGACCGAGGTCGCGGCCGAGCTCAGTCGCGTGACTTGGCCGGACAAGGAAACGGTCACCAACGGGACCCTCGTGGTGTTGGTCGCGGCCACAGTGGCGACCGTCTACGTCGCCCTCCTCGATCGCTTCTGGGGCTACCTGACGAATCTGGTGTACGGCACATGACCGACAAGACCGAAAAGCAGGAATCCGAGGTGACCGAGCAGGCGCCGAAGAAGAAGTGGTTCGTCGCCACGACCTACTCGGGCTACGAGAACAAGGTCAAAGCGGCGCTCCAGGAGCGCATCCGTCAGCACAAGATGGAGGAGCTCTTCGGCGAGGTGTTGATCCCGACGGAGACCGTCACCGAGACCACCAAGACCGGGAAGCAGCGCGTGCGTTCGCGCACCACCTTCCCCGGCTACCTCTTCGTCGAGATGGTCATGGGCGAGGACGCCTGGCATCTCGTCAAAAATACTCCCAAGGTTACCGGGTTCATCGGCAACCAGCGTCCGCAGGAGGTCAAGCCTCCGCACATCGACGATCTGCGTAAGGGGATCGTCGAGGGCGCGGTCAAGCCGAAGCCTCGCTACGAGTTCCGAGAGGGCGACGAGGTTCGCGTCGTCGTCGGCGCCTTTGCCAACTTCTCGGGCACCGTGCAAGAGGTCAAGCCGGACAAGCAAAAGCTCAAAGTCATGGTGAGCATCTTCGGGCGCCCCACCCCCGTCGAGCTCAACTTCTCAGACGTCGAGAAACGCTGAGGCGATCGGCACGATTCAATCACCGAGGCTCAAAAATGGCCGCATCCAAGAAGAAAATCTCCGGATACATCAAGCTGCAGCTGCCGGCTGGCAAGGCCAACCCGGCTCCGCCGGTCGGCCCCGCGTTGGGCCAGCACGGCGTGAACATCATGCAGTTCTGCAAGGACTTCAACGCGAAGAGCCAGAAGCTCGGCGATACGGTGGTGCCCGTCGTCATCACCGTCTACGCGGATCGCTCCTACTCCTTCGTGATGAAGTCGGCGCCTGCCAGCGTCCTCATCAAGAAGGCGGCAGGTCTGGCGATGGGCAAGCCCGGTTCGGGTTCCAAGGAGCCCAACAAGAACAAGGTCGGCAAGGTCACCTGGGATCAGGTCAAAGAGATCGCGCAGACCAAGCTCGAAGACATGAACGCGACCGACGTGGAAGCGGCTGCCAAGTCCATTGCGGGCACGGCGCGCAGCATGGGAGTCGACGTAGTCTGAGCCCGTTTTACTGGGGTGCGCCCCAGCATCGCGCCTCGGCGCGCTCTGCGTAGCGACACCACCAGGAGTCGAAAGACGAAACCAAATGCCGAAGAAAGTAGCAAAAAAGAGGGCAGAAGCCCTCGCCGGCTACGATCGCCAGCAGCAGTACTCGGTTGACGAGGCTGTGGAGCTGGTTCGTAAGCTGGCCTATGCCAAGTTCGACGAAAGCGTCGACATCGCGGTGCGCCTCGGGGTCAATCCGAAGCACGCCGACCAGATGGTGCGTGGCGCGCTGGTGCTTCCTCATGGCACCGGCAAGAGCGTTCGCGTCGCCGTCTTCGCCCGCGGCGAGAAGGAGAAAGAGGCCCGTGATGCCGGTGCCGATTTCGCCGGAGCCGACGATCTGGTCGAGAAGGTCCAAGGTGGCATGCTCGACTTCGACCGAGTGATCGCGACGCCCGACATGATGGGTGCGGTCGGTAAGCTCGGCCGTATCCTCGGTCCCCGTGGCCTCATGCCGAACCCCAAGGTGGGCAGCGTGACCATGGATGTGGGCCGCGCCGTTCAGGAGGCCAAGGCCGGCAAGGTCGAGTACCGCGTCGACAAGGCGGGTGTGGTGCACTGTCGCATTGGACGAAAGTCCTTCGAGGCGCAGAAGCTCACCGACAACGCACGCGCCATGGTTCACGAGCTGATCGCGAAGAAGCCTGCGACCGCCAAGGGCACCTACGTTCGGAGCGTCACCGTCTCCAGCACGATGGGCCCCGGTGTTCGGGTCGACACGGGATCGGTCACCGCCGCCGCGGAGGAGGAGCACTGATGTTGCGTGCAGACAAAGAAGCGCAGGTCGCAGACATTCGCGGGCAGTTCGAGCGCATGACGTCTGCGGTGTTCGTGAACTTCGTCGGCATGAACGTCGAGGAAGTCTCCGCGCTGCGCGCCAAGTTCCGCGAGAAGGGTGTCGAGTACAAGGTGCTCAAGAACACCTTGGTGAAGAAGGCGCTCGAGGACCAGGAATGGGCCTCCGGCCTGACGGACGTGCTCAAGGGCATGACCGGCGTGGCCTGGAGCTTCGAGGAGCCGAGTGCCGCGGCCCGCGTGGTCAAGGACTTCGCCAAGGAAAACGAGAAGCTCAAGATCAAGGCGGGCGTTCTCGACGGCGCAATCCTCGACGCCAAAGGCGTTACGGAGCAGCTGGCATCTCTTCCGAGCAAGGACGAGGCGAGGGCTTTGCTTCTGGCTACCCTCCAGGCGCCCGCGCAGACGCTCGTGCGGCTGCTCAACGCGCCGGCTCAGAACTTCGTGTTGGTCCTCAACGCGAAGCAAAACAAGGACGGCGGTTGACGAGAGTGTCTGCTCGAGTCCCGCAAATCTCAATCATTCCCCGAGCGCTCCCCGAGGGCGCCGAAACAACCCGAGTTACGAACAAATAGAACGCATGGACCGCACTGGGCGGGCCTTTGGTCTCGACCCGTGCGGCAGTTCAAGGAGCAATCATGGCCGATATCACTAAGGAACAGGTCGTCGACTACCTCTCCAACCTCCCGGTGATCCAGATCGCCGAGCTGGTGAAGGAGCTCGAGGACAAGTGGGGCGTCAGTGCCGCCCCGGTAGCAGTCGCTGGCGCAGTCGCGGCTGGTGGTGGCGCTGCTGAAGCAGCCGAAGAGAAGACCGAGTTCGACGTCGTCCTCGCCGACGCCGGTGCTCAGAAGATCAACGTGATCAAAGCGGTTCGCGAGATCACGGGTCTTGGCCTCAAGGAGGCCAAGGACTTGGTCGAAAGTGCACCGAAGGCCCTCAAGGAGGCCGTCAGCAAGGAAGAGGCCGAAGAGGTCAAGAAGAAGCTCGAGGCCGCTGGGGCAAAGGTCGAGGTCAAGTAACCCCCGTTTCTTCGAATTTGACTTTTTCGGGTAGCTTCGGCGCCCACGCGCAGCGCCCCCACACGCTGCGCGTGGGAAGCTCTTTTGAGGGGAATGCCTCGCGGGGCGGCGATTTGCGCCGTGCCCGCTAGGCGCGTTTGGAGGAACCGCACATGGCGTCCAAGGTCCAGTCGAACTTTCGACACCGCACCAATTTGGGTCGGGTGTCATCCATCGTTGATGTTCCGAATCTGATCGACATTCAGAAGCGCAGTTACGACAAGTTCCTGCAGTCTGATATCGAGCCTCGCGAGCGCCAAGAAAGTGGCCTCGAAGGGGTGTTTCGGAGCGTGTTCCCCATCCGAGACTTCGACGGAACGAGCGAGCTCGTTTACGTTGGTTACAGCCTCGAGAAGCCCAAGTACGACGTCGACGAATGTCGTGCTCGCGGCATGACGTTTGCGGCACCGATCAAGGTGACCACCCAGCTCATGGTCTACGACGTGCGCGAGGGTGGCGAGAAGATCGTCCGCGACATCAAGGAGCAGGAGGTCTACTTCGGCGAAATCCCACTGATGACTGAAACGGGTACGTTCATCATCAACGGGACCGAGCGCGTCGTCGTCTCCCAGCTTCACCGTAGCCCCGGCGTGTTCTTCGACCACGACAAGGGCAAGACTCATTCGTCCGGCAAGCTGCTCTACTCGGCCCGCGTCATCCCCTACAGCGGTTCCTGGCTGGACTTCGAGTTCGACCACAAAGACATCATCTACGTGCGCATCGACCGCCGCCGGAAGATGCACGCGACGGTTCTACTCCGCGCCCTCGGACATGGTCCGCAAGAGCTCCTGAACTACTTCTACGACACGGAAGTGGTAACCCTCGAGAAGGGCGGGAAGTTCTCCAAGAGCGTCGAGTTCGACCTGCTCCTCGGCCAGCGCGCCACACGCGACATCAAGGTCGGCGACGAGATCATCGTCCGTCGCAACACGAAGTTCACGCGCGCCTCCATCCGCAAGATGCGCGACGCGAACGTCGAGTTCTTGCCCATCGAGGCCGACGACCTGATCGGCAAGGTGAGCGCCGAGGACGTCATCGACAAGGAGACGGGTGAGGTCCTCCTCGAGTGCAACGAGGAAGTCACCGAGATCACCCTGGAGCGCCTGCGCGAGGCCGGGATCGAGAAGTTCAGGGTCCTGTTCATCGACGGACTGAACGTTGGTTCCTACCTGCGTGACACCCTCATCGCGGACAAGGTCGCCACGATGGAGGACGCGATCATGGAGATCTACCGGCGCCTCCGCCCCGGTGATCCGCCCACGCTCGAGACCGCCAAGCAGCTCTTCAACAACCTGTTCTTCAACCCGGAGCGCTACGACCTGTCGGCCGTCGGTCGCCTGAAGTTGAACTACAAGTTCTACCGCGATCTCCCCGAGGAGGAGCGTCCGGCACTCGAGGAGCGCACGCTCACCGAGCGCGACATCTTCGAGACGGTGCGCCACCTGATCGAGCTGAAGAACGGTCGCGGTAGCGTCGACGACATCGACCACCTGGGCAATCGCCGCGTGCGCGCGGTGGGCGAGCTCATGGAAAACCAGTACCGCATCGGTCTGGTTCGCATGGCGCGCGCCATCAAGGAGCGCATGAGCGTCTCTCAAGAGATCGACACGCTCATGCCGCACGACTTGATCAACGCCAAGCCGGTGGGCGCGGTGGTCAAGGAGTACTTCGGCAGCTCCCAGCTGTCGCAGTTCATGGACCAGACCAACCCGCTCAGCGAGGTCACGCACAAGCGTCGCCTCTCGGCGCTCGGACCGGGTGGTCTGACGCGCGAACGCGCGGGCTTCGAGGTGCGCGACGTGCACGCCACGCACTACGGCCGCATCTGCCCCATCGAGACGCCGGAAGGACCGAACATCGGTCTCATCGCGTCGCTTTCGACCTACGCGCGGGTCAACGCATACGGTTTCGTCGAGACGCCGTACCGCCGCGTGAAGGAAGGCCAGACGACCAGCAAGGTCGACTGGTTCAGTGCCCTCGAAGAAGAAGGCAAGTTCATCGCCCAGGCGTCCGCTTCGATGGACGGCGAGGGCAGCTTCACCGAGTCGTTCGTTTCGGCGCGCTTGAACGGGGACTTCCGCATGGCGGCTCCCGAGCAGATCGAGCTGCAGGACGTCGCTCCGAACCAGATGGTGAGCGTCGCGGCAGCGCTCGTGCCCTTCCTCGAGCACGACGACGCCAACCGCGCTCTCATGGGTGCGAACATGCAGCGGCAGGCCGTGCCGTGCGTGCGCAGCGAGGCCCCCTTCGTGGGCACCGGGATGGAGCGCCGCGTGGCGATCGACTCCGGGGTCTGCGCCGTGGCGCGTCGCGAGGGTACGGTCGAGAGTGTCGACGCCGAGCGCGTCGTCGTGCGCGCGGTGGGTGGCGAGAACGAAGAGGTTCCCGACATCTACCACCTCACCAAGTACCAACGATCGAACCAGAGCACCTGCTACACGCAGAGGCCCATCGTCAGGCCCGGTGAGTACGTGAAGGCCGGCGACGTGCTCGCCGACGGACCAGCTACGGACCGCGGCGAGCTTGCCCTCGGTCAGAACGCTCTCGTCGCGTTCATGCCGTGGCAGGGTTACAACTTCGAAGACTCGATTCTCATCAGCGAACGCATGGTGAAGGACGACGTGTACACGTCCGTCCACATCGAGGAGTTCGAGTGCGTTGCTCGCGACACCAAGCTCGGCAAGGAAGAGATCACGAAGGACATTCCGAACGTCGGCGAGGAAGCCCTGAAGGATCTCGACGAGGCGGGCGTCGTGCGCATCGGTGCCGAGGTGAAGCCTGGCGACATTCTGGTCGGCAAGATCACTCCGAAGGGTGAAAGCCAGCTGAGCCCCGAAGAGAAGCTGCTCCGCGCGATCTTCGGCGAAAAGGCCGGGGACGTTCGCGACAGTTCCCTCAAGGTTCCGCCGGGCGTCGGCGGCATCGTGATCAACGCTCGCATCTTCTCCCGCAAGGGCACGGAGAAGGACGAGCGGGCCAAGGCCATCGAGGATCAGGAGCGCGCCAAGCTGGAGCGTACCCGAGACGAAGAGGTCAAGGTCATCCGCGACTCGTTCTATCGGAAGATCAAGGACGTGCTCGCCGGCAAGTCGACCACCGGCAAGCTGGTTGACGACTCCGGTCAGGTCCTGATCGACAAGGGAGTGAAGCTCACCGAAGAGGTGCTGAACCCCGTGCCCCGGAAGTACTGGGGTGAGATCGCCGTCGACGGTGCCGATCAGGTGGCTCAGCTCCTGCACGATCTCGAGGAGCTCGTGCGGGCGCGGGAAGAGCACTTCCGCGACAAGATCGAGCGCCTGAGCCGCGGTGACGAACTGCCTCCGGGCGTCATCAAGATGGTGAAGGTCTACGTCGCCATCAAGCGCAAGCTCCAAGTCGGCGACAAGATGGCCGGCCGTCACGGAAACAAGGGTGTCGTCAGCCGGATCATGCCGGAAGAGGACATGCCTTACCTCGCCGACGGCACTCCGGTGGACATCGTGCTGAACCCCCTCGGCGTGCCGAGCCGCATGAACGTGGGGCAGATTCTGGAGACGCACCTGGGTCTCGCGGCACGCGAACTCGGACAGCGAATCCGCGACGCGGTGGATGCCGGATGGAGTGGGGAGAAGCTGCGTGAGCGGCTACTCAACGCCTACGGCACCGACCCGCAGTTCCAGGGGTTCGTGAAGGGCCTGGACGACGGCGAGGTGAAGAGCCTGGCCGTCAAGCTGAAGCGCGGCGTGTTCTTCGGGACGCCCGTGTTCGACGGTGCCAACGAAGGGCAGATCAAGGACGCCCTTCAGGCAGCTGGGATGCAGCGCTCCGGGCAGCAGATCGTCTTCGACGGACGCACAGGAGAGCCGTTCGACAAGGAGGTCACGGTGGGCGTGATGTACATGCTCAAGCTGCACCACCTCGTCGACGACAAGATCCACGCACGGTCGATCGGACCCTACTCGCTCGTCACGCAGCAGCCCCTGGGCGGTAAGGCTCAGTTCGGCGGTCAGCGTCTCGGTGAGATGGAAGTCTGGGCGATGGAAGCCTACGGCGCCGCCTACGCGCTGCAGGAGTTCCTCACGGTGAAGAGCGACGACGTGCAGGGTCGAACCCGGATGTACGAGTCGATCGTCAAGGGAGAGTACGCCCTCGAGGCGGGCTTGCCCGAAAGCTTCAACGTCCTGCTCAAGGAACTTCAGTCCTTGTGCCTGAACGTCGAATTGGTCGAGGGCCCCGGCACCGCTCCGGTGGCTGCAGAAGACTGAACCTGCGGATTTAACTCTCGGAACGTCCGAACTCTGGAGCAATAAGCAATGCGCGACATTTTCTCCTTCTTCGAGAAGCCCAAAGATCCGCTGTCTTTCTCGGCCATCCGCATCTCCCTGGCGAGTCCCGAAAAGATTCGCGAGTGGTCGCACGGCGAGGTCAAGAAGCCGGAAACCATCAACTACCGCACCTTCAAGCCGGAGCGAGACGGCCTCTTCTGCGCGAAGATCTTCGGGCCGGTGAAGGACTACGAGTGCATCTGCGGCAAGTACAAGCGCATGAAGCACCGCGGTATCGTGTGCGAGAAGTGCGGTGTCGAAGTCATTCAGTCGAAGGTGCGTCGTGAGCGCCTGGGTCACATCAACCTGGCATCGCCGGTCGCACACATCTGGTTCTTGAAGAGCCTGCCGAGCCGCATCGGCAACATCCTCGACATCACGCTGAAGGACCTCGAAAAGGTCCTGTACTGCGAGGCCTACATCGTCATCGATCCGATGGAGACCGGTCTCGAAGCGGGTGAGCTCCTCACCGAGGAGCGCTACGCGCAGCTGCTCGAAGAGTACGGCGACGACCGTTTCGAGGCGGGCATGGGTGGCGAAGCCATCCTCGAGATGCTCAAGCGCGTCGAGGTCCACTCCTTGGCCGAGATCCTGCGTCAGGAGATGCGGGAGGCCACGAGCGAGGCCAAGCGCAAAAAGCTGTCGAAGCGACTCAAGGTCGTGGAGGCCTTCCGAGGCAGCGGGAACCGTCCCGAGTGGATGATGCTGAACGTCATCCCCGTGCTGCCGCCGGACCTGCGCCCCCTCGTGCCCCTCGACGGTGGCCGCTTCGCCACGAGCGATCTGAACGATCTGTACCGGCGCGTCATCAACCGCAACAACCGCCTGAAGCGGCTGCTCGAGCTCAACGCTCCGGAGATCATCATCCGCAACGAGCGTCGCATGCTCCAGGAGGCGGTCGACGCCCTGTTCGACAACGGTCGACGCGGCAAGACCATCACCGGTCCGAACAAGCGCCCCCTGAAGAGCTTGAGCGACATGCTCAAGGGCAAGCAGGGTCGCTTCCGTCAGAACCTGCTCGGCAAGCGCGTCGACTACTCGGGCCGTTCGGTCATCGTAGTCGGTCCGACGCTCAAGCTGCACCAGTGTGGTCTTCCGAAGAAGATGGCGCTCGAGCTGTTCAAGCCCTTCATCTACAACAAGCTGGAGGAGCGCGGCTTCGTCAACACCATCAAGAGCGCCAAGAAGATGGTCGAGAAGGAGCGCCCCGAGGTTTGGGACATCCTCGACGAGGTCATCAGCGAGCACCCGGTGATGCTGAACCGCGCACCGACGCTCCATCGCCTCGGCATTCAGGCGTTCGAGCCGGTCCTCATCGAAGGCAAGGCGATCCAGCTGCATCCGCTGGTCTGCGTTGCCTTCAACGCGGACTTCGACGGTGACCAGATGGCGGTCCACGTGCCGCTCTCGATCGAAGCGCAGATGGAAGCGCGCGTGCTCATGATGAGCACGAACAACATCCTCTCGCCAGCGAACGGTCGCCCGATCATCAACCCGACGCAGGACATCGTTCTCGGTCTCTACTACGCGACCCGTGAGCGGCGCTTCTCGAAGGGCTGCTTCCGCGAGGGAAGCCTGAAGTTCGACGAGTCGAGCGGTCAGGTCAGCGGTCTTCTGCGCGGTGTGTACTCCTCCATCGAGGAAGTGCGCATGGCCTACGACGCCGGTACCGTGGATCTGCACTCGGGTATCCGCGTGCGCATCAGCGACGTCGACGAGAAGGGCAGCCACATCACCCGTGTCGCCAACACGACCGTGGGTCGCGTTCTGATCAGCGAGATCTTGCCGCCGGACGTTCCGTTCGAGTTCGTGAACAAGGTTCTGAACAAGAAGGCGCTGAGCCAGCTCATCGACGTTTGCTACCGCGCTCACAAGAACAAGGAGACCGTTCTCCTCGCCGACCGGCTGCGCACCCTCGGTTATGGTTTCTCCACCAAGGCCGGCGTCAGCGTGTGCATGGATGACATGGTCATCCCGGCGAAGAAGAAGGAGCTCATCGACAAGGCGCAGGCCGAGGTCGAGCGGGTTCTCGAGCAGTACCAGGAAGGTCTCATCACCTCGGGCGAGCGCTACAACAAGGTGGTCGACGTCTGGGCCGGCGTTGCCGACCAGGTGACCGAGGAGATGATGGCCGGCATTGGCAAGGAGGTCCTCGTCGACCCCGAGACCGGTGTGTCCAGCGAAGAATCGAGCTTCAACCCGATCTACATCATGGCGGATTCGGGCGCTCGAGGTTCGACCCAGCAGATGCGCCAGCTGGCCGCCATGCGTGGCCTCATGGCCAAGCCGTCCGGTGAGATCATCGAAACGCCCATCATCGCGAACTTCCGCGAAGGGCTCACGGTGCTCCAGTACTTCGTGTCGACCCACGGCGCCCGAAAGGGCCTCGCGGACACGGCTCTGAAGACCGCGAACTCCGGTTACCTGACCCGTCGCCTCGTCGACGTGGCCCAGGACTGTGTGATCACGGACTTCGACTGCGGCACCTTGGACGGTATTCGCGTGGCCAAGCTCGAAGAGGCGGGCGAAGTCATTCAGCCGCTGGGCGATCGCATCCTGGGTCGCGTGGTGCTGGAAGACGTGGTCGATCCGCTGACCGGCGAGATCATCATCGAAGCCAACACGGCTCTCGACGAGGTGGGAGTCCGCATCATCGAAGACGCGGGCATCGAGGAGGTCGTCATCCGCTCGGTGCTCACCTGTCAGACCCGCCGCGGCGTGTGCGCCATGTGCTACGGCCGCGACCTGGCTCGCGGCTACCGGGTGAACATCGGTGAGTCGGTCGGCATCATCGCCGCTCAGTCCATCGGTGAGCCCGGTACGCAGCTAACGATGCGTACCTTCCACATCGGTGGTGCTGCGGCGCGCGGCAAGATCGAGCAGAACAAGCTCGAGACGCGCACCGAAGGCACGATCCACCTGCGCAACGCCAACATCGTGCGCCGTGAGGACGGCACGCTCGTGGTGATGAATCGTCACGGCGAGCTCGTCATCATGGACGACACCGGTCGCGAGCGTGAGCATCACCGCTTGCTCTATGGTGCCACCCTCAAGGTGGAGGACGGCGCTCGGGTGAAGTCCGGCACCGAGGTGGCCGAGTGGGATCAGTTCGCTCAGCCGCTCCTCACCGAAGTCGGTGGTGTCGTGAAGTTCGGCGACCTGGTCGAAGGCGTCACGGTGATCGAGAAGGTGGACGAGGTCACGGGCCTCAGCCGCAAGATCGTCATCGAGTCACGCGCTGCCGATCTCCGTCCGCGCATCACCATCATCGATCCGGAGACGGGCGAGCCGGTGAAGCTGCCCGGGTCGGGTCTCGACGCGCGGTACCTGCTCCCCGTGGGTGCCAACATCGTGGCTCAGGAGGACGAGGCCATCACCCCCGGCGAGGAAATCGCCCGTATGCCTCGCGAAACGACGAAGGTGCAGGACATCACCGGTGGTCTGCCCCGCGTCGCGGAGCTGTTCGAAGCCCGCAAGCCGAAAGATCACGCCATCATCAGCGAGATCGACGGCGTCGTGGACTTCGGCAAGGACACCAAGGGCAAGCGCAAGGTCGTCATCACACCCCTGTCCCTCGATGGAAAGATGCTCGAGGATCAGGCACGCGAATACCTCATCCCCAAGGGCAAGCACATTCAGGTGCAGCCGGGCGATCACGTTCGCGCCGGCGACCCGCTGCAGGACGGTCCAGCCAACCCGCACGACATCCTTCGGGTGAAGGGCGAGAAGGAGCTGGCCGCCTGGCTCGTGAACGAAATCCAGCAGGTGTATCGCCTGCAGGGCGTCGGTATCAACGACAAGCACATCGAGGTCATCGTGCGTCAGATGCTGCGTCGCGTCCGGGTCAAGGACGTGGGCGACACGAACTTCCTCATCGACGAACAGGTTGAGAAGTACGTGTTCGAGGCAGAGAACGCGCGCGTGATCGAGCGAGGTGGTCAGCCTGCTGTGGCCGAGCCGATGCTGCTCGGTATCACGAAGGCGTCGCTTTCGACCGAGTCCTTCATCAGCGCGTCTTCGTTCCAGGAGACCACGAAGGTGCTCACCGAGGCGGCCATCAACGGAAAGACCGACGATCTTCTCGGCATCAAGGAGAACGTCATCATGGGTCGCCTGATCCCGGCGGGCACGGGTCTTCCGGCCTACAAACGACTCAACGTCGTCGTCGAAGAGGGCGAAACCTTCATGCCGCCCGCGCTGGCTCGCCCCGTTCCGGTGCAGGCCGTCGGCGAAGACCTGGGCTGAAGTCGCGAGACGTTCGGTCGAGCCCGGCGCGGCGAGGAACCCCGCTGCTTTCGAAAGGAAGCGGCGGGGTTTTTCTTTGCCGCCTGTGGCGTCAGCGCGGTCCGCGAGCGTCGCCCGCCTGCTCCGGAGCCTCATCCCCCTGGTCTCCAGGTACCGTCCCCCAGCGCGTGGGACACAGCCCCCGGGTCAGACGACGATGACCTCCGGTTCGGACCAGCTCGGAGGTCACTCTCCCCCGCCTCGGACGGTCGGGGCCCCCGGGTTGGAAGCCGTTGTCCCTTGAGCCGGGAGTGACTCACCGCAGAGCTCGCAGAGCAAGCCGAGGTTTACTCGGGAAGTTTGTTAACAAGCCTGCGGATGCCGCTCTTGAGGAGCTTTACGTTGAAGTTGATCAACAGGCCAACGTGACAGCCGGACAGCTTGAGGTAGGAAAGCACCTGCGCCTCGTGAACGGGCAGCAGCTCGGCTACAGCTTTGAGCTCCACGATGACCAAGTCTTCAACGAGCAGATCAATGCGGTAACCGCAGTCGATTCGTACATCCCGATAGACAACGGGGAGGGCCTTTTGACGGTCAACGCTGAGGCCGCGTTCGGCCAGCTCGAAGACCATGCACGCCTCGTACGTGGACTCGAGCAAGCCTGGGCCAAGGTGTCGATGCACGTCGATTGCGGCCCCGACAATCTTCTCCGTGAGGTCGTTCAATCCCATCCTCTGCGCCCTCCGCGTCCTCTGCGGTGAGCTTGCTTGAGCCGGGAGTGACTCACCGCAGAGCTCGCAGAGCAAGCCGAGGTTTACTCGGGAAGTTTGTTAACAAGCCTGC
>JBNKGC010000150.1:0-14701 GCA_050289625.1 Polyangiaceae bacterium | reverse complement strand
CACCGGAGCGCAGGGAAAACGAAGCCAAAACTCAAGATCGGCGGGCGTCCTGGTCCGTTAAGATACCGGCGGTGGGGCTCTGCCTTGCACGAGGGGCTGCGGACGAGAACGAAGCGCAGCTGAACCCGAAAGCCGTGAACTCGAGGTTCCTACGGGAGAACCGTCGGTTGAGGTCCATAGCGGTTACTGGAGGCCACCGTCCTCCTCGGGCTCGTGGTTTCTTCGATCGACACGAGCGATGAGCCCTTCAGTCGAGCCCTTCAGTCGAGCCCTTCAGTCGAGGCCGGCGCGGCAGCCCAAAATCCGGCGCCTCATCACTCGTGGGCGCCGCGAAGCTCGGTGAACGGCTGAAAATGATGTTACATTGTTCGAGACCTTTGTTTCCTCGCCTTACCCGATGAGTTGGCTTCACCCCCGTCCGTGGCTCTTGGTCTCTCCGGTGCTCCTCGCGGCATCGGTGGGCTGTAGCCGTACGGAAATCACGGAAGCGGAGTGCAATGCGTGTGGTGGGATGGCCTACACGGAAGCGCAGTGCCAAGCGTGGGCGCAGGAGGCAGGCTGCGAGGCGTACCAATTTCTGTCCGACACCGAGGGTCGTTGTGCGACTGGGTGCTTCTTCCAGCGCTGCGACGCTTCCCCGGGCTGCCGTCCCAACGGGTCTTCGAGCTCCTCGGGAGGCCAAGGGGGCGCTGGTGGCGCTGGCTTTTCGGGGGCCATTGGCGGTTGAGCAGGATTTACCGGGGCGCCAGACCCGCTATGACGCGAGTCGGTCGTCAGAGCGGGGGGGAAACGCCCCGTCCCTCAGCTGGAACGGGTTCCCTCGTCGGTCTCGAAGGCGTGGCAGGCACTGCCGGAGATGAGTAGCAAGACGCAGGATCCAGTCGAGCGGGCCGAGAAGCGAGTCGGGACCTTGCTCTGCAACAAGTGGCGCCTCGATGCCCTCTTGGGCGTCGGCGGGATGGGGGCGGTATACGCTGCCACACACCGCAACCAGAAACGCGTGGCGATCAAGATGCTCCACGCCGAAGCGAGCGCGGTTCACGACATCCGCGAGCGCTTTCTTCGCGAAGGCTACCTCGCGAACTCGGTTGGACACGAGGGAATCGTCAGCGTTCACGACGACGACGTGGCGGAAGACGGATCGGTATTTCTGGTTCTCGAGCTCCTCGAGGGGGAGACCCTCGAAGAGCGCGCTACGCGGAAGGGGGGCATCCTGAGTCCTTCGGAGGTCCTGTCGGTGGCCGACCAGCTTCTCGACGTGCTCGCGGCTGCTCACGACCGCAAGTTGGTTCATCGCGATCTGAAGCCCGACAATCTCTTCCTGACCAACGCGGGAATCCTCAAGGTCCTCGATTTCGGCATCGCTCGTCTGAACGAGCCGGACGGCACCAGCTCGAGCTCCACCCGCACCGGTTCGCTCCTCGGAACGCCAGCGTTCATGGCGCCCGAGCAAGCCCGCGGTCGGTGGAAGGACGTGGATGCGCAAAGCGACTTGTGGTCGGCTGGGGCGACTCTCTTCGCCTTGCTCACGGGACGACCGCCTCACGAGGGCGGCACCTCGAACGAGGTGCTGGCGCTCGCCATCACCCAGCAGGCTCCCTCGCTCGCGTCGCTGCGCCCGGATCTGCCGGCGCCCGTTACCGACTTGATCGACAAGTCCCTGAGCTACGACAAGCAGGACCGCTACCCCAGTGCGAGGGTGATGCAAGAGGCCGTGCGGGGAGCGTATCGAACGATCCTAGGAAACGCCGAGCCCCGACCGCCAGCCCTGTCGATCGTAGACGGCGGGCTGCCCGTCGAGGGTGTTCGCTTCTCGAACCCCTCCCCGGCCAGCGCCCGGACCATTTCCGAACGCGCGGCGGCTTTTGACCACGAGTCGCTCGAGCCCGTGCCGACGAAGCGACCCGCGCGGATCTGGATCGTCGGTGTCACCGTTCTGGCCGCGCTGGCGCTTGCCTTCGGTTGGCGCTCTTGGACTGCCGCTCGCTCGGCTGGCGCCGAGGCCCCGGGCGATCGCAGCCTCGAGGAGACGTCGCTTCGGGCGTCCACGCTCCGCTCGACGGCAGGCAGGTGGCGGAAGCGCCATCGACGGAGCGCGAAGACGAGGGGGCCTCCATGTCGGAGGATGTTGGGGCGAAGGAGGCAACCGAGCCTTCCGAGGAGCTTCCTTCCGAGGGAGACGAGACGCCTCCCGCGGTGCAGAAGGGTGGTGCGACCCAAAAGCCGATGCGGCGCGCAGCCGCCCCGAAACCGGCTCCCCGCGCAGTTGCGCCGAAGCCGGCACCCAAACCGGCGCCGAAGCAAACCTCGACTCAGCCAAAAACACCTGCGCCTACGGAAGACTTCGATCCGCTTTCCCGACGCCGTTGATCGGAAATCCCGTTCCCTGGTGCGATTCCCCAATGGCGTCGATACGGACGACGCGGACTCCGACTGGGCTTTTTCGACGGTGCCGACTCCGGGCGCCGAAAATCAACTCAGCTGACCGCATCACGTCGGTGCGGTTCGTAATCACTGGGTCTCCTCGCCAGAGGTGGGGGCGGTTATTGCTGGCGTCCAGGAAGCGAACCGTTCGGCGCTCTAGCCGCTGCAAGTGCCCGGGCAGGGGCAGGCGAAGCAGGCGATGACTTCGCAGGTGGAGCCCGCGTCGCAGTCGTCGGCTTCACGGCAACCGGTCACGCAACGCCGCTCTCCGGCGCAGCTCGGGTCGGTGCTCTCGCAGACGGTGCCTCGACCGCAGTCATCGTCCGATGTGCACGTCCCTCCATCCGAGCCGCCGGTGGCTCCCGTCCCGGTGGCTCCCGTGCCCGTCCCTCCACTCGAGGCTCCGCCACTGCCACCCGAAGTACCGCCGCCGGTAGACGCGCCGCCGGCGGAGGTGCCCCCCGAGCCCGAGGAGCCTCCGGTTCCCGAGTCTCCCCCGTCGTCACTCGAGCAGGCGACGCCCGTTGTTGCTGGGAGGAGCAGCGAAACGAGAAGTCCCAACCGCGACAGGCTCCGCTTCCCTCGCCCCGTGGGCACGACTCGGATCGTCGACATGACCTCAGCCTGACTCCCCCACGAGCGCGGCGTCAAGGCGAGCATCACCGAGGGAAGGCAAGCTGATCGGCGCTCTAGCAGGCTGCTGAAAGAGTTTTGTCAGCAGCCTGCGGTGCTGATTCGCGCCAGGCAAGCGAACGCGTCCGGAGAGCAAACCGCTTGAAAGCGAGGGGTTTGTTTTCCTCCCCGGCTCGGGCCGTGTGCGCGGGCACGGTGTTGCTCGTGGGCTGGGTGCTTTTTCAGCACCCTGCTAGAGGTAAGGGCTGAGGAGACGGGCTAGACCGTCGCGGATCTTCAGAAGAGTAGGACGACGCTCAATTTCGTCGAGCCGCAGGAGCTGCGCGCGTCCGATCCCTTCGTCGATGTAGGAGGCGCACTCGCGAGCGAAGCGCTCGTCGTACGCTTCGGTGTTCAGCTCGAAGTTCAGACGCAGGCTGCGGGCGTCCCAGTTGGCGCTACCGAAGTGGACCCAGGCGTCGTCCACCACCATGAGCTTGGCGTGAGAAAATCGACCGCCTCGCCGGTAGACTCGACACCCGGCGCGAACGACGCGTCGGAGCTTGGGCCAGCTCGCCCAAGCGACATACGGGAGGTTGTTTTTTTCCGGGAGCAGAATGTCCACCCGCACGCCACGCAACGCGGCGACCGAGAGCGCGGCGATGAGGGCCTCGTCGGGCACGAAGTACGGGGTGGCGATACGGATGCTGTGGCGGGCGCAGGCTAGCGCACCGAGCAAGGTCCACCGAGCCTTGTCGTGATCCTCATCGGGGCCGTCGGGGATGGCGCGCGCCCATCCGACCGTCGAGTCCCGGTCGATTGCGGTTGCACTCCAGGCGTCCCCCTCGAGCGGTCGCTTCGCGCAAAATGCCCAGTCGTTCGCAAAGGTGCGCAGCAGCTGGGAGACGACTGGCCCAACGAGGCGGAAGTGAACGTCTTCCGTCCCGCGATCGCCGACCTCGGCAATGACACACGTTGCCCGAATGTTCATCCCACCGGTGAACGCGACCGACCCATCGACGACCAAAAGCTTTCGATGGTTGCGAAGATTCATCGACGGCAAACGCCGGATGCTGCGCAGGGGTAGGAAAAGTGAGGTGTGAACTCCTTGGCGACGCAGGACGGGGAGGATGGTGGGGGAGCTGTATTTGACCCCGGCGCCATCGATCAACACGCGCACTTCGACGCCGCGACGACGCGCTGCGCCGAGAGCCTCGGCGATGCGGCGTCCCCAGGAATCGTTGTCGAAGATGAACGTCATCAGGGCCACGCTGCGCTCGGCGTGTTCGATGGCTTCGAGCATCCGCGGGTAGGCTTCATCGCCGTTTTCCAAGAGCTCGAACCGATTGCCAGCCAGCAGGGGTTCGTCGACGACTTCCTGGACCAACCGGCTCAGCGGCACGAGCCCGGTCGGGTCCAGCGCGTCTTCGGCGCGCGGATCGGGCGGGTGAGTCGAGAGTAGGGCAGAGCGCTTGGACACGGGTTGGCGCCGGAGCGACCGAGCGCGCCGAGCGATGCGGTTGATCCCCAAAATCCCGTAAAGAACGGATCCCAGAAGTGGGGTCATCCAGATCAGGGCGAACCACCCGAGCGCGGCGCGATCGTCCTGTTTGTGGAGCACGACGTGGACCGAGGCCCAGGCGGACAGCACCAGGTAGAGAGCCACCAGGTAGGGCCAGAAGCGCTCGATGAAGTCGACGACCTCCACCATCGGTACACATACGGCCTTCCGATCGGCGCCGCTACAGCGGGAACCACTTGCGTTGATTGAGCCTCCGCCGATTTGGCCCCAGCAGGTGAGGGCCAAATCGGCTGCGGGAGGCCACTCGTCTGCACGTGCCGCTCATGTCTTCTTCGATCATCGCAGGCGATGCTCGCTGTAGGCGCGTGGGTTTTCCTGAGCCATCTTGCCGGGGTTCGGACGCGCACCCAATCCCTGGAAACCACGGCAGATTCGACGATGGGCCTCAGGATTGCGAGATAGTTGGCCCGCCTGAGCAGCTCTCCCTACGGTCGCCGGGTGCTACCCCCCACGACCCGTGATGCTCCCGCAGAGGTGGCTTCCGTCGCTCCGTCCGAAACACCGGGCGGGCTCGGTGCTGCCGTTCCGCCAAGGGCCCGCTGGCTGCTCGTCCTCGCAATGCTCTTCGGGGCGACTTGGATGGTCGCTCGCCATTCCGGCTCGGCCGAAGTGCGTCAGGAGGCGTTGGCCGTGCAAGCGAAGGTCACGGTGGCCCGCGATGCCCTGCAGAAGGAGCATGAAGCAGTGGTCGAGCGGGTGCGGGGGGCCGAGGCTCGCATCAACGTCCTGGAGGCGCGCCGCATGATCCACCGCGCCGTGCTCGAGCTTCAGGCGAGAAATTTCGGGACTGCCGAGCAGGTCGCACGCCGAGCCGGTGAGTTCCTGCCGGAAGAATCGCCGGAGCTTTCGGACGCCCGAGTTTCGTTGCTCGAGTTTTCTTCCAAAGTCACTCCCGACGTGGGTGAGCAGATCGCAGTACTCGAGGCTGCTGCGCGAACGATCGACGAGACCCTGCCGCTGCCGGCTCAGCCGCTCGGCGCGGGCGACTCGGAGCTCTGAGCTCCCGACCGGAGAAAACGAGTCAAAGCCGCGGTCTCGGCCAGACGCAGGTCGGCCCGCCCGCGCGCTGGCAGGGCGGCCGGGATCCCTTCTCTGTTCAGGATTTCGCTGAGGCCGCCCCACGATCCGCGAGCCGGCCTTTGGTGGCGCCTGTAGTTGCAGTAGGCGTCTTTGAGGAAAATCTGCCGCTCCCGGCCAACGTTCCCCCCGAGGGCGTCCAGGATTTGGAGGGTGGAGCGATTCCAAGCGACGACCACGTCCCTCGGGTGCAGAAAGTCGGAGAAGCCGCCTGCGAACACCTCGGGACTTTCGGCAGCCTGGAGATGGCGCTTTTCGAGGCCGAGAACGTCGAGCAAGGTCGGATGTGGGGGGAAGCTGGTGCGCAGGAGCGCTTCGAACGACCGCGGTCGACGAGGGACCCCGCTTCTTTCGGGGGCGAGCTCCGCGAGCCTCTCCGCCAAGACGATGAGGGGTTCCTTCCGGCCGCGTGCGTTCGGGTGGGGGGCACCTTCGCCGTACACGACGACCACGTGTTCGGGCGCGCTTGCGAGGAGAATTTCGGGGAGGGTGGGGAGCGCGACGTGGCTGCGACGTTTATGCCGGGGCGGACCGTCGCCGACGCGGCGGGCGCGCACGTTTCTCTCGATCATCGAGAGAAAGATCGTTCTGAGAGACTCGACGTTTTGCGTCTCCGGTTCCAGGCGCGAAAGGACGTGCACCACGGACTCGACCGTCGACAAGTAGTCGGCCTGGGGCTCCTTGCGGATCCTGTATTCGCTGGGCGCCGGAGGTGAGAATCTCACGGGGCGCAGGTGCTCGAGGAAACCGACGTCGCGTCGCAGTGTGCGGGCGTGGTGCCACGTCCCGTCGAGCACCACGATCGCGCCTGGTCGCTCCGTCTTCACGAGATCTTCGAGGTCGATCGCATCGGGCGACGGGTAGAGCAGGGCCGTGTCCTCCGGCAAGTTCAGCTTCACGAGCTCGCGGTCGAGCTTGCGGGCCGAACCTCGCAGGACGTCGACTTGCTCGAGACAGCGTTCCACCAGCCGCGCCGTGCCGATGGGGTGAAAGACTTCACGCGGATGTTGCAGAACCACGACGCGCGTCTTGTTTCGGACCCGCCGCACGTCGGCGCAGTAGCAAAGGCTCTGGGGTCGAAAGCATTCGTAGCAGGTGGGTCGTGGTTCCAGCGCCTCCATCGGGAGGCCCACCATTGCGACGCTTGCGTGTCGAAGCAAGGGCTCCTCGTGTTCGACCCGATCCGGTGACCCGTTCAGGGCAGGGGAGGCGCATCGTTTCGCTTCGTACTCTCCGCGCGTTCTTCACCCGAGGTTCAAGAGGTCGCTCTAGCGTCGCGCCGCGCGCTGGGTGCGCCACGAACCATCGAGGAACTTCGAATGAAACGGATGCGAGCTATTGCGTGGTCGAACCGGGAGCGACGAACCGTCGGCGGCATGTCGCGAGGCAAACGGATCGGTGCCTTGGCGGCTCTTTGCTGGACCGGTATCGCGAGCGCTGCTCTTTTGGGCTGCTCAGACGACGACAGTGGGACGAGCACGGCGCTGGACGGCAAGGACGGCGCCAAGGGCGCTGACGGCAATCCAGGCGCGGACGGTGAACCTGGACCGGAAGGGACCCCGGGCCGTGACGGACAACCGGGGACACCAGGTGACGATGGGGCAGGCGGGACGTCCGGCGCACCGTTGGTTGCCACCGGCACGGCTCTCTCGCACCTGAGCTCATATGCGACCGGAGTTTTCGACGAGGGAGCTTCCGAGATCGTTGCTCACCATCCGGGCACCCAGCGCGTGTTCGTGGCGAACGCGGGGCTTGGCCAAGTTCAGGTTCTCGAGCTCGGCGACAGCGGGGAACTTTCCGACTCGGGGGAGCGCCTCGATCCGTCGAGTGACATCGATGGATTCGCCGCAGGTGCAGTCAACAGTGTTGCCGTATCCGGCGATCTCGTCGCCGTGGCAGTGGAAGCCGACGATGCGGCCCTCGCGGGCAAGGTGGCGTTCTACGATGCAGTCACATTCGGGTTTCTCGGGGCGGTCGACGTCGGCTCTTTGCCCGACATGGTGACCTTCACCCCGGATGGATCAAAGGTGCTGGTGGCCAACGAAGCGGAGCAGAAGCGCAACGGCGACGACGAGGTAGAAGTCGACCCGGTCGGCGGTGTGAGTGTGATTGACGTTGCCGAGGGGATTGACTCGGCCACGGTGGCGCACGTCGACTTGACGGTGTTCGATTCGCGGCTCGAGGAGTTTCGGGCCAAAGGGATCCGGTTTGCCCAGGCGAATCCCGCCTCGGGTGTCACCCTCTCGGGGAACCTGTCCGACGACCTCGAACCTGAATACGTCGCCGTCGCACCGGATGGTGAAAAGGCATTCGTCGTCTGCCAAGAGAACAACGCGTTTCTGGTCATCGACCTGTCGACCAACACGCCTACTGCCGTGGACTTGCTTCCACTCGGTTTGAAGGACTTCGGTCGGGATCTTCCGGTTCTGTCGACGTATCCGATCCCGGAAAGCGCGCGGCCTGTCCTTGGCACGGTGGACATTGCTCCAGCGGGGGCAGGCGCCGAGGATCGGGATCTCTTGCTCGGGGGTCTTTCGGGCCTTTGGTTCTCCTCTTCGGAGAGCAGTGGAGACGATCTGGTGTTTTACACCGTTCCCGATCGAGGTCCGCAGGCTGATCCGTCCGACATTAACGCGGCGCACGATGGCAACGAGCGCCCTCACGTCCTCGGGATGAGCTATCAAGCGAAGATCTACAAGTACACGTCCAACGAGGATGACGAGGAGTTCACGGGTCTGCCGGAAGAGCTGCCTCTCTTCGATCCCTCGGGGCAGCCGATCCGTGGGCTTCCCAACGATTCCGGCCTCGACGCCGGTGAGTACCCCGTCGACCTGAGCGGGAACTTCTTGCAGTGGAACCCACTGGACGGCGACTTCGAAGGCATTGCGGCAGACCCGGACGGGAGCAGCTTCTGGCTGGTCGACGAGTACCGCCCCGCCATCTACCAGTTCGACGTTCGGTCGGGGCAGACCGACTGCCCGAGCGCGGGTGGTCCGGACGATCGGTGTGGTGTTCTCGCAAACCGCTTCGTGCCCCAGGGGACCCGGGCCGCCAGTACCGACGGAGCGAGCATGAGCGTCCTCAACGGGGTCGTCGGAACGGGGGGCGAGACTCTTCCTGCTCGCTATCTCGATCGACGCGCCAATCGCGGCTTCGAGGCCGTCGCCATCGATCCGGCTCAGGAAGTGCTCTACGCCTTCATCCAGAGCCCGCTGAACCACCCGGATAGCGCGTCCGCGTCGGGTTCGGACGTGGTGCGAATTCTTGCGGTCGACATCGACGAGAGCGGCGGAACTTTCGGTCAGCCGGTGGCCGAGTACGTCTACTTGCTCGAAGGCAACGACGTGGGGAGCAAGACCGACAAGATCGGAGACGCCGTCTACGACCCAGTCGAAGGGATTTTCTACGTCATCGAACGCGATTCGGGTTTCACCGCGGATGCGAAGAAGTACTTGTTCCGCGTCGATCTCCGTGGTGCGACCAACACGCTCGAGCTCGACGACACGGGTGCTGAGCTCGAAACCCTGAGCGCTGACGAGCTGATCACGGGGCAGGGCATCGTGCCCGTTTTCCAAAACCAAGGTGCTCAATCTCCCGTCGCTCGGGTACGTCGTGGGCGACAAGCCCGAAGGTCTTGCCCTGCTCGACGACGGCTCTCTCGCGGTGCTGAACGACAATGACTTCAGCCTCCAAAACGGAGCTGTTCCCGGGGACGGAACGGCAGCTCTCGCCACCGAGTTCACCGAACCGGTGCTCGGCATCGTGCGTTTCGACCTGTCGAACGGTCTCGACCCCTCGGATCGGGACGGTCAGATCGCCATCGACCACTGGCCGGTCTGGGGCATGTACATGCCCGACGGAATGGCGAGCTATGAGACGGACGGGATGACGTACTTCGTCACCGGGAACGAAGGGGACAGTCGTGACTATGACGAGGATCGCATCCGTGGTGGGGTCGACGAGGGGCTGATCGACGCGTCCGCCTTGCCGGCTGGGGCCGACGACAACGCTCTGCTTGGACGTCTGAAGTACTCCGTGCTCGACGGAGACCTCGATGGTGGCGGCATCGATCAGGTGCACGTGTATGGGGCGCGTTCGTTCAGCATCTGGGACGGGCGAGGCAACTTGGTTTGGGACTCGGGAGATTTCTTCGAGCAGATTACGGCTCGCGCATATCCCTTCGACTTCAACTCGACCAACGATGAGAACTTCTCCTTCGATAGCCGCAGCGACGACAAGGGCCCCGAGCCCGAGGGTGTGGCCATCGGAGAGATCGACGGCAAGTTCTACGCCTTCATCGGTCTCGAGCGGATCGGTGGTGTGATGATCTTCGACGTGAGCGAGCCTTCGAGCCCCGTGTTCGTCGACTACGTCAACGGGAGAAACTTCATTGGCGATCCCGAGTACGGAGTCGCCGGTGATCTCGGTCCGGAGGGGCTCGAGTTCGTGCCAGAGGCGGAGAGTCCCACCGGCACGCCGCTCCTCCTCGTGGGCAACGAGGTGAGCGGCACGACGTCAGTATTCCAGGTCAATCTCTGACCGCTTCGCGAGCGACGACGACGCCGACGTGCCAGCGCCCCGAGCACGGAGCGCGGGAGCTTCACGCTTCCGCGCTACCGGACTCGCGGGCGTGGAGAACCTCGACCACGGCGGCCAGGAGCGTCTCTCGGGAGTAGGGTTTGGCAACGAGCCGCTCGAGCGGACCGAGCGTGATCCGGCTGTCCACGATGTCAGCGGGGTATCCGGAAACGTAGAGAACAGGCAACAGGGGATACGTTGCCCGGAGACGCTGTACCAAGAGCGGCCCCGCGACCTTCGGCATGATGACGTCGGTGAGGAGCAAGCTCGGAGTCACTTTCTCTCGAGCAATGAGCTCGAGCGCTTCTTCCCCGTTGCGCGCTTCCAGGACGCGAAAGCCCGCTTCTTCGATGAACCGTCGCGTCAGCACACGTACCATGTCCTCGTCTTCGACTACGAGCGCGACTTCACCCGACGAGAGGCGCGCCGGGGCGTGTCCTTGGGGTGGCGGCGTCGCGCGGCCGCGTGGGAAGTAGTCGGTGCTGGGTAGTCGAATCGTGAACGTCGTGCCGGCACCGACCCGCGACACGACTGCGATGTCACCATGGTGCTGCTGAACGATACCGTGGACGGTCGACAGCCCGAGCCCCGTTCCCTGCCCAACGGGCTTGGTCGTAAAAAATGGTTCGAAGACGTGCTCGATGGCATCGTCGGGAATTCCAGTGCCCTCATCCGAGACGGCAATCGTCACGTATTCGCCGGGTGGCAGTTCCCCTTCTTCTTCCTCCACCAAGGTGCGACCCGTGACGATTGACACCGTGCCCCCTTGAGGCATGGCGTCGGCGGCGTTGACGACCAGATTCGTGAGGACCTGGCTCAACTGGCCGGCATCCACTCGAGCCCGTGACTCCGACGCGGCGTCCACCGTGACGTGGACATCTTCCCGAACGATGCGTCGGAGAAGTCGCATCGAGGACTCGACCAAGGCGTCCAAGTCCACCGTTTGGAATTGCAGAGCCTGCTTGCGACTGAAGGCCAGCAGTTGCTGGGTCAGCTCCGAGGCTCGCTGAGCCGCTTCCAAGACTTGGCCGATGCGCTCCCGCACGTCGGGAGGCAGGTCCTTCCTGAGGAGGGTGAGCTCGGTGTGACCGAAAATCGCCGTGAGGAGATTGTTGAAATCGTGGGCGACGCCGCCGGCGACGCGACCCATCGCCTCCATCTTCTGTGATTGGAGCAGCTGTGCCTCGAGCTGCGCGATGCGTTCCCTCGCGTGAACGAGCTCCGTCTCGTCACGCATTCCGCCGACGGCCAGGAGTGGCGTTCCAGCTTGATCTCGAAGCACGTGCCCGAAAATGACCAAGTGGCGATAGTTTTGGCGACCGATGCGCAGGCGCTCGTTGATGCCTGTGGGTGCCAGGATCGCGTTTTGGATCCCAGCGGCGAGGCGCATTTGGTCGTCTGGATGCACGTGCTCGAAGAGGGCCTCGTGGTTCATGTCCGTGTCGGGGGCAATACCGACCATGTCGCGGGCCTTGTCCGACCAATGGATGCCGTTCGACTCGAGGACGTCATCGGACCACAAGCCGATGTCGCCGAGGGCGATGGCTTCCTCCAAGCCGGGGAGCAAACTGCCGTAGAGGGCGCGCACGACGTCTCGTCCGCTTGCCCGGCAGCAGTGTAGGAGCCACCCACCCATCTCGAGAGGGGCGAGGCTTGCTCGCACCCAACACCGCACGCCGCGGCGCGTGGTGTGAGCCTCGAGACCGGACCAGGGCTCTTCATCGACCCCGGAAATTCGCGCAGCCCAATCGAGGTTTCCCTCATCGCCCAGCAAGAGCGTGTCGACGGGCTTCCCCATGACCTCCTCGCGGGACCAGCCGTAGAGGTCGAGAGCGGCTCCGTTCAAGTCGTGCACGTGGCCGTTCCCGTCGAGCACGATCACCGGATGGAGAGAAGCCTCCCACCGGCTGACGGGTTCCTCGTCGCCCGACGCAGCCATGAGGTTACGGCTGACTCCTCTGGGTGGTAAAGTCTTCCACTGACGGAATAATAACAACACGAGTGCGAATTGCGAGGGCTGGGCGCGGCGTAGCGCAGCTCGCTCCTCTTCCGCCGCGCACCCCTTTCGGACCCCATTGGGAAGGACGAATGCAGAAAATGGTCAAGACAGTGGCCGCGGATATTCCGATTTTCTCGCCCAGTGGGTACCGTCTATCCTCTAGGGATGCTTCCAATTCGACACTTCTGGCTCGTGCTTGCGTGGTCCACTTCGCTGGTCGCTTGTGGTGGGACGTCGTCCGACGGTGGTCCCTCCGGCGAGGTCACAGGCGGTGGAGGGTCCACCGGAGGTGGAGATGGAACCGGCGGCAGCTGACGCCCGGTGTTTCGTCCCAAGCCATAGCCGCATTTCGACGTTGACCCGCGAGCGTCGTGAGCAGCCGCTAGCTTCAACGCCGAATGCAGGCTGACTGGCCAGGTGGCGAGGGCAGTACGAATCTGAGGGCTCGTGAAGCCAGCCGCGCGCGTCGAATGACTGTCCATGCGTGCGGCTGTGTCGGCGCGTTGGTCCTCGTCTGGCTGGCGTTTCGCGACGTGACCTGGGCGCGGGTCTCCGCCCTGTTGATCGATCGGGGCCCGCTGCTTCTGGTGGTCTTGGTGCCGCAGCTCCTAGCGCTCGCCGTCGAGACCTGGGGCTGGAAACTCACGCTCGATGAGCTCGACCATCGGGTGGACTACGGCCGCCTGTTTAACGTTCGAACTGCGACGGAAGCAGTCGGCCAGACCTTGCCCGCCGGCGTGGTGTTCTGCGAGACCTTGAAGCCGGTACTCTTGAATCATCACTGCGGGATGCCCTTCGGTGCCGGCGTCGGCGCGGCAGCAGGTCGAAAGTTCCTCCGGACGGCGGCGCATGCGCTGTACGCAGGATTGGCGTTCGCCATCGGCTATCGAGCCCTTCGCGAGGGGTCTGAACGCGTCATCGGGGCATCCGGTCTCGAATGGATCCTCCTCGGGTCCGCGCTGGTGCTCGCGCTCGTCGCGTCAGGGGTAGCACTCACCCTGTCCCAGGGCAGCTTGGCGGCTCGCCTGCACTGTCTGCTGCTTCGGCTTCCATCTGCTCGACTTCGGCGAGCACTCCGAAACCGGCGAGCACATTTCGGCGTGGCGGACCGTGAGACCAGGCGTTTCTTCGCTCTGGGTGCTCCACGTTTGACCCCACCGACGCTCCTCTGTGTCGTCGCGTGGTCGTGCGAAGTATTCGAATCCTGGCTGATCCTCATGCTGCTGGGTGTTCCGGTAGGATTCGATCAGCTCATCGGATTCGACGTCGCCATTTCCCTGGCTCGCCAGGCCCTCTTCATAGTGCCGGCGGGACTCGGGGTGCAGGACGCCGGCTACCGGACGCTGCTCGAGGCTCTGGCCGTTCCCGATGCGGTGAACGTGGCCGCCGCCTTCGCGCTCATCAAACGCGGCAGGGAGCTCGTTTGGGCTCTGATCGGGTTTGCAGTGCTCGGGTTGATTCGTCGCCCGGCGGCGGCTCACCTGGAAGGCGTCCGCTTGCCTCTGGGAGTTGCTCGCTAGAGCGGCTACTCAGCGGGGGCCGCCTAGGGAGCCACCGCGTCGACTGGATCTTCTTCCTCGGGCGGGTCTGGCTCCGACGGCACGGTGACTACGTTGGGCTCTCCAGGAGACGGCACTTCGGCGATCTGAAACGTTCCGCCGCCGTCCTCGGTGCGCGCGTAGCTGAAGGTTCCGAGGGGTTCGGACCAGCTGATGTAGTCGACCTCGATGTCGTTGCGATCGTAGAGGCGCACCTCGTCGAACGACTCGTTCAAGCTGAACGTATTGTCGGCGGGAAGCTCGGTGCGGAAAAACACCAGAAAGCCACCGGAGGCGATCATCGTGCCTTCCGGAATTATCATTCGGCTGCGGTCATCGAGGATGCGGTAACCGTTCAAGTCGATGTCCGCGTCGGTGCCGTTGTAGAGCTCGACCCAGTCCTTCTGGTTCTTCGCGTAGACTTCGTTGATCACGAGGGCTCCGGGCTTCTTCGGCTCGTTGTTGCCCCCGTCGTCCCCTCCGCTGTCACTACTGCATCCCGCGGCGAACGCGAGCAAAACGGCCCCGCTGACCCAACTGAATCGAACGTTTTTCATCGCTACCCCTTCCGAGCTTTGTGGAGACGCGCCGCTGAGGGACGCTCGCAGCTGGCCAGAACGGAGACACAAAACGATCGGGAAGGGGATGTCTCACGGTATTCGGCCGAGGGCGTGTTTACCTGGCGCCTCACGGCGTGACCGTACCGTTCGCGTCGGCTCGTCAGCGGCACCCGGACGCGTCATCGGGTCGCGAGTCACCGATGTAACGAGTCACCGCCGTAACGAGTGACGCGGGGCGCGGCGAGCGAGCGAATGCGCCGGAGGGAAAACGGTTTTCGAGGGGGAGGGCCGTACTCCCACCGGCGCCATCCGTCTGGAAACGCTCGACCGC
>JBNKGC010000149.1:0-14737 GCA_050289625.1 Polyangiaceae bacterium | reverse complement strand
GAAGCCCTCCGTGGCCCTCCGTGGCCCTCCGTGGCCTTCGTTCACGCCGACGTGGGGTACATTCGCGCACCTTGTCGCACTTTCTTGGCCCGGGTGGCCTTCTCCTGAGACGATTTGCTCTCGATTCGAGGAGGTCCCCATGCGCCGGAGCCAAGAAATTCGCCGCCGTCCCACGCGCCACACCGTGAAGATCCCGTGTCAGGTCGTGCGAGTGCGCGATTTTCGGCTCGTTGCTGACCGGATGGAGAACCTGTCCACCTGGGGCATGCTGGTGACTCCAGCCGACCCGGTGCTGACCGGCGAGCGCCTGCTTGTCTCCTTCCAGGTGCCGGGGACCGATCGCTACATCGACGTCGAAGCCCAGGTTACCCGCGTGGTCCACGGGCGACGGCCGCACGAGACGACCCGCAAGCTCGGGCTCGAGTTCGTCAATCTCGGCCACTACGAGCGCTACCAACTCCGCAAGGCGTTACGGGGCGTGCCTGTGGCCCCGCCGAACGCTCGACCGGGTCGACGCGATGGCAAACGCGCGGTTCGAGCGCTGGCGTCCACCCTCCGGTGTGATGCGCCCGCTTCGGTAGCCGCCTGAGCGCTCCGCCGCTTTTCGGTGGGCCTTTGGGTCGGGGCGTCGCTCTTCGCTGAGCGCTTGGGTCGGGACGTCTCGGGTGCGGTAGCGCTTCCATCGTCACAATCCACCACATCGAGCACTTCGACGGCGACGTGAACGCCTGCTTCTCGCCCGTCGTAGCCGTGGCCCGGCGTGCGTCCATGGGCGGATCGTTCTTCCGTGAATCGCGGTCGGCGTGAGCGAGTTGTGAGTGGTCAGACCCGGTCCCCGGACTTCCTGCATCGTGGTGGAACGTTCCAGTGCTGGCTGCAAGTTCCACGTTGCCAAATTCCAGTCGAGTCGCGATTGTTTTTCGGCGTCATGGGCAGCCTCGCCCGACGTTGTGCGTGCGGCTGATCCATGCGAGTACATTCGTCAGTCCCTTCTTTTTTCGAATGCTCGCGCGCGACGCGCTCGACCTGTTGAAGGTGTCGGGCGCCATCCTCCCTGGGGGAGCAGGATGGTCCGGATCGCTAGGGCGTGAGCACCAAGCCTCCCCATGAAAACTCGACACGAAGTCCAGCGCCTCCAGCTCAGGCGCCGCACGTTCATGAAGGCCGTCGGTCTCGGTCTTTCGGTGCCGCTCGCCTATCAGATGTCGCGCCTGGCGGTTGCAGCGCCGGAAGGGCGCCCCACGCGGCTGCTCATCTACTTCCTTCCCCACGGTGTTCCCGTCGAGCACTTCGACGTGCCGGAGGGCACGATGGACTTCGGTGCATCCGGAGTGGGAGTTCTGTCACCTCTCGAACCGTTCAAGCAGCACGTCACCATTTGTCGGGGCGTGACGATGAACGACATGGCCGACAACCACGCCGCCATCAGTGCGCTCCTCACCGGCTTCCAGGGGGGCGAGGGGGTCGACTCGATTGACTACACCATCGCGAAGGCGCTCGGCACGACCGCGCACGTACTCGGAACCCAGCCGTACCGAGCCGGCGGCGCGCCCGATCACGACTCCCAGCTCGTCAAGCACGGCTCCTGGGTGACGCCCATCACGAATCCAGCCGACGCTGCCGAAGAGCTCTTCCAAAGTCTCGCTCCCGGTTCGGACCCGGCTCCAGCCGAGCCGACGGTCAGCGAAGCCGACTTCCGCAACGAAGCTCTCGCGCTCACCGAGGGAGAGCTCGAGCAGATGCAGCAAGCCCTCAGCGGACTCACGGCGGAACAGAACAAGCTCCAGCTCCACCTCGAGGCGATACGGGAGCTGAAGGCGCAAAGCGAGGGGAGCGGCTCGCTCGTCACGACCTGTGACGTGCGCCCCTCGATGCCCGCGGCGGAGGCGATGGTCGGTAAAGATCCGTTCGCCCACGCGAACTTCGCCGACGTGCACAACGGGCACCTGCAAGTCGCGGCCAATGCTCTCGTCTGCGGAACGGCGCGGGTCGCCACGATCCACACGATGTACGCCAACGCCCAGATCACGATGGATTTCCCGGGCGGCCCCGGATACGCGAAGAACCATCACGATCCGCTCTCCCACTCGGCCGACGACGCGGGCCGTACCGAGTTCGCCGAGGTGCAGAAGTGGTTCTATCAGCAAGTGGCGGATCACCTGCTGGCGACCCTGGATCAGCCCGATCCCGCCGATCCGGGACACACGGTGCTCGACAACACGGTGGTCTTCATGTGCTCGGAGGTCTCCGATGGCCAGCTCCACAACTCCCAGATGAAGGAAATTTGGCTGAACGGCGTTCCCCGTTGGAGCTACCCGCCGTTCCTCCTGATCGGCGGCGGCGGCGGATATCTCAAGACGAACCAGGTGGCGCACACGGAAGTGATGCACACCGACATCCTGGCGACTCTCGCGGCAGCCATGGGGGTACCGATCCAAACCATCGGCGGACAGAACGTTAGCGTTCCTTCGGAGCTCCAGGCATGAGGCGAACGGCAACGACTTCTGGGCTTCTTTTGGCCTTCGCGCTGGGAACGGTTGCTTGCTCGTCCGACGGAGGACGTCAGCTGAACCGTGGTTCCGGGAGCGAGGGCTCGGGAGGTTCCGGGGGCACGGGGACGAAAGATGGGGGTGATGCGAACGGGACCGTCGGAGAAACGCTCGGTCTCGCTCAGGTGAGGGGGCGGTGCGAGAGCTCGAAGACCGGTCCTCGTCTGCTCAGGCGTCTGACTCGAGGGGAGCTTCAGGCCACCATCGAAGATGCGTTTCCGGAACTCAGCGGATCGTGGCAAGGAGTGAAACTCTCCCCCGATCAGGCTTCACGTCTCGGTCTCACGAATGACGCCGCCGTACTCACGGTCGCTTTTCAGACGGCCAAGCAGTTGCTCGAGACGGCGGAAGACGTCGCGGCTCTCGTTGCGTCCGACGGGGTGCTCGAGTCGGTGCTTCCGTGTGCCGGGGCGGGTGATGGTGCGTGCGCCGACGAGTTCATCGGGCAATATGGCTCGCGTCTCTTCCGCCGACCCTTCACTGAGGAGGAGGCAGCCCGCTATCGCGGTCTGTTCGACTCCTCGGCGACCTGAACGATCTCTCGAGCGCAGCCGCGACGACGCCTCAAATCCAGGATTGCGTGAGCGGACTCCTCGCAGCCTACGCCTTTGCCGGCGGCGGCGGGGCGGAGTGTCTCGCCGAACCGCAGCGCGACGCGCTAGCGGCCGGCGAAATCGGAATCGCGGAGTACCTCGCCCAGCTGGCCACGGCTCCGCACTTCACGACGCGCAGGAACTGACAAGAGCAGCGCGACGAGGCCGAGTGGGCGAAAACCGCCCCCTCGCAAGAGGTGGGGGCGGCTTTTGCCCACGTTCTGGCGGCAAACCGATCGGCGCTCTAGACCACCACGTTCTCGGGGTGTCCGTTGAAAAACGCCCGCACGTTGGCGACGGACACGTCGATCAATCGCTTGCGCGCCGCCCGCGAGGCCCAGGCGTGGTGCGGCGTCACGTAGGCGTTCGGAGCGGTGAGCAGGGGATTGTCGTCGGTCGGTGGCTCTTTCGACAGGACGTCTGCAGCGAAACCGGCGAGCTTCCCCTCGTGCAGCGCTTTGGCGACCGCGGCTTCGTCGAGCAAGGGTCCACGTGCCGTGTTCACCAGGAAGGCCGACGGCTTCATCGAGGAAAGAGCCTTGTCGTCAATCAGGTGCTTCGTCTTTTCGGTCAGCGGGCAGTGAAGCGTGATCACGTCGCTCTCGCGCAGGAGCTCCTCGAAGCTCACGAAGCGGACGCCGGCGACCTGCTTGGGCGTGCGACTGAAGACAATCACACGCATGCCGAGCGTCTTTGCGATCGCGGCAACGCGCGCCCCGATGGCTCCGAACCCGACCACTCCGAGAGTGAGGCCGTCGAGCTCACGCAAGGGCCGCTCGGCGTAGGAAAAGTCCACCGAACGAGTCCACCCGCCTTCGCGAACACCGCGCGCGTGGTCACCCACGTGTTGGCAGAGCTCGAGCAAGAGCGCGATGGCGTGCTGTGCCGTCGAGGCCGTGCTGTAGGCCGGAACGTTGCATACGGTGATGCCCAGGGTGCGCGCCGCGTCGAGATCGACGACGTTCGTCCCGGTGGCGAGCACACTGACCATCCGCAGCTCCTCGAGCGCCGAGAGCCGGGGCGCATCGAGCACCACCTTGTTCGTCAGCACCACTGTCGCGCCGGCGGCCCGATCCACCGTCTCTTCGGGCGGCGTCCGGTCGTAGACGGACAGCTCGCCCACCTCACCGAGCTTGTCCCAACTCAGGTCGCCCGGGTTCGCCGTGTATCCATCGAGCACCACGATCCGGTGCTCGGTCGCGCCGCGCGCCGGACTCACATCGTGTCCCACTGAAAGCGCTCGAGATCGAAGGCGTGGTCGGCGAGGCCCTTCACCTGCTCGTCGGCGTTGTCGTCGATCTCTTCGATGTTGCTCTTCACACGCCGCCTCACGCGGTTGGCAAAGGCCTGAGCAATTTCCATCTCTCGCTCGGCGCCTGCGGCGCCGTGCTTTTCGAGGGAGTTTGCCACGCGGCTCAGCACGCAACCGAGCACGAACAGGTCGATCATGATGTCAGCCAACCGGGCGGTCGCGAGCTGCTTTTCGATGATCCGCTTGCCGTGCTTGCGCAGGAGCCGGTCGGAGGCGGCGGCGAGCTCGCGCGCGCCCCACTCGAAGACTTCCTGTTCCTGCTTGAGCGGAGCCGGAAGCTTCGTGAACTGGTATTTCTCGCGTTTGAGGCCGGCGGCCAGGGTGGCGCGGCGCACCGCGTAGTCCCGGAGCACACCGAAACCCTTGATCGGATCGTTGAAGGCACCGCGCACGCTATCGGCTATTTCGCGGAGGTTCTGTCCGACGTCGTTCATCGCGTTCAGAGCGATGAACAAGCGCAGAATGTCGTTGGTGCCCTCGAAGATGCGATTGATGCGCACGTCCCGCACGATCTGTTCGTACGGGAACTCGCGCATGAAACCGTTGCCCGCCGCGATCTGGAGCGCTTCGTCGGCGGCGCGCCACAGGGCTTCACTCGCGAACACCTTCGAGATGGCCGCCTCGATGGCGTAGTCTTTGTGCCCCCGATCGATGATGCCGGCGACCATGCTCACGACGGACTCAGCCGCGTAGCAGTCGATGACCATCTCGCCGACCTTCTTCTTGATCAGGCCGAACTCGGAGATCTTCTTGCCGAACTGGATGCGCCCGTTCGCTTGCTGGGTGGCGAGGCTGATGAGCCGCTTCATCCCGCCGACGCAGCCGCCGCCGAGGCCGGTGCGTCCGCTGTTCAGGATGTTCATCGCGATCTTGAAGCCCTTGCCTTGTTCTCCGAGCAAGTTCGCTGCTGGGACCCGTACGTTCTCCAGGCTGACCGTGGTGGTCGAGCTGGCACGCAGCCCCATCTTGTCTTCGTGGGGGCCGACGGAAACTCCTGGCATGTCCTTCGTTACGATGAAGGCGCTCAGAGCGCGGCGCTGTTCCGGCTCGCCGGTTTTTGCGAAGACGGTGAAGAAGTCGGCGATGCCACCATTGGTGATCCAGATCTTCTCCCCGTCGAGGACCCAGTCGTCGCCGTCCCGCACCGCCCGCGTCTTGATCGAAGCGGCGTCGGACCCGGAGCCGGGCTCGGTGAGGCAGAAGGCGGCGATCATCTCCCCGGTGGCGAGCTTGGGATAAAAACGGGACTTCTGCTCGTCGTTGCCGAAGAGAAGCAGACCTCGCATGCCGATGGAGCTGTGGGCTCCAATGCTGACCGCAGTGGAGCCGTCGTACTTCGAGACCTCTTGAAGCGCGCGCGAGTAGGCAGCGCTGCCGAAGCCCATCCCCCCGAACTCCTCGGGGATCACGAAACTGAAGAGACCGAACTCACGGAGTTGATCGAGGTAGGACGCGGGGAAGTGCCCGTCTCGATCCCACTTGCGGTAGTCGTCCGAGTGAGACTCGAAGAGCGCGCGCAACGAACTCGTCACCGTTTCCAGCATCTCGCGTTCGGGCTGGCTGATCTCGGGGAAAGGGAGGAGCAAGTCCTCCTCGATCTCTCCCATGCAGAGCGAACGCATGAAGCTGATTTGCTCTTTTTCCACGTGCTGCACGTCGGACTCCTCCATGGTGCGACGAACGAAATGATCATGATCGATTCGCCGACTCCTAGCTGACTCACGCAGAGTACGGCGCCGCGTACCACTGCGCAAAGGGTGCGGTGCCGCTGTTTTTTAGGGGGGCTTTCCCAGCCCCCCTCGTCGCCCGAAGTGAATTCGGGCTCCTCACCCCCAACTCCCATCTCCGCTCCGGCGCCTCCCACTTGGTCGGCGGCGGTGCTCGACGCCTCGGCACTCCTCGGCCTTTGGCCTCGCGTGCCTTGGTTTGTCCCGTGCCACCGGCGTCGTGACCGCCTTGGTTGGTTCCTGCGTGCTGACGTCGCACCGTGAGTCGTCCCAAGACGGCGGGGAAATGGGCGACCCCTGCCGAGGGCGCATTGCGAGTCGTCCCAACCGCCGGGAAGTGGGCGACCCGTCCCGAATGGCTCACCAGGTGCGACACATCAGTGTGGGGCGAGGTCGGTGAAAAAATGTCGTCGCGGACCCGCGTCAGGAGTTCTCGGGGGTCGCCGTGCCCGTCATCGGACTGACGCTCCCCCTCGAAGCATCCATCGTACGCGGGTCCGCGAGACCAGGTCCCCCCCGGCCCATCTCCGCGACAAATTCCAGGATAGCCCTACCGACGTGTGGGGTCCACTTCCGCGCGCTCTCCAGTTTGGACCGCGTCCGGGGTAGGGTGCGGAGCGTGCTTCGTGCTTCGTGGGATCTGGGGGCAAAGTGGTGGCGATGGTTCGACCGGTCGATGACTCAGGGCAAGGACACTCCTCGATGGACGGGAGGAGCACCGCGGGCGATCGTCTCGCTCTTCCGGCGGGGCGAGGACTTCGCTCCGTGGCTCGACTCCTCCGTCATTGGTACGTCGCGTGTCGTTCCATCGAGCTTTCGACGGCGCCTCACGCCACGACCCTTTCGGGCATCCCCATGGTGCTCTTTCGCGACCGGGAGGGACACGCCGCGGCACTTCTCGACAGATGCCCGCATCGCAACGTGCCGCTGTCGCTCGGACGCCGCACCAAGGAGGGGAGCCTCGAATGCCCGTACCACGGTTGGACGTTTGCCGGAGACGGTCGATGCACCGGCGTGCCGGGTCTACGCGAGGGGCCGTTGCAATCGGGAACGAAACCGGAAGCGGCGTCGGGTGAAGCGGAGCGGTCTCTCAAAGCGCGTGACGCGACGAGCTTCCCCGTGCGCGAACAGGACGGGTTCGTGTGGGTGTGCCCGAGCTCGGACCGCCCTCCTCTAGGTGAACCCTTCCCCGTCCCGACGGCGAACGACCCCCGCTACGGCACTGTGGTGCGACGAGTCGACGTCGAGGGCTCTCTCCACGCGACCGTCGAGAACGCTCTCGACGTGCCGCACACCGCCTACCTACACCGCGGTCTCTTCCGCGGAGGTGAAAAGAACCGCGTGCGGGCCGTGGTGCGCCGCTACGCCGATCGCATCGAAACCGAGTACCTCGGTGAGCCGAAGCCCCCCGGGGTCGTCGCGAAGATTCTGTCTCCGAGTGGGGTGGGGACGGTCGAGCATTGGGATCGATTTTTCCTCCCTTCGGTGGCGCAGGTCGAATACCGGCTCGGGGATGCGCACTTCTTGGTGACGAGCCTTTGCACCCCCGTGAGTGACTTCCACACCAGGATGTTCGCGGTGGCGAGCTTTCGCACCGCGGTTCCCGCGCGCGTGGTGCGGGCCATCCTCGAACCGTTTGCCATGCGGATCTTTCGGCAGGACGCGAAGATCCTCCGGGCGCAGACCGAGAACATTCGGCGTTTCGGGGGCGAGCAGTTTGCCTCGACCGAGATCGACGTCATGGGACCGGGGATTTGGCGGCTGATGCGCGAGGCGGAGCGCCGAGAGGACGCGCCCGACCGAGGTGGCGAAACCCGCGAATCGGTTGACTCGAACGAGCCGCGGGCAGCAGAAAAGCCCATCGTGCACGAAGTGGAGCTCGATGTTTGAAGGGGGGCGGCCCCGCCCCACTTGTCGCGGCGAGTGAATCGCCGCTCCTCACCCCACAGTCCCGCCTCCCACATGGTCGGCGGCGGTGCTCGCGGCCTTGCCACTCCTCGGGCTTCGCCCTCGCGTGGCTCGGTTTGTTCTTTGCTGGAGGGTCTCGCGCTGCGGCCCGCCGGCGCGGCGCGCTTGCGGGCTTTCCCGGGCTTGGCGCGTGCGCTAGAGACCGGGACGAACGATGTCCGGAGCTACCGAAACCCAGCCCAATTCTGCGTCTGACTTGCCGCAAAGCTCCGCGCCCGAGTCAGCTCGCGTGCGGGGGGTGATCACCGCGCTGAGCGGCGTGGTCTTCCTCGGAGTGGCCGTCGTCATCTACCTCCTGCCGACGCAGGGCGTTCCCGGTCAGCCGAGTATCTTGGCGACCTTAAACGCGTGCCTGAATGGCACGGCGGCCGTGTTCCTGTGCGTCGGGTTCCTTCAGATCCGTCGGGGGAACATCCGGGCTCACCGGCGGAGCATGCTGTCGGCCTTCGGGCTGTCCTGCATGTTCTTGCTCACCTATCTCCTGCATCACGCGCGCGTGGGCTCCGTGCCGTTTCAGGGAGAGGGCGCCGTTCGAGTCGTCTACTTCGGGCTCCTCATCCCGCACATCTTCTTGGCGGCCGCGGTGGTGCCGCTCGCCCTGCTCACCATCTATCGCGGGTGGACGAACCGCCTCGCCCTGCACAAGAAGATCGCCAAGATCACGTTGCCGATCTGGCTCTACGTTTCCGTTAGTGGCGTCGCCCTCTACTGGATGCTGTACCATCTCTGAGCGAGCGGTCCCGCAACCGATCCGACGAGTCGCGTCCTCCTCGCTCGACTGATGTGGGCTGTCGCGGGTAGCGTCCACCCATGCGAGCGGTGGTGCAGCGAGTCTCCCGAGCCGAGGTCCGCGTCGAGGGGGAGGTCGTCGGAAAGATCGAGCGTGGACTCTGCGTGCTCGTCGGAGTCGCTCAGGAGGATGACGAAAAAGACGCGAAGCTCCTCGCCGACAAGGTGGTCGGGCTTCGCATTTTCGAGGACGACGCGGGTAAGATGAACCTTTCGGTCATCGAGGTGGGTGGCGCCGTGCTCGCCGTGAGTCAGTTCACGCTGCTTGGCGACGCGCGGAAGGGAAAACGGCCGAGCTTCGCCAAGGCGATGGAGCCCGGGCGCGCGGCGGAGCTCTGCGAAGCGTTCTGCGCGGGATGCCGCGGCGCCGGCGTGCCAGTGGAAACGGGGCGCTTTCGAGCGCACATGGACGTCGATTTGGTGAACGACGGCCCCGTCACGATCCTGCTCGATTCGAAGAGAGCCTTCTAAGATCCGAACGGAACGACGCACGCTGGGACCGAGGAGTGGCACGCAGTGAGTGGCCCTTCGGAGAACGCCAAGCGCACGCGGAGCCATCTCGACCAAAACGGCACCGTAAGCGGTTGCGCAGAGCGGTTGCGCAGAGCGTCTGCGCCTGGCTCAGCCGCACCAGCAGCCGCGAAAACTGCGAGCGTCCCCCGATTCATCGACTCGGCGGCTCCCATCTCGTGGCGAGCACGCGATCAGGTGCCCCCGTCGATCCACTTCGAAGCGACAGCACGCCTGCAGTGCGTCGAAGACCTGACGGCGCCCGCGTTGCACGCGGGACTTCATCGCCGTAACGCTCACCTTTTCGCGGTGCGCAGCCTCGGCTTGGGTCAGTCCTTCGAGTTCGGTCAGGCGGAGAGCCTGCCGGTAGGGCTCGGAGAGCTCTTCGATGAAGGCCGGAAGGGCACGTGCCACCACGAGGAACGCCTCGTCGCCTGAGTTTCCGGAGCTGGCATCGGAACCGATCTCGTGGGGAACTTCGGGGTCGTCTTCGTGCGTCGCGACTTCGCTTTCGAGGGCATCGTCGAGTGCGGCGGCGCGGCGACGACTGCGCCAAGCATCGCGCATCAAGTTCCTCACGATCTGATACAGCCAAGCGCGCGGCTGCTCCGGTCGATCGCCCGCGCTGAGGCGCGCATGGGCCCGTAGAAATGCCGATTGCAGCAGGTCGTCCGCGAGAGCTTCGTCCGTGCCCCGGCTGCGTAAGAACCCGAAGAGCTCTCCGTGAAACCTTTGCCAGAGGTCGACCAGGGCATCCTCCCGTGCTTGCCTCTCGTGGGGTTGCTCATCGTCGCGCAGGCCCGCGTAAGCGTCCGTGTCGGGATTCGCGTCGGCTCGCGCGCTGCGCTCCGGTGTGGCGGGGTTGCGATCCACGGGTCCAGCGTAGCGCGAAGGAGCAGGAGACGGGGTCACCTCGGTCATCTCATGAGGGAAGACGAGGCATGCGGGCGAGGGACGCAGGAAAAGCGACCGCCGAGCGCATTTTCCGTGAGCGTCGGACGCGAGCGGCCGTGCGGAGGATCCGCGGGGATCTCCAACGCGACGGAATCGGCTGCAGATCGGTGCGGGGACAGTTCTTCGTCGGCGCCGTGGTGTGGTGTGCGTCCTTCGAAGGCGAGGGGCGTCTTCCCGAGTGTCCCCGCGGTGTTCTCGAGGAGCGTCAGACGTGCTGACCTTCTTGGGCTCCGGCGGGCGGCGTTCGAAAGGAAAACACCACCATGCGCTTTCACACCAGTTTGCCCGTTCGCGACATCGAGGCCACCGAAGCCTTCTACCGAGTGCTCTTTGACTCCGAGCCGGTGAAGAAGAAGGTCGACTACCTCAAGTTCCTCCCTGAAGCGGGAGGGCTCAACATCACCTTCCACCAAACGGCGCGCGGGAGCGACGAGCTCCGCAAGCTGCACCTCGGTTTCGAAGTCAGCGATCAGACCACGCTCGACCGACTCTACGAACGCCTCGAACGAGCGGGGCTCGTGAGCGCTCGGCGCGAGACGTCGATCTGTTGCTACGCCAGCCAGGATAAGTTCTGGGTCACCGATCCGGATGGCTACGCCTGGGAGCTCTACGTGCTCCTCGAAGACACCGAAAAGAAAGTCGATCGCGAAACCGGCTGCTGCGCCTCGGACGGCGGGTGTGGCGTCGGCACGACGTCCGCCGCCGGTGCGGCAGCGGGCCCAAGGGCAGGCGGAGGCTGCTGCTGAGTCGAGGCGCGGAAGCCGGGGCGCCGATTCGAACGACTTTAGGTCGGCGACTCGGGCCCGTCGACGGTAGCCAAGCCAGCTCTGACGGGGGTTGGTCGCTGGAGACGGGTGCGGCGTGTCTTCTCGGTGTTCGCTGGAGTCGTTTCGTGGCAATTTCCCGGCATGAGCTCGGCGGAGTTTGACCCGGAGCGCCATGCGCGCGAAGCGTACGACGAAAATGGCGTCGACCGAACTCTCGTACGGGCCGCGCTCGCACTGTCGCCTGCGGAGCGGCTCGCTGCTCTCGAGGACCGCCTCCGCGCATACGATGATCTGCTCGCCGCCCGTCGCCAGAGCGGGCCCGACGACTGATGTCTCATCAGTTTCGTGCAGTGCTCGAGATTCTCGCGAAGCACGAGGTGCAATTCATCGTCGTTGGAGGTCTCGCTGGAGTACTTCACGGTGCTCCCATCACGACGCAGGACGTGGACATCGTCTACTCGCTTGCTCTGGAGAATCAGCAGCGCCTTCTAGGGGCGCTCCAAGAATTGGATGCCGAATTCCGCGCCGACCCGAGACGGATCAAGCCAAATCTCTCCCACCTCGCTACCCGAGGACAGAAACTTTTCAGTACTCGACTCGGGGACCTCGATTGCCTCGCGACGATCGAAGACGAAACGACCTACGAGGATCTTCTCCCCCACGTGGACTTCATGACTTTGGACGGTTTGGAGCTCCGGGTAATCTCGCTGCCCCGCCTGATCGAGGTGAAGGAAAAGCTGACGCGGCCGAAGGATCAACTCGCGGTTCTCCAGCTGCGCGCGACTCTCGATGAGCGCAACAAGCGCGAGTGAAGCGGTGTGGCGGACGCGGGGCCCTTACGGCTGGCGGCAGCTGGGCGGAATGACGCACGGCCTGCCGCAGCTGTAGGCGAGGGCCAGCCTTGCCGACTGCTTCGCACCACGGCCGAGCTGCGTGTCGGCCATGCACAGCAGAATGGAGTCGTCCGTCGTGATTTCCGCTTGGGGAGCCACGCAGAGGCCGTTTTCACAAGCGAGCCGGGCGCCGTTCGGATCGGGTGGGCAGTCGCCCGTCTCACAGGTCACTGCCCGGCAACCCGGCGTGGCGGCGTCTTTGGCGCCCGGCGGGACGTCGCACACGGAAAGAACCCGCCCCTTGCGGGCGAGAAGCACGTCGGTCTTCTTCGGGTTGCTCGGCGCGTCCTGGCGCGCAAAGGTGCAGCCGCCTTTCTCCTTGCACTCGTAGGTGAAGGAGCGCCCCAGCGTGTCGGCAAACGGCTGAGGACCCTTTTTGCAGCCGACCAACGAGCAGGCTGCCGCGGTCGCCAGAAGCATTGCGATGCGCTTCGGGTTCGTCACGCGCACCTTCTACGCCCCCGCGCACGAGAGACCAAGAGCAGGGCGGCGCCAAACATCGACCACACGCTCGACCACGCGCCCCCACCGAGCGACCCTACTCCGCCCGGCGAACCCCTGGCGACGGTACAACCACCGCGCGCGGTCGCGAGCAGTTCGTCGCCGTCGCTTTCCACCCCACCGTCGTCGCCGCCCGCTCCGGCCGCACCTGCGGTTCCCGCGGATTCACCTCCAGCTCCGGCAGAGCCGCTGGGCGTCTCCTCCCGGGGGAGCTCGGCCCAGCGGGGAAGTTCCGCGGGGGCGTTCGTCACCTCCTGGGCGACGTGCGCGAGCCACTCACGAAACGCCACCGTCGAACTGTAGATGTTCGTTTGACAGCTGGCTCGGCCGCGGGAAAGCACCCCGATGACTCGGCCGCTTCCCCCGATCGCTGGTCCGCCCGAGTCGCCTTCGCAGCCGCCCGTGTCACCGAGGAACTCGTTCTCCTCGACCTCGACTCCGACATCGGACGGGCAGTCGCCTCCGACGCACGAAACGGAACGGCCCTCCAAGGCGCGCCGGGTGCCTTCCCCGCCGGAGACCTCGCCCAGCACACCGTAACCGACGCTTCGGTAAGTGTCCCCGGCAGCCGGAAAGGTCTCCACCTCCACGTCGAGGGGCGACACGCCATCGACCGGGTCCACTTCGAGCAACGCGAGGTCGCCGCCGCAGAATTCGTTCCCGTCGGGAGTGTGAATCGCGATCGGATGGAGCACCGGATAGTCCGCCGCCTCGGGGGCGCCTGTCTCCGGCGCATTCGTCAAGTCGATCGCGTTCGGTTCGACCAACGCTGGAAACTCACCGGTCGCACAAGTGAGCGCAACATCTTCGCTGGCGAGGCAGTGGCGCGCCGTCAAGAGGAGGTTCGGAGCGACCAGCGACGCGGTGCAGCGCCGGACCGAGCTTCCATACCGCGTGAACAGTGCATAGACCGCTTCGGAGGAAGCGTCCGCAGTCCCTTCCAAAATGGGCCAGCTGGCCCGGCTCGTGCCACTTTGCCGGCTGGTTTCGGGGGCACAACCTCCGACAAGCGGTAAGAGCAGCGCCGCGCCGCAGACGATGCGGGCTCCGCGGAGTGGGTGAGAACGCCCGGGCACTCGGGCGTTCTAGAGCGCCGGTCGGTTTGCGTCCAGGAGGCCGGCAAACACCGCCTCGCCGGGGACACACGTTCGGAGTTTTCCTCCGGCTTCGGTGCGACCGCTGCAGGTTGGGGGGAGATCTGGAACCACGATCTGTGCTAGGGGGGGTCGGTCCCTCCCCTCCCGATTCCGCCGCAGCTTTCAAGGCGTCCCTCCGATGGGAAGTTCCAGAAAAGGCCGTGGTGAGCCTTCTCATGCGTAGCCTTTTCCCTTTTCCTCGACGGATCGTTCCGCGTGCTTCGGACAGCGACTCCATTGCTGCGCTCGGCTCAGTGGTACCCCGCTCGGTGGCACCGGGCTCCGTCGTGCGTCGCCGTCTCGCCCTGCGCGCGGCCATCACGTTTTCCGCCTTCGCTCTCGCCGGATGCGGAGACGACGAAGACAAGCCGCTCCGCGGAGAGGACATCGTGCCTCAGGAGTCGGGGGCCATGGGGGGCATGGGAGGCGTGGGGAACGACGGCCCGGACTCGGGTGGTTCCGCCGGGGCCAGCCCCATTTCCTGGGGAACCGACGCCGATGAAGACGGCTGGCCCGCCTTCGCCGACTGCAACGACGAAGACGCGTCGATCTATCCAGCTGCGGACGAAATCCCCTACGACGGCATCGACCAGGACTGCTCCGGGAGCGACTGGGCCGATCTGGACGGCGATGGCTATCCGGGGGGCGAAAACGGCACCGACTGCGACGATGCGCTGGCGAACGTGCACCCCGGTCGCCTGGAAATCGCCCTCGACGGTGTCGATCAGGACTGCGACGGGAGCGATCTGATCGGTACGGATGCATTCGTGCCGATCCCACCTGTGCACGCGGTCCCCGGAGCGGTCCCGCACCTCGCGACGGGCCACGATGAAGACGGCGGCGAGGTGGCTCTCGCTGTTTGGCCCGATTCGCGCAACGCGCCGCGCCAAGACATCTACGCCCGCTTCGTCGGTTCGGACGGGCGACCGCTGGGAAGCGAGTTCACCATCGACGTAGGTGGCCTCGCCAAGAGCAACGTGCGCGTCGCATCGAATGGCAGCAGCTACCTCGTGGTTTGGGACGATGCCGATGCGGTCT
>JBNKGC010000148.1:0-14754 GCA_050289625.1 Polyangiaceae bacterium | reverse complement strand
GAGTTTTTCGCCGGGATCTAGTTACTGATGAACGTCGCACACGAGATCGCCATGACCCACGCCGCAATCGTCCACATCGAACCCCTCGGCTTCCCCTGGGGAACCTCCGATCCGTTTCTCTTCTGCGCTCATCACGATGACGCCTACCCAGCGGGCAACGAACAGCTGGGTCCTCGAAGCTCGCTCGGCGGAAGGAACATCGGGAGTGACTTCAGCCGGAAGGACGGCTGGAGCATGTATCACGGCGACTCGGTGCCCGGCTTTCCGCAGCATCCGCACCGTGGCTTCGAAACGGTGACCATCGCTCGCAAGGGCTTGGTCGACCACGCGGATTCCCTGGGCGCCACCGCTCGTTTCGGAAGTGGCGACGTGCAGTGGATGACCGCCGGAAGGGGCGTGGTCCACTCCGAGATGTTTCCGCTCCTGAACCAGGACGCGCCGAACCCGCTCGAGATCTTCCAAATCTGGCTCAATCTTCCCCGCAAGAACAAGATGGTCGCGCCGCACTTCGCGATGCTCTGGGGAAGCACCATCCCGAAGCTCGCAGAGAAGGACGACGCGGGGCGCACCACTGAAGTGCGCATGATCGCAGGCGCGATCGGCGATACACCCGCGCCCCCCCCTCCGCCCGAGTCCTGGGCGTCGCAGGATGGTTCGGACGTCGCCATTTGGACGATTCGACTCGAACCGGGCGCCGCGTGGACCTTGCCCGCGGGTCCCGCAGGCGTGAGTCGCGACGTGTACTTCTTCGAAGGTGCAGAGCTGACAGTCGCAGGTGAAACTCTGACGAGCCATGCGCGCATTTCCCTTCGACCGGACGTCCCCGTCCGATTCGAGAACGGCGCGGAACCAGCGGAGCTGCTGCTGCTCCAAGGGCGCCCCATCGGCGAGCCCGTCGCCCACTACGGCCCCTTCGTCATGAACGAACCCCGCGAACTGGAGCAGGCCATCCTCGACTATCGAGCAACGGCCTTCGGCGGCTGGCCTTGGCAAAGCGTGGGCCCTGTTCATCCTCGCGATCGTGGACGGCACGCAAAGCATGCCGACGGAAAGGTCGAAGAGGGACGCTAGAGCTAGAACCTGGCGCGAAACGGTCTCCGGTCGTCGCGGGCCCCTGTCGGGGCGAGGGCCCGCGACGCCCTCCGTAGCCCCAAGTCTCGCCAGCTAGCTGGTTGTTTTTCGGGGTCTTTGACAAAGACCCCGCCCTACCGCTTCGCGGCAGGGTCCCACCCCAAAACCGCTTCGCGTCGAGTGCAAATCTCGCAGGCGCGGTGTCGGGTGCAGATGAGTGGCCTCCTGTAGCCTCGCTTGGAGCGTCAGAACCATTTGCGCACGGCGACGTAGAACGACCTGAGGTCGGACGTGTACAGGTCCCGCTGCGTCGGCTCGGCCATCTGTTGCCAGCGAATCGCGTTGCGGGATCGCGTGGTTCCCAAGAGGTTGTTTCCAAAGACCGACACCGAAAAGTCTTCGGGGAGTTTGAGGTGCACGCTGGCGTTCAGCTTGATGATGGGTTTCGTGTCCGCTCCGAGGTAGTTATCTCCGCGCTTGCGATCTTCGTCGTAATAGCTTCGGCGCCCCAAGAGCCCCCAATGCACGCGAGCATTGGCGTGGAGGAGAAGCGGTTCGAGGAGCTCGACGCTCGCAAAGAGCTTCGAGGTGTTGGTGGCGAGGCTCAGAAAGTGGCTACCGTCCACCGTGACCGAGTCGCGAACTGGGTTGATGTCCCGGATCTCGGGGGGGCCGTCCACGACCTTTAGCCCGAACGTCCCATCTCCGTTGTCGACGAGCTCGGTCGCGGGGACTTCGACCTTCGTTCCGGCAAACGGATCGGCGTTGATCGGCCTCTGGTAGACGTGCGATCCGCCGACATCCCAAATGCCTTGCCGAAAACGCACGTCCGCTTCGAGCGAGATGAAGTCGTACTTTCCCGCGTTGATTCCGCGAAAGATCTGCTGGCTCCAGACGAACAGATCTCTCACCTGGTTGTAGGACATCGAAGTATTCAACAGGACGTGGAAGAATCGATTGCTCGACGCGAGCTCGAAGGAGCGCACGTACTCCGGATCCAACTCGTGCAGGGTTTCTAGGTCCGTCGCCGGCACCCGTGGCGAATCGGGCGCGGTCGGTGTGTCGAGTCGAGGTCCCGTGTCGACCTGGCCTTGGTCGTCGAAATGAGCCCGATTGTGCTCGTAGTTGTCCACCGAACCGTAATTGGCGGCGGTCTGGTAGATGAGCTTCAGTGCCTGGTCCGGCGACGTGGTGTACACGACCGCAGCCTTTGGGGTGACGACGAACCCCGTTCGCGTGTGCCAGTCGAGGCGCGCGGCTGCATGAAATCGGAAGTCGTCGAGGGCATACTCGTTCTCGGAGAACAACGCGAGGTTCAGGTAGGTGACCTCGGAGATGGCCTTGTGGAGACCTACACCACTTTCCATGTTCAGCCCGTCGAAGTCCTCTCCGGCATCGTCGATGCGCCCCTGAAACCCGTTGGCGGAACGAAAATCGGAGAACCTGCGCAGATCGTAGAGCGCCTCGAAGAAGTACCGGCGTTCACCAAAAGCATCGCGAATTCCCTTCTGCGTCTCTTCTCGAAGCTGATACTTCCTCCGAGGCTCCCAAATGATCCGGTTGGTGAGCGACATGATCGCTCCCTCGAAGGCGAGCGTGTCGTCGTCGATCGGCAGGGAATAGTCGAGGGCGAGGTGTGCGGCATCCACGAGGTAGACGCGCCGGTTGTGCCCGAAGCTCTCCGTATTGGCGCGAGGGTCGGTGTTGTCGATGACGTCGCCGTCGACGACGCCCGTCACGCCATCGGGGATCTCGGCTCCATACTGCGGAAACGGATCGAAGGCGTAGTAGCCGCCGCCAGCCTGTTGCCGCCTCGTCCCCCGCAAATAGAACCGGAAATTTCCCCACTGATAGTCGATGCTGCCCCGAGCGTTTCCCCGAGTTCGCCACGCCGAACCGTCGACGGGTTCCCCGTTCGGGCTCGGAGCGCTGACCGCGCCTTGCGCTGGATAGTCGCTCGGAAACGAACCACTGCCGTAGATGCGCGTCGACCCTTCCTCGGTTCCATCGGATCTCCGATACCCAAACGAGAGCACGAGCGATTGGTCGTCCCCGAACTGATTGGCAGAGAGGGCTTCCGCCGAAAGACTTTTCCACGAGCCGTAGCTCAAGCGCACGTCTGCGCCCGTTTCCTCCGGATGCCTCGTGATGACGTTCACGACTCCCGTGATCGCTCCCGAGCCGTAGGCGAGACCTGCCGGGCCTCGAAGCACCTCGACCCGCTCGATGTCGTCGAGCAGACCGAGGGTGGTCTCCGTGAACACTCCGTCCCGGCTCTCGGTGTTCAACTTGACGCCGTTGATCAGGAAAATGATCTTCGTATTGCGATCGGCAGCGACACCCCTGAGCCCCCAGATGTCACCGTTCCACTTGTTGATCATCAGCTGAAATCCGGGAACGAAGATCTCGAGGAGCTCGCCCAAGTGACGGGCACCCGACGCGATGATGTCGCGGCGCTCGATGATGGTGATGCTCATCGGCGACCGGATCAGATCGAAGTCGAGAAATGTTCCCGTGGTGATGTCGACTGAAAGGAGATCGACCAGCGAAAGCTCCTCGAGACCCGATGGCGCGACCCCACCCGACACCTCCTCGCTCGACGAACCCACTTCAGGCGGCACCTCTTCTGCCGGGACCTCTTCTGCCGGGACCTCTTCTGCCGGGACCTCTTCTGGCGTGGCCTCGTCCGACGTGACCTCGTCGGCTTTCGAAGCAAAAGTCCAGAGGAGGGGAGCCAAGATCCCTACGAAGAAGGAGAGCCCGGGCGCCTTCATCAGTCGCCAATACGGACGAGGTTCCCTTCGACCTAACCCAACCGAACTGCTCGAACTGGGTTATGGGCCGGCAAACGGGACGAAGGGTCTTGATGGCGGAAAGGGGCGAGCCGTGAAGTCGCCGGTCGGTGCGGAGCATCCGTCAGCTCAAGAGCTTCGCAGCTCGTGCCAAGAGATCGCTGGAAGTGAAAGGTTTCGGGAGGAGATCTTCTTCTCGACCGCTGATCCCTTGCTCGGCGAGGACCTTGCCCGGATGTCCCGAAATGTACAGCACCTTGAGGTCTGGCACGTGTTTTCGCACCTCGCCCGCCAGCTCCTTGCCGTTCAGTTCCGGCATGATCACGTCCGTGACCAAGAGGCGAGCCGGGCTCTTCATGCCGGCAAGCTGACTGAGGAGCTTCGACGGACGTTCAGCTCCTATGACGCGATAGCCATGGCTTTCCAGGATGCGCTGCACCAAGCGCCGCACGACCGGGTCATCCTCGCACAAGAGCACCATCTCACCACTGCCGACTGGCTCGCGCACCTCCCGCGGCACTTCGGCGGGCGCCGTCTCGGCTCCCGTAGCGGCCGGGAGGAGGACCCGGAAGGCTGTCCCCTTGGAAGGGCAGGTCTTGACGTCGATGTATCCGCCGGCCTGACTGATGATTCCGTGAGCAGTCGCGAGACCGAGACCCGTTCCTTTGCCCGGGCCCTTCGTGGTGAAAAATGGCTCGAACACGCGGGAGAGCGTCGTCTCATCGATCCCGCAGCCGTCATCCACGACCTCGATGTCGAGATACCTGCCGGGGGTGACCAGTCCCGTCGCGACACTGGTTTCCTCGCGGATATCGGTCACGCTAGTCATCACGCGAATCCACCCCTTGTCGCCGACGGCGTCGCGCGCGTTGACGACGAGATTTAGGACGACCTGCTCGAGGCGCCCCGGATCGATGAACACGTGGGGCACGTGCTCCCCAAGTGTCACCTCGAACTCGATGCGCTCGGGCAGGAGGCGCCGGACCATCTTGTTCAACCCAACGACGACTTCGTTCGGATCGACGAGCTTGGCGTGTTCTTCCTGCCGCCGACTGAACATCAGCAGCTGTCGAGTGAGGTTCGCCCCTCGACCGACCGCCTCGTGGATGTGTGCGATGTCCCCCGAGGCCTCGTCGGGAAGGGCTTGGAGCTCCAGCATGTCGGCGCTGCCGGAGATAGCCATCAGGATGTTGTTGAAGTCGTGTGCCACGCCGCCCGCCAACTGACCGATGGCTTCCATCTTCTGGGCTTGAAGGAGGTGTCGCTCCAAGCGGGAGCGTTCGTCCTGGGCACGCCGGCGCTCCTCGATCTCGGCTTTGAGACGACGATTCGCTTCTTCGAGATCCCCGTAGGAGACGTCGAGGTCACTCGCCATCGTGTTGAACGCCGCGCCCAGAGACTCGAGCTCGTCTTCCGACTGGATGTTTACGCGCACGGACCGGTCGCCCCGCGCCAAGCGTTTCACGGCTTCCGTCAGACGAGTGACGGGTTCCGCGATTCGTGCCGCCGTACGCGCAGCCAGGATCAGCGTACCCACCAGAATCAAGAGAACGATCCCTGCGAGCTGGAGAACAGCACGCCGTACGCGGGCCTCGTGCGCTTGCTCCGCGCTCACCAGCTCGCGAGTCGTTCCCTCCGTCGAGACCCCGTAGCGCAAAGTGCCCGCCAGCTCGTCCTGGTCGAAAACCGGGACGGAATACTCGATGACGTCTCGCCCGAAGGGAGCCATATGGCGCTTGCGAAGCTCGTGGCTGGCGAGCTCGGTCGGCGTCAGCGCCAACTGCGCCAAGACATCGCGGGGATTGAACTGTCCATCTTCGCGCGCGAACGCCCAAAGCTCGCCATCCACGGAGATGTAGGCGCCGTACTGCACGTCTGGGTCGTTCTCGACCGTAATCTGTAGGAGCCGACGCATGTCGGACACGGCGTTGTCCGCAACGAGGATTCGGAAGGCCACCGCATGACCCATGGCCAGTGAGCGACCCTTCTCGTCGATTGCCCCTTGGATACGCTTTTCGGTACGGGCAAGGGACTGCTGAGCGCCTCGAACCTCGTTGCGGACGAGCACGACCAGCGCAGCTGCTCCGAAGAGGAAGAGCAAGAGACCGAATGCCCGCAGGAGCTTGCGACGAATGCCGCCGAGCGTAGGGTCGTTCGCCCCTTCGGGCGGGGGCCTTTCCTGGGGAATTGGCGACGAACGTCCCATGAGAGGGTTCCAGCGTTACTCGACCAACACGTCGACGTAGTCCAGGTGGTTGGTTTCGAAGCCGACCCTCCTCCCGCGCTCACCGTTCACGAAGACGTGAGCCGACTGCGGCAACTCGACCCGACGATCGAGTTCGAAATTCCGGTCACGGAGGTCATAGACGAGGTCGGCGGCCTGCACCCCGAGAGCCTCGGCATCTGGAATGGCGGCAAAGGTTCCGAAAGACGCCGGCGCCTCCACGAGCGAGGGGACGCCGACCACAATCGGGCCTCGGAAATGCTTCGAGAACGGCAACCAGCCCCGCGTGGTCAGAGCGGTGGTGAGCAGCGCGTTGTCGTTCAGCACCCACAGCGCCTCGATCCCCTCCCGTTTGAGTTGCTCGAGGGCACGGCGGAGGTCTTCCACCGTCGGCTCCTCCGGCACGACGGCCCTGAGAAGCTCGAATCCCTCGACCTTGGCTAGGTCCGCCTGTTTCTGCACGTACCCGGAGAATTGTGACCTGTACACGACTCCGACCTTCTCGAACGGCGGTGAAAAGATCGTACGCGCTTCGGCGAAGGCATTCACGCTCGGCACTTCGTACGGAATGGCGATCGAGTTGGGGACTGACTTCTGCAACTCTGCGGCGAAGGAAGCCATCAGGATGACTGCTACAGGCAAGGTTTTTTCAGCTCGGGTAGACCAATCTCGGTAGAGTCCGACCGTTGGGTTGTCGAGCAGGACGACCGCGGCGGGTCGCAGCTTCGTCATGAGCCTTTCCACGTCCTTCGACGTCGTTTCCGGAGGATCGACCGTGCGAACGTACACGTCGAAGTCTTCGCTCAGCTCGTCGCGTAGCGTGTGAATGACCGTGCGAGTGGCCTCCGCCTCCGGAGACAGCACGAGGATCCTCGCGTGGCCCTCGACAGGCACGGGGTCGGGGTATGGCACGGACCCCACGAACTTTTGGCATCCGCCGCTGATGCCAGCGACCAGGATGAGGACGAGACGGAACAACCAAATGCGAACCGCGTTCATCTCGAGCCTCCCCCCACCGGCGCGAACACGTCGATTCCCATCTCCTGCATCAGGTCGGGCGGGAGCCCTTTGAGCCAATCCTCAGTTGCCGCACGGCCAGCGGGATCCCTAAAGGAGACGGCTGCGTATCCCAACCGAGCCGAAGGCACTTCGAGAACTTGAATGGGGATCTTGGTGGCCTTCCGCAAAGACCCCAAGACCTGCTCCGGCACGAGGACGGCATCGGCGCGACCGAGACGAAGCAGGTGCAGCAGATCCGGGTACTTGATGACTCGAACCACTTCTGCAGGCTTCTGAAGAGCAAGGAGCTCGGCGACGAACGCGGGAAGGTCGGCGCGACCCACCAGATCCACGGCACCGAATGTGAGGTCGCCGAGATCACGCCGCTCGATGTCCTCACCCGCCGACACGACGAGGACGGCCTCCGTGGCCTTCCCTCCGCGCTCGCCCTGATAGTCGACGTGGCGCCCCAGGTGTTGCAGCACCGTGGAATACGTGATCAGGGCGTCGGGCGACTCTTCACGCGTCGCCTCGTCGAAGTCGCGGAAACGACCGAATACTCGAACGTCCACCCCGTCGGCAGCTCGACGCAGTCGACGCTCCAGTGCGCGAGGCTGGCTCGTCGTCGGGAGGAAGGCGAAAACGCGCCCCGAGTGTTCAGCCTCCGCACGAGGCATGCTCGTGAAGAGCCAGATCACCCCCAAGAGGAGCGGAAGCGTCAAAAGAATCGCGCGCGTGATCCTCACGAACTCCCATCCCCCCACACCAACTCTGACCGGTGGAGCGGTACCGGTCGCCCGGATCTCCTTCCTCTGTGCTCCCCGGCTTGCATGTCCCCTGAGCCCCCTCCAGGCACGCCGACGTGTCTGGGTACACATCACAATTCGGCAGCGGTCCCTCGAAGTTCACCGCTGGGCATCCGGAACGACAAAAGACCGTCATCGCAGGCGATGAGCGCCCAGTGCCCCCGCAACTGGCGTTCCTCCCGGAGATTCGGCAAAGCGGGTCATCCGAGACCGGGACCGCACTCGGTTTCCGCCGAGAATCGGATGTGGTGCCGTGGATGGGCTGTGGCGGTCCGGACACCACGCACTCGAATCCTCAATGCGCCTCTGGCCCGTCCGACGATCGGTGCCATCCTGAAGAATCGAACGCGGCCCGACGAACCATCGGGGTGAGAGGGATGTTCAAGAATCTACTTTCGGGGGGGCGAACGCCCCAGACGCTCGATCGAGTCACTGCGGACTTCAACGATGTCGTCGGAGTCGCGGCAGGCGCCGCCGTGGGGGCACACCAGGCCTTCTGGCAACTGGAGTGGAACGACCTGCGAGCCGAGGACTTCGAGAAATCCTGCGGGCGTGCGCAAGAACTCGCCAAGCGAATCCGCACCGACGTGCTCGAATACCTCGGCACCGGGGGACACAGTGGGCTGACGTACTGCCTCAGCGTATTTTCCATGATCAAGGACGCCGATCGCTTGGCGGCGTACTCGCGAAGTTTGGCGACCGTGCCGCAGCTGTCGGGGGCCCCACAAACGAGTCCGGCGGCCGCTGCGCTCAAGGAAACGGCCACCATCACTGTGGTGATGGCCGATGCTTGTCCTGGCGTCCTCCGAACACTGGACACGGAACGCGCTGCACAGCTGCTGCGTGACGGGCGAGAGGCCTACCAGCGTTACGATCGTATGCTCGGGCAGATTGCGGTGGAGGAGACCGAAGCTCGTCCAGCCATGACGCTCACTTTGGGCTCGCGCTACTACCGCGCCATGACGGGGCACCTCTTGAATCTATTCCAAGGACTGGTCGTACCCGTCGAAGAACTCGACACGATCGTGGACGAGTCCGAGCGTCGGACGCACCTACCCCCCAGCGGATGACGGCTCGCTAGAGCGACAAACGGTTTACCGCTTGTCGACCGACGGATGCCGACGTCGACGGCAGCCACAAACAAGCAGCTAGAGTGGCGATTCGTGCAGCGCGCCGAGGCCGAGCAGGCGAAAACCGCCCCCTCGAGAGCGTGAATTCGAAGCCTACGCTCGGGGGAGGAAATCACGAGCGCACGGTAAGGACCGCACAAGGCGCATGCCGAACCACCTTCTCGGCAACGCTTCCGATGAAAAACCGCGCGGCGCCCGAGTGTCCGCTGGTGCCGATCACGATCAGGTCGTAGCCGCGCTGCTCCGCCCGTTCGACGATCACCGCCGCTGGATTACCAAGGAGCACCTCCGCGCTTTCCAGCGGGAGACCTTCGCGGCGCCAGGCGTCCATGCTCTGCTGAAGCCGCTCGCAGGCTTCCTCACGCAGTCGTTCGCTGAGCGTCACCCGCGTGCCGTCCGGTTCCGCAACGACCATCAAGTCCGCGTGGAATGCGTGAGGAGGATTGCAGACGTGGATCACGTCAACCGTCGCTGACGAGCTCTGAGCGAGCTCCCTCGCATAGGCCAGGGTCCGCTCGGAATGCGGTCCCAAATCCAACGGGACCAGGATTTTCGAAATCAGTGCCATCCTCGTGCCTCAAAGCTCCTCTGCGTGGGCGAGACCTTCGTTTCACCGACCAACTCGCTTACCGGCGGCTGATTCCACTGGTTCGCCGCTGGAAGTCGCCCTCACTACTGCCTCTACCTACTCGTTTGCTCGGACGGAGATCGGGCGTCAAGCTTGACCCTGGGGGATGACGGCAAGAGGCCCAAACCTGGCAGGCAACGAAGTTCGCACCGTTTTGGTCGTCGACGACGAAGAGCGCGTGCGCAGGGTTCTGGAGCGAATGATTGCCGCTTCTGGATTCGGAGTCGTTTCTGCATCGAGCGGTGCGGAGGCTCTCGAGACCCTTCGAGCACGCCCCGAAGCTGTCGCATGCGTGGTGCTCGACGTGAACATGCCCGATATGGATGGCCTGGCCGTTCTCCGTGAGATTCGCAAGACCGGCTCGCGCGTACCCGTCATCCTGTCTACCGGTGAGCCGCTGGCGCGCGAAGAAGGAACATACGACGAGCCGACCTACTTCATCAAGAAGCCCTACATGCGCAACGAACTCATCGGTCTCATCTCGAAGTCACTCGGATGATGCGTCTCACGGAGACGTCGTCCAGTGACGGGTGTGCAGGGCGCCGGAGGCCACTTGTCCACATACCAGCTGGTCACCCCAAGTCGCCTCGACTTGCCTGAATCGTCGCGCCGAGATCCTTTGCGGCTCTCGTTCAAGCGTCTGTTTCCACGTCGAGGGATGAGCTTGGCGCGCCAACGCCAAGGCTTGCTCGCATGTGTGGCAATGGGAGTCGTGCTCGCGCACGTCACCGTGAACACGCTGCTCGGGAAGCTGGACGCTCCCAGCTCCTTCTTCGCCACCGCGACCATCTGCTGTTCGACGGCGGTGCTGCTCTTCGCCCTCGCGAAGAACCTTTCGAACTGGGCGTTTTCGACGCTTGCGTTTGTCTTCGCGACTGCGCACGCGTGGGTCATGTCGCTCTACGAGCACACGCTCATCGGTGCGCGTCCCGAGGAGCTTTCGCTCGTCATGCTGCAAGTGCTCGCACTTCCGCTCGTCGTTCCCCTCGACAAGACGCGCCTTCTGTTCGCCACGGTGGGCGCCGCCGTTGCTCAACCGGTAGTCGCCACCGGCCTCGCCCACGCAGGTTTACTGAGCGCCACCGACTTCGGCCTCGCTCGCTCATGGCTCGGTGCCGCCATCACAACCGCCATCGCACTCGCGGTTCACGACTTCGTCTTGCGCATTCGACGAGACACCCTGGCGAGCGCAGGACGCTACGAACTGCTAACCAAGATCGGCGAAGGCGGGATGGGCGAAGTCTGGGAAGCAAAACATCGCTTCCTGGCTCGCCCAGCAGCCATCAAGATTCTCCGACGCAGAAGAGATGTACCGGGAGAAATCGCTCGCTTCGAGAGAGAGGCCCGCTCGACTGCCCTCCTCACCTCCGTGCACACCGTACAGCTTTACGACTACGGGGTGACGGACGATGGACGCAAGTACTACGCAATGGAGCTGCTCAACGGGTTCGACCTGAAGCGACTGGTGGAGGGCAGCGGCCCGCTGGCACCGGCACGTCTCGTCTACATCGTCGACCAGATTTGTGATTCCGTAGCGGAGGCCCATCGCGCCGGACTCGTGCATCGGGACCTCAAGCCCGCGAACATCTTCGTCGGACGCCTCGGCGGTCTGGTGGATTTCGTCAAGGTGCTCGACTTCGGCTTGGTCTACGTCCGCGAGGCAGCGCGCCGACCGGGTCGAGTCGACCTCATCACGAGCGACGGGGAAATCACGGGCACACCCGCCTACTTCCCTCCAGAGCTCGCCAGCGGCAAGGACGCAGACGAACGTTCGGACATCTACCAGATCGGATGCGTGATGTTCTTTGCGCTGACCGGCAAGCAGGTGTTCGACCGAGCGGACCCTTGGGCGATGATCACCGCGCACGCCACCCTTCCACCGCCCCGTCCATCCGAGTCGGTCGCTGGTGTGCCAAAAGACCTCGACGACCTCGTTGTCCGATGCCTCGACAAATCTCCCGATGCCCGGCCCCAGACCATCTTGGAGCTGGACGCGGAACTCCGAAAGCTCGAGTGCTACGACCAGTGGACGCAGGCCAAAGCGCTCACGTGGTGGGACCACTTCGCGGTGGCGCAGGAGCCGAGCCACGAGATGGTCAGCCGCAAGCTGGCCAACCGTGAACGAGCGGAATCCTCATCCAGCAATCGCCGCGCACATTGATCGCCAGGCGGTCAACTCAGGTCAGTCGCTGCTCGAACCGTCGTCGGTTTCCGTCTGCCGCCGAGGTTCCACACCGAGGCCCGGACCTGCCGCCGCCGTCGAAGTGGCGATGCAATCGCCGCTCTCTCCGGCGCAACACTCGGCTTGGTTGATACCGAACATCGCGCAGTCGTTTCTGAGACACGCGGCATGACCGTGAACGTAGCCCAGACCTCGACGGCACCAAGCGCAGTGCATGCTGATCTCACAAACAGTTCACGCGCTGACCGCGGATGGCCCACAGGGACCCGCCCCCACCATCCGGGATCTCTTCCGTCCAGGCTGACAGAATCCGCCCAGGATCGTCCAGAATCGCCGAGCGCGCTCGCCTCACTTTGTGGTCCTGCGGTGCTCGATAACTTTCGAACAGGGTGACGAGCGGCTGGCCATCCCTGGTGAAATAGCTGAAGCGTACCGAGGCCTCGTTGATCCCTTCGCCACTGGCAACGACGCCTTGTGGACTGATGCTAACATGGCTGAGAAGGGAAAATTCCTGTGCATTTTCCACCGTATCGGTGACGATGAACTGCGGAGGTGGAGTGGCCAAAAGATCGTCCAACTCCGCCTCGTCGAAGACCCCCGCCACTAACTCGGCTGGGAATGGAGCCGGAAGGACGTTGTTCGACTGAAGGGCGATGGCGAGCGCCTGCCCCGGCTCGGGGCCCTCCGCCATCGCCATCAGGACCGACGTGCCCCCCTCCTGGAAAGCGAGCTTCCGCGCCTGCGGCACCTCGGATTCGGTCCCGAGGCGAATGAATCCATCGGGACCGTCGATGATGATGACGTGCTGCTCGCCCAACTTGAAGTAGCCGCCGACAACGAGAGCGTCGTCAGCCAGGTGACCCGTCGCAACCGCATTTTCGAGATCGGCGCTCAGATAGAGCGCCCCGTTCGTCGCTCCGTCGTCGCACGTGAGGGCATAGTGCACCCCGTTCGCGTCGAACGAAAAGTGGGACGAGCGAATTCTCCATCCCGTAGCGGTGCATCCGGACGGAACCGGAAGGGGTTTCCACTCGGGCGGCCCGTCCTCGATCGTTTGATTTTGACCGGTCGCTACGACGACGTCGTAGACGTTGGAGTCGCGGTGCCCGTAGACGTGCAGGCCATCCGCCTCAACGCGCGCGGCGCCCACCCGAAGATCTCCAGGGAATCGACTCAGCTCGATGGGTCGATTTTCCTCGCGATCGATGCGCGCAATCATCAGACCGGACGCGAAGCCGCCGGCCCCGCCCATGCCTTGCGGCACGTCGCCAAAGTACGAAGTGACGACGAACGCCCCCTCGTCGGTGTTCACCGTGACGAACCGCTCCTCCAACTGGGCTCCGGCACCACCGACGTCGTCGCTGGAGATGATGTCGAAGTCTCCGAGCGACTTGTTGCAAGACGCGGTCCCCACGACGATGCGCCCCCCGGTGCCGCTGCCAGCAGCGCCGCCGGCTGCGGTGGTGCTTCCCCCCATGCCGCCGGTTGCGGTGGTGCTTCCCCCCGTTCCGCCCGTGGACACGTCTCCCCCGGTCTCTTGATCTTCGAAATCATCCAGGCCGAGGAGCTGCCCGCAGGCAACGCCGCCGAACGCTCCCAAACTCAGCACCAACGCGGCGAAGCGGCGCATCAGTACACCCCCCGAATGCTGAGCCCCGCGACATCCGGACTCACTAGCGGCGCGACCGCCGTCGCACCGCCGGCATCCGACTCACTGGTGAAAATGAAGTAACTGCCCACGCCGATCAGCGCGAGCCCCGCGCCGAAACCGATGGTCGAGATCAGGGCTTTCGTCTCCGCACCCTCAATCTCCGATCTGCCTGCGGGCGTACATATCTTGTCCGGACACAAGCCGGGGTCATCCATCGCGTCGTCACGCTGCCCCTTCGCCAAGATACCGAACACCGCGCCGACGGATGCCGCGGCGATGCCAGTTCCCCCGAGTACATAGCCGACACTACGCGTGTTTCCCGAAGCGGGGACGCCCGCGTCCATGGGGGTAGCCGCTGCAGCCGAAGTGCCCTGCGTGGGCGGTGGAGACGATGGTTCGGCTACGGGTGCGGCCGGCGTCCCCGCCGGACCGGGTGCTCCCTCCGCTCCCAACTGGGCAGTCGGGTCGTCGACCCAGGTCAGCTCCACCTCCTCGGTCGCTCCCTCCGCGATCTCGACTTCACTAGGGGCGGCTCTCTTGCCATCCGCGATGGCCCCCACGGTATGCCGGCCAGGATTCACCGGAACGGGCACTCCCACGAGAGCCGGGGGGATCTCCTCGCCGTCGATGCTGACCCGATATTCGTCGGGAGCTTGTCCCACGCGCACGGCGAGCTTGGGGATCTTCGCTTCGACCTGTGAAAGTTCTTCACGAGCGGCCTCCTGTGCTTCGTGGAAAGCCTTGGGAGCACCTTCTTGGAGGTTCTCCGTAACGACCTTCATGTAGAGCTCACGTGCTTCGACCAGCTTGCCGAGCTTGTGGTGCGCTCGAGCCAGAAAGAGGAGATGCGGCGGTGCATGCACGAGCGACTCGGCACGATTCAAGAGATCGATGGCCTCCTCGTAATTCCCGTCCTGGTAGGCCGTCACACCGGCGCGCGCAGCACTCCGCGCACCCGATCTCTCGCGGTCCGACTGTGCAGTCGCCGCGGAGCTCCACGCGAGTACCAGCACGAAAGCTACCAGCCCACATCCCTTCCAACGCGCAAACCGCTTCGAGCAATCAAGCCACATGGCGCGAAAGCTTACCGGCTTTGCCGGCCTGGAGCGACAAGCCGCTGGCCGTTTTTTTCGCTCTGAAGACCAGCAACTCGACCGGCATGGGCTTTTCCCGAGGCTGCAAAAACCGCCCCCACTCTTGTCGAGGGGGCGGGTTTCGCCTGCTCGGCTTCGGCGCGCTGCACGAATCGGCGCTCCAGTTGCTTGTTTGGT
>JBNKGC010000147.1:0-14777 GCA_050289625.1 Polyangiaceae bacterium | reverse complement strand
GGCGCCCGCGAGACCGCGGATGAAGGCGACGAGTGTCGCGACCGCCCCCCAGATCAGGCCTACGACGACACCTCCGTCGACGATGCCTCGCCAGGGCTGGGGGAGCATCCGCACCAACACGATCGCGACGATCACCGCGAACGACACAAGCCAGGCCGCGATCATGCCGCGACGGGTGGCATGGAAAAACGACATGCAGAACAGCGGCGCGAAAATCACGTGAAGGGGTCGCGGGTGCTTCGCGAGGTGCAGCGCTCTGGCGACCACACGCGGCGAAAACCTCTTTTGGAAGCCGCGGTATCCTTCCGCGTACGCGTTGGAGACGACCCAGGCGGCGTATTCGGCGCTCTGCAGCGTCGTGAGCCCACCCTCGAACAGGGGCTCCAGCGCGATCGGGGCCAAGCGCCAGAGGGCCTGCGCGAGAAGCAGGAGGACCCCGAACACACCCCAGATCGCGATCGCCAGTTCACGGGGACTCTTGGGGGTCTCGGCGGGAGGACTCGTCATGGTTCGCGCGCACGTTCGCCGCGGAGAGCTCCAGGCCTAGGCGGCTGGAGGGGCCTATAGCACGCTCTGCCGGGAGCACATGAGCCCACATTGACACGCTGCGTTACCATGCTTCGCTGGCGAGGGACGCCACATGAGTCAGGGAATCCAGCTGCCGTAGCGGTTGGTCTCCCTAGCGCTCGAACGGCGCAGACCGTCCCATGGACTGGAGGACCAAAGATGTCGAAGTCGAAACAGGGCCCGCGCGCCGCCATCGTGACCGGGCTCAGAACCCCGTTCCAGAAACAGGGTACGGGCTACGCCGGCATCACCGCGCAGGATCTCGGGGTCGCGTGCGTCTCTGAGCTCCTGGCCCGCTCGGGGATTTTGGCGAGTGAAGTCGAGCAGGTGGTCTACGGCCAAGTGTTGCCCAGCATTGATGCACCCAACATCGCTCGGGAAGTGGTGCTCGGCTCGGGCCTCCCGCGAAGCGTGGAGGCATTCAGTGTCTCTCGAGCTTGCGCCACCAGCTATCAGTCGACGGTGAGCGTGACCGAGGCGATTCTGACCGGTGCGATCGACTGCGGCATCGCCGGTGGCGCCGACAGTGCGAGTGACGTGCCCATCCGCGTGAGCAAGAAGTTGGCGGCCGCCCTGATGTACGCGAGCAAGGCACGCACCCTTGCGGATCGCCTGAAGGCGTTTGCCCACGTGAAACCGGGCGATTTGTTGCCCGTCCCCCCGGCGATCAAGGAGCCCTCGACTGGGCTCAGTATGGGCGAGAGCGCGGAAAAGATGGCGAAGGAAAACGGCATCGGCCGAGCGGAACAAGACGCCTTCGCTCATCGAAGTCACACCTTGGCAGCTCGTGCTTGGGAAGACGGTCGTTTGCGGGAAGAGGTGATGACGGTGTTGGTGCCGCCTCGCTACGAGGCCGTGACCGACGACAACCTCGTGCGCCACGATTCCGACGCGGAGGGGTATGCGCGCCTGCGTTCGGTGTTCGACCGAAAATACGGAACCGTGACGGCTGGCAACAGTTCTCCTCTCACGGACGGTGCGAGCGCGCTGCTCCTGATGAGCGAGGACAAGGCGAAGTCGGATGGAATCGAGGTGCTGGGCTACGTGCGTTCGTACGCGTTCGCCGCGCTCGATCCGGAAGAGCAGCTCTTGATGGGGCCGTCGTACGCGACCCCGTTGGCCCTGGACCGAGCCGGACTGACTCTCGAGGACATCGATTTGATCGACATGCACGAAGCATTTGCTGCGCAAATCCTCTCCAACACCCGAGCGTTCGAAAGCGACACCTTTGCTCGAGAGAAGCTTGGTCGTTCGGAGAAAATCGGAAAGATCGACTGGGACCGCTTCAACGTGTCGGGAGGGTCGATTGCGATCGGCCATCCCTTTGCAGCAACGGGAGCGCGACAGATCAATCAGGCGCTCCGCGAGGTCAGGCGACGTGGCGGGCAGTTTGCGCTGTGCACGGCGTGTGCCGCTGGCGGACTCGGCGCGGCGATGGTGTTGGAGGTGGCGTCGTGAGCCCGAAGGCCGAGCCCCGAAAGTCGATTCGAGTCGAGCACCGGCCGAATGGGGTGTCGGTCGTCGTCTTCGACGCACCGGACGAACCGGTGAACACGCTGAAGGAGAGCTTTGCCGCCGACTTCGAGGCAGCGTTCGACGAGGTTGACCAGAACCGCGACGTCAAGGCCGTCGTGCTTGCTTCGGGCAAGCCCAAGTCCTTCATCGCGGGGGCCGACATCAAGATGCTGAAGGCCGCGCAGACCGTCGATGCAGCCGTCGGACTGAGCCGCCTCGGTCAAAAGGCGATGGATCGCGTGGATCGTTGCAAGGTGCCGGTGGTGGCAGCGATCGTGGGGCCGTGTCTCGGTGGTGGACTGGAAGTGGCGCTCGCCTGCCAGGGGCGGGTTGCCGCATCCGATAGCGGCACGAAGCTCGGACTGCCGGAGGTTCAGCTCGGCATTTTGCCCGGAATGGGAGGTACGCAGCGACTGCCCCGCCTCGTGGGTGTGCGGGTGGCTCTCGACCTGCTCTTGACGGGCAAACAGATCGACCCGCGCCGCGCACTCAAAATGGGACTCGTCGACGAGCTGGCGCCTGGTGCGATCGTCGTCGAGGTCGCCTGCAAGCGAGCGCTCGAGCTCTGGGAACGACGCGACGAGCCGAAGAAGGCCATCGTCACCCTCCGCGATTTGATCCAGCCCTCGGAGCTCACCGAGCTTGCGCTCGCGGAAAATCCGCTCGGGCGAAAGGTGTTGTTCGACCAAGCCCGCAAAAAGCTGTTGCAGAAGACGCGGGGCAACTATCCCGCTCCGGAAAAGATTCTGGACGTGGTGCGCCTGGGCCTCGAGCGGGGGATGCGTCGAGGGCTCGAGGCCGAGTCGGAGGCGTTCGGTGAGCTCGCCGTGTCACCGGTAGCGAGCGAGCTGATGCAGATCTTCTTCTCGCAGCAGGCGCTGAAGAAAGATCCGGGGGTCGAAGATGACGTCGCGCCGGAAAAAGTTTCGCGCGTCGGAGTGCTAGGCGCCGGGTTGATGGGAGTCGGGGTGGCCTACGTGTCGGTCCAGAACGCGGGTACGTTCGTGCGCCTCAAGGAACGAGACACGGAAGGACTCGCCCGCGGCATGCGCCACGTCCGCGGTCTTCTCGACGAACGGGTCGGCCGCCGACGCATGACGCCGACGGAGCGTGACTTCGCCATGAACAAGATCACCTCCACGACTGGCTTCGAAGGATTCGTGGGTTGCCAGGTGGTGATCGAGGCGGTCTTCGAGGACTTGAAGTTGAAGCGTGAAATGCTCGCGGCCATCGAAGAGCACGGTGGTGAGAGCACGATCTTCGCGTCCAACACCTCGTCATTGCCCATTGCGGAAATCGCCCGCGACGCCAAGCACCCCGAGCGCGTCATCGGCATGCACTACTTCTCGCCCGTCCAGAAGATGCCGCTGCTCGAGATCGTCGTGACGGATGACACGGCGCCGTGGGTGACCGCCACCTGCGTCGAGCTGGGGAAGCGCCAGGGCAAGACCGTGATCGTGGTGAGTGATGGATCCGGCTTCTACACGTCGCGTATCCTTGCCCCGTACATGAACGAGGCAGCCTTCGCGCTGGCGGAGGGCAATGCGGTGCAGGCGATCGATCAGGCCTTGATCGACTTCGGTTTCCCGGTCGGTCCGATCGCGCTGCTCGACGAGGTGGGAATCGACGTTGGACAGAAGGTGGGGAAGATCATGTACGAGGCGTTCGGCGAACGCATGGCTCCCCCTCCGGGCATGGGTCGTCTGGTCGACGGCGGACGCCTGGGTCGAAAGAACGAGCGGGGCTTCTACGTGTACGAAGGACACGAAAAGAAGAAGGGGCCGCGCCCCGTGGACACGAGCGTCTACGAGCTTCTCGGGATCGAACCGGTGGTCGAGCGTCCCAGTGAAGAGGTAGCTGAGCGTTGCGCGCTCCAAATGGTCAACGAAGCCGCCCACTGCCTGGGCGAGGGGATCCTCCGAACCCCCCGCGACGGAGACATTGGGGCGATTTTCGGGCTCGGGTTCCCGCCGCATCTCGGCGGACCGTTCCGCTACGTCGATGCCGTCGGTGCCAAGAAAATCACCGAGCGACTCGAGCACTACGTTCGGAAGTTCGGCGAACGGTTCGCTCCAGCACCTGAGCTCGTCGCGCGCGCCAAGAGCGGTGTGCGCTTCTATCCGGAGTGAGCCGCACCGGAGTGAACTGAGCAAAATTCGCTCCGAGCTTGCGCCAAGCCGCTCCGGAGCGAGCCAAACCAGAACGGCGCCCCTCCAAGGGGGCGCCGTTCATATCGACATTGCGACCAATCTGCCGATTGCTCGCCTGGGGAGGGCAAGCGTCAGGGGAGCTCGGGTTTTTCGAGCTTTCCGCCGCACTCGAGCGCCTTCAAGAAGGCAACGAGCTGCGCGAGCTCCTGCTCGCTGAGCTTCTTGTCCATGAGGAGCTGGCTCTTGTTCTTGTTGTCGTAGCCGCCCGACGCCATGAACTTCACAGCTTCTTCCAGCGTCGCGACAGACCCGTCGTGGAAGTAAGGCGCGCTCTTCGACGTGTTGCGCAAAGTGGGGGGCTTGAAGGCGGCCCAGTCGGACTCCTTCTTCGTGACTGCCATGCGGCCAACATCGACTTCCTCCTCCTTCTTGCCCTCGATGCCGATGCCCGCGTTGAAGAAGGCGCCTTGGCCCAGGTAGGCGGTCGAAAAGTGAGGTGGGGCGTGACACGCGGTGCATCCGGCCTTGCCCATGAACAGGGCAAGCCCATCCTTCTGCTCGTCGGTGAGGGCCGATTTGTCGCCGGCAGCGTATTTGTCGTACGCGGTGTCTTCACACACGAGGGTGCGTTCGTAGGCGCTGATCGCTTGGGCGACCGTGTCTGCGGTAGCTCCGGCTTCGGGGAAAACCTCCTCGAACTGCTTCTTGTAGCCGGCGATCTTCCCGATTTCCTTCGCCTTGGCGTCGAGCTTGTCGTCGCCAACGCCCATGTTGCCTCCACCCCAGGCGCCCTTCGCCTGTTTTTCGAGCGAGTCTGAGCGGCCGTCCCAGTACAAGAGCGGCAGGTACCCGACGTTCCAGATGACCGGGCTGTGGCGCGTGAGCTGTTTGTCTTTGGCGCCCACGGCCAGGGGCGTGCCGCCGCCGTTCCCATGTTCGTTCTGATGACAGCTGTAGCAGGCGCGTGAGCCGTCCACACTGAGGCGCTCGTCGAAGAAGAGCTGGTGCCCAAGCTTGATCTTGGCGTCGGTTTGGGGGTTGCTCTCTGGGATCGGCACCTTCGGGAGCGTCGGGAGCTTCATGCCGTCCATGGCGTGCCCTTCGGGCGCCTTTTCGGTTGCGGGCTTCTGCTCCGGGGTAGCCTCGACAGGCGCGGGCTCCGGGGCTTTCTTCTCCTTGCACGCTCCGAGAAGCGTGGCAGCAGTCAGCGCTAATCCGAGCGCTCGAACTCCCGTACCAAAAAAGCGGCCGTGCGTCGCGCCGGCACCGATGTGTCGATGAGCGGTTCTGATCATCCTGAGACCCTCCTTCCCGCGGAATACTCCGGAGCGGAAGGGTTCACAAGAGCTACCGCGGGCCGTTCATCGGACGGTCATACACACTTTGCCGACGTGCTGTCCGGTTTCGAGGAGAGCAAAGGCTTCGATGGCTCGCTCGAGGGAGAGGGTCCGGTGCACGTGAGGCACGATGCCGCATCGTCTCGTGAGCTCGACGGTTTTCGCGAGAGTGCTCCGGCTGCCGACAAGCACACCTTGCAGCCGAATTTGGTTCATCACGGCGGGCAACAAGCTCCGCGGTGTCCCCGAACCGAGCGCGCCGATCATGCTGATGGTGCCCCCCATGCGCGCCGCTTTCAGCGATTGTTCGAGGGTGCCGGAGCCGCCCACGTCGATCACCTGATGCACGCCGCCCCCCGAGAGATCGCGCGCAGCTGCGCCCCAATGCTCCTCGCGCCGCCGGTGAATCGTGGCGTCGGCGCCGAGCGCCTTGGCGACCTCGAGTTTCTCGTCACTGCTGCTGGTGACGATGACTCGCGCCCCCGCAGCTTTTGCCAGCTGGAGTGCGAAGAGGGAAACGCCTCCCGTGCCTTGGCAAAGAACCCAACGGCCCTCGAGGGAGGGCCCCGGTTCGGGCTCGTCCGACAGCTCGAAGAGCGCGCGGTAGGCCGTCGTCGCGGCGCACGCCAACGTGGATGCTTGCACGTCGTCGAGGTGCTCGGGCGCGGTCACGAACGCCGAAGCTGGCAAGACGATCTCCTCGCAAGCCGTGCCTGGAAGGGGACCGCCGAGGGTGCGACGCGCGCTCGCTCGCTCCGGCGGCCCATCGAGCCAACCGGGGGCGAAGCTTGGGATCACTCGGGTACCGCGCTCGAGACCTCGCACTCCGGAGCCCACGGCTTCGACCACGCCGCAAGCATCCGAGCACGGGACGAGAGGCAGCTGGAACCGAGGATCGTACTTGCCTTGGACGACCAGCAGGTCGCGGTAGTTCAGCGAGACTGCCTGAATACGCACGCGAACCGAATCGGGCGGCAGGGGCTCCGGTGGGGGAAGGTCGCCAACCGAGAGATGTTCGAGTCCGAAGGCGGGGAGAACGAGGGCGCGCATGGGATTCGACGGTAGCCTAGTTCTCGGCGCGCAGTGGACTCCAGAAGTTCCGGGCAGCCGTTTGGGCCCCAAGCAGATGAGGGCAAAAACGGCTCAGGAGGCCACCCTACTGCACCTGCCGCTCATGTTTTCGGCGATCACCGCAAGCGGTCATCGCCATAGGGACTGCTCTTGCCGCGCAGGGGCTCGAGGCTCGATTCGATCTCCGCGAGGAGAGTGTAGGCGCGTCGCCAATCGTCGACGCGGTGTGCGACCAGCCGAGCCAGGAGGTTTCGGATTCGACCGAGCACGGCTGGAGGAAACGAGGTGAGCCCTCCGCGCGTCGAAAGCACGTGAACGATGCGGTGTGCCTGCTCGTCGGGGACGGCATCGACCAGAGTGCCCAACCCCTCGAAGGATCGTTCATCGAAGAGGCGACCGAAAACCGCCGTGAGGTGTTCGGGACAACGTTGCCACGCGACGGGGTAAGCGGCCCGGTCGAGTGCTTCGATTCCCCAGGTTTCGAGCGTTACCGTGAGAGAAGACCGCGAAATGGTTCGGCTCGCATCCGCACTGAGGGGGGCTGCTTGAAGAGCCGAAGCGATCTGATGTGGCAACAGAACGTCCCAACGCACTGGAAGGCGGCGTTCGACGCGTCTTCGAAGGTCGGCGGGGGACAAGCAGCGCCACAAGTCGGGGGCGGCGACGTCTTCCGCTGTTCCCGGCAGGAGAGTGCTGGGAAGCTCGTGTGTGTCGCCGAGAGCGCGCCACAGGGCAGGCGCGATGCGTTCGAGGTTCGAACCGAGCTCGCTCGCCACACGAGCGATGATGCTGGGTCCGCTCGGCATTCGCAGGACCGGCAGGAGCGATCGGGAGTCGAGGCCCGATCCGAGGGCTCTTTCCACGACGAGTGCGGGGCGTTCGGCGAAGGATGTTGCTTCACTCAGCGGACCGAGTGTTCGCCGGAGGCGCGCGAACAGTGAGAACGCCGCGAGGGACCAAGGGGGCGGCTTCCCAGTGGTGAGCGATCTCCCGACGGTCAGTCGCTCGAGAAAAACCGAAAGCCGTGGAGCGATTTTCGTGGCCAACGTTCGATGCGAGGCGCTGCCGGGTTCGCACGTCCACGGCGACAAGGGGCTCTTGCGAGGGTTGGCGACTTCGGACAACGAAAGCGCGGCGAGAAGCCAGGCGTCGGAATCGAGCAGAGGTTCCTCTTCGCCGAGGGGACTTGGATGGGGCACGCGAGCAGCAGGAGCCTCGTCGTCTCGGCGAAGGGACAAGCGATCCATTTCGCCGAAGAGGTCGTCTGCCAAGTCGTCGGGGGGAGCGCTCCCGCAGAGTGCCGCTAGACCGGCGGTTGTCGCAGCCATTTCGAGAGCGGCTGCGTGGGCAGGGCTGTGTGGATCGTCGAGATCGACGGTGGCGTAGAATGCGTCCCAGTCAGCGCGGGTAGCTCGTTCGAACAGCGCACGAGCTACTCCAGGGGCGTGTGCGGGCTCCAAGAGTGCTTCTCCCCAGGAAAAGGGAGAGACATCGAGGACTTTGTCGGTGGCTCGAGCGTGCAGCACACGACCCAAAAAATGGGGGCCGAGTACGGAGCGCTCTTCGCCGACAGGTGTCAGCAAGCGGGCGTGTTCGAATGCTCTCAGAAGCCGAAACCCGCCGGGGGGGAGCCGTCGGGCCGCGGCCGTCACGTCACTCGGGCGAAGACGATGGGGAGCACTTTGGGAGAAGGCAGCCTGCATCCATTCGAGGTCGACTCCCTGGCGATGCTCGGGGGGAATGAGCTCGAGCCATTCGTCGGTGTTGCGCGGGGCGCTCCAGGGGCGCGAGCTTTCCGTGATGAGCCGAGCCATCGTGCCGAGCAACGCGGGATAGGCGTGGCGCTTCAGCCAAGGGCCGAGAGTCGACTGTTCGGAGCTCTCGGTGAGACGCTTGCGCACGAAGCTTTCGACGACCTCGTCGAGATCTTGGCCGTGCAAGGTGCGCGGGCGAACTTCGTCGAGCAGGCCGAGAAGTCCCAGGGCGTCGCCGAGGGTGCCGATCGCGCGTGCCGGGAGGGCGACCCGACGCACCCAGGCTTCGGCCCGCTCAGCATCGAAGTGTCCCTCGCCTGACAGATGGTTTTCCACCCAGTCCGCCAGGGCGGGGAGCACCTCGTCGATGGGGGGCGAGGTGACTACGCGAAACCGCGGGTCGTGAGGGAGGTCCGGGGCAGCGACGCACACCGGCCGAGTCGCCGCTCCGAGGCGGGTGAACCAGTCGCCGCCCGGGCGCAGGCCGGGACTCTCTTCCGTCACTTCGACGAACAGGGGCCCGCGGGGTGGGAGCTCCGCCGGATCCAGCTCGCGGGTCACGGTCACGTAGCTCGCGAGTCCCCGCGCCCGGAGCCAGGCGCCCGCCAGGGAGCGCCCCGCGCCGCTCGGTGCCTTCCAGAAGAGCGCTCCCCAGAGCGGAGGCTCGGTGAGCTCGGCGGGAAATCCCGGAAGAAGGGGTTCGCGGACGAGGTCTACTTCGCGGGCGTAGCGGACGTCCCGGAGCCGCACGATGCGATCCGGCAATGCGGAGCGGGTGGGGGCGAGAGACTGCCCTAGATCAGCGACCGGTCGACCCATGAGCTCGGCGAGGATGCGCTGCACCTCCGGTCGGTCGGTTAGCCACTCCAGGTCTTGGCCGCGGTCGATCTTACTGAAGAGCGCCGCCAGGGATCGCGGCTTGGGCCGCGTCTCGTCGGGCCAGGCCGGATGCTGCAATGCGGCGTCCGCCAGGCGACCGAAGCTCGGCACCGGGGGATCGGAGGAGATCATCAGGTCGCGTAACCAGCCCATGCTCTGCGCGCCGCAAAAAGCGATGCAGGATTTTCGCATCCTGCACGCAGGATGCAAAAAACTTCGTACTCGTCTGGCTAACTAGCTGGAATCACAGAGTTCGTGAGCATTGCCAAAACGGCCAAAGCTACGCGAACTCCGGTGGAGTGAGACGACGACCAACCCCTCTTCGCGAAGAAGCTACTCAGACCGAGTGGCTTCTCCAAGTAAAAAATCCCCAAACGCTCCAGGCTCAGGCGGCGTGACGCCAACGGCCAAGCCATTCCTTGCCAGTGCGGCCGGGGTGGCTGCGCCGGACCCGCTCCAGTGTGATCGGAACGAGCTCCGGGGCGAGAAGGTGGCGCACCGATTCCGGGTCGAGTGGGTAGGGGGGGCCAACGTTCCGTGGCGCTGCCGGGTCGACGGGGAAGAGCAAGGTGCAGAGCTCGCCGCCTCGATGGAGCAACGAGAGCTGCTTGTCCTTCCAGTCGGGCCGCCGTTCGGGATCGAGGGCGCAGAGGAAGGTGTAGTCCCAGATCAGGTCGAAGGGCTCGGGAGGGCTGAATTCGAAGAAATCTTCTGTGACCAAACGAGCCTGATCCTGGCGCAAGCCTGCTCGGGCTCGAAGCTTGGCGAAGCGGGGAGCCGCCGAAGGTGCCACGTCGAGCCCGACCACCTCGAATCCGGCGGACGCCAGCGTGAAGACATCGTAGCCAGCGCCGCAGCCCGGGACGAGTGCGCGGCGGCCCCGGAGACCCGTCGCCACGAGCTTGTGGAGGATTGGGGGAGACGCGGCCGCGTCCCACGGGGTGTTCCCCTCTCGCCAGTGGTCTTCCCAGCTCATCGTCTTGCCTCGCGATCCTCGTACCCCTCGCGAAGACCGGAGCTCGAGAGCTTCTTGGATCTTGCGATGTTCCTTTACCTTCGTTGGCTGAGAGACTAGTCCGAGTCCCGGCGCTCCGATGGATTTCAGCCTTCCCGCCCTGCTCGTTTGGTACGCGGTGTTCTTGTTTAGCACCACGTTCCACGAATTTTCGCACTCGGTCGTGGCGTATTTGGGGGGCGATCGAACGGCCTACGAAGGCGGTCAGGTGAGCCTCGACCCCATGCCGCACATTCGGCGCGAACCGGTCGGGCTCCTCATCGTGCCGCTCGTTGCGTTCGCCATGAGCGGAGGGCGATGGATGCTCGGTTGGGCTTCTGCACCCTTCGATCCCCGCTGGGCTGCGAGTCACCCACGGCGCTATGCGGGCATGTCGCTGGCCGGTCCACTCGCCAATTTCGTTCTCGCCCTCGTGGCCTTCGTGGCGATCAAGGTGCTTGTCGGCATGGGCGTGTTCGAGTTTTCCCTGAGCGGGCTGGACCGGGTGGTGCAGGCGCCCGGCGCCGACGCACATCGGTCCGCCGCGGGGATGCTGGCCATGGCTCTTTCGGTCATGCTCAGTCTCAACGTCGTCTTGGGTGCGTTCAATCTCCTGCCCGTTCCGCCGCTGGATGGCTCGGCCGTCGTGGCGGGACTCTGGCCTTCGTCGGCCGGAGTGTTCATGCAGAAAGTCCGTGCGACACCCGCCTTCGGGTTCCTCGGGCTCGTCATCGCGTGGGTGATCTTCCCGAGGATTGCGGTGCCGCTGCTGTACTTCGTCTACCGCGCCTTGGTCGCTCTCTGAGGAATCAGCGCTCGTTCGGCGGGCGCTTCGTGGCCGGACCGGGGCGGCTTGCAGTGGCCGGAGACCACCGGAGGTGGCGCTCAGTCCTTCAAACCGGCTCCCGGCGCCATCCCGGAGAGCTTCTCCAGGGCGCGACTTTCGATCTGACGTGCGCGCTCGCGGGTGATGTTCAATAGCGCGCCGATGTCATCGAGGCGCACCCCGCCTTCATCGGCGATGTCGAGCGCGCAGCTCATCGACATCTCCCACACCTCGAGGTCAGGAAAGTTCAGCTTGATGGCTCCCGTCGTTGGCGAAACGTCGAGATAGAGGTGGTGCTTGCAGGTCACGTGAGGACACGGTCGCGGTCCATTTTCGCACTCGGCTCGAGTCGTCGGGAGCTCCCGGTGGCCTGCGGTGAGTTCACCTGCGGAACGTCGCAACTGGGCAATGCGAATCGTTCGGCTTCGAGCGCCGCGCTTGCGGCGCTTGCGGCGTCTCGTCGAAGGCAGAGCCTCCGCGGTTTCCCGTTCCGTGACTTCTGCGATTGTGTCGAGCTGGGCCCGGGCTGTTCGCATCTGAGAGGTGTCCTCCGGAGTCGATTCCCAGATGAAACTTCTGCCCTACACGAGCTCCGATGGAAAGCACGGAGTGCCCCTCAGTAGGATTTTCGGGCGTCCACGTGGGACATGGGTGACATCGCCTCACACGACTCGGCGCGTTCGTTTTGCTGCCGCGTTTCGCACGCGTTTCGCCTGGGGCGATCGTCGCCACTGAAGCTGAAAACGAAAGCGCCGCCTCGAACGAGTCGAAGCGGCGCGCCGTCGTGACTGAATTCGTAGTGGCTTCTACTCTGCGGTCGCTTGACCCACGCCCACCAGAGGTGCTTCGTCCATCTCGAGTTCGGGGCTCGGCAGCCCCCGGCGAGCGAGCTCTCGCTGACAGGCGTCTTGATCGATCCAGTTCTTGAATCGAGCGCGATCGGTCGGGGTTCGCAAATCCTTCGCCAGACCAACCCAGCTCAGCACACGGAGGACGTAGTAGCTGATGTCGATCTCCCACCAGAAGAAGCCCTGGTTGGCGGTCGAAGCGTAGTAGTGGTGATTGTTGTGCCAGCCCTCGCCGAGGGTGACGAGAGCGAGGAGCAGTGAGTTCTTGCTGGTGTCGCTCGTCTGATAGCGCCGGCGGCCCCAACGGTGCGTCAGCGAATTGATCGAGAACGTGCCGTGATACAGGAGCACGGTCGATAGGAAGAAGCCACAGAACAACATCGACCAACCTCCGGCGAGGAAGCACGCGACGCCGAGGATCACCGGTGGCACGAGGTGATGCTTGTTCAAGAAGACGAGCTCAGGATACTTCGCGAAGTCTTTGATCTTCTCGTAGTTGGTGTCGTTGTACTTCGAGCAGAGGATCCACAGGACGTGGCTCCACCAGAAGCCACGGTCGGACTTGTGAGGATCTTTGTCGGTGTCGGAGAAGCGGTGATGATCCCTGTGATTGGCCGCCCACCACAGCGCACCTTTCTGCGCCGAGGTGCCACCGCCAAACGCCATGATGAACTGCATCACGCGCCCTAACTTGTACGCGCGATGGGCGAAGTAGCGGTGATAGCCCGCGGTGATGAAGAACATTCGCACCGCGTACAGGGCGACGCACACCAGGACGTCGATGGCGGTGACTCCAGTCCAGAGCAGCGCCAAAGGCGCCAGGTGGATCAGGAAGAAGGGAGTCGAGGGGAGCCAGTTCAGGCGCTCGTCGGCGGGAAGGGCAGCGGCTTTCATCGACCACTCTTGTAGCGTGGCCCATCCTTGACGACGGTCATGAGTGGGTCATTTCCTTCGGGTGACCGGAAGAAGATGCCTCGATTCGAACGCAGTGCGTTGAAGCCCGTGTGTGCCGTACAGCGGCTCCAGTTGTAAGGACGTTCCCGATTCGCAGACGTTCGCAGCTCGTGGCGGCCTGACGCGGAGCGTTGGTCGGCGCGTCGCGTCACGTCACTGGAGAACCGGCCCGCACCGAAGCGGGGAGTTGCCCTCCCTCCGAACGCGACCATGGAACGACAGCGCGGGCGTCCATCGCCTGCGACCGACTCGGTCGCAACGCATGGAGCCCGCTTCCCTCGAGGAGGCCGGTGGGGGCGTCGGCCGAGAGCGACCGGCGCCCGCGAGCCGTTACTTGTTCGTGAGAGCAGCCACCCCCGGCAGCGTCTTGCCTTCGAGGAGCTCGAGCGAGGCACCGCCGCCGGTGGAGACGTGGCTCACCTGGTCGGTGACGCCGAACTTCTTGGCTGCGGTTGCCGTGTCACCACCGCCGATGATCGAGGTGGCACCGTTCTTGGTCGCCTCGACGACTGCCGCAGCGACGTCCTTGGTGCCCTGGGCGAAGATGTCGAACTCGAACACGCCGACGGGACCGTTCCAGACGATCGTCTTGGCTCCGGCGACCGCCTTCGCGAAGACCTTGCGAGTTTCGGGGCCGCAGTCGAAGCCCTCGAGACCGTCGGGGATGCCCTCGGCGTCCGTCGCAGCTCCCACGCTGGAATCGGGACCGAACTTGTCTCCGGTGACGTAGTCCGAGGGGAAGTAGAGCTTGACGCCCTTGTCCTTGGCTTTGGCCACGAGGCCTTCGACGATCTTGGCGCCCTCTTCGTCGAACAGGCTGTTGCCGATCTTCACGCCGTACACGATCTTCTTGAAGGTGTAGGCCATGCCGCCACCGATGATCATCTCGTCGACCTTGTCGAGGAGGTTTTCGATCAGCTGGATCTTGTCGGCGACCTTGGCTCCGCCGAGGATGGCAAGGAAGGGTCGCTCGGGGTTCGACAGGGCCTTGCCGAAGTACTCGAGTTCCTTCTGCAGAAGGTACCCGGCGGCGCGCTGCGGCAGGTCAACGCCCACCATCGAGGAGTGAGCGCGATGCGCGGTTCCGAATGCGTCGTTGACGTACACGTCGCCGAGCTTGCTCAAGGAGGCGCGGAATGCTTCGACCGCCTTCGGGTCTGCGCCCTTGCCCTCTTCTTCCTTGTGGAAGCGCAGGTTCTCCAAAAGCACCACGCTGCCCGGCTCGAGCTTGGCACATGCCTGCTCGACTTCGGGCCCGACGCAGTCGTTCAGGAACGTGACGGGGCGCTCGAGGAGCTTCTCGAGTTCCCTGGCGACCGGCGCCATGGAGAACTCGGCGTTGGGCTCACCCTTGGGGCGACCGAGGTGGCTCATCAGAACGACGCTCGCGCCTTGATCGAGCGCATGCTTGATGGTCGGGAGCGCGGCGACGATGCGTGCGTTGTTCGTGATCTGACCATCGGCGAGGGGCACGTTGAAATCGACGCGAATCAGCACGCGCTTTCCGGCGAGATCGATGTCCGAGATGCTCAGCTTGTTGAACGACATGGGTAGCTACTCTCTCTTTTGGCTGGTGGGGCTGTACCCTGTAGGCCGTGCCGGAAGGGCTGTAAAGCGCGGTTCCGCGCCCCATGGGAGACCCGTGAGTCGAGTGGCACCGACCCGCCGTCTCCCGCTTCGATTGCCAGCGAACGTGCGCGCGCCCGAGCGGCGAAAAGAGGAGCCGAGGGCTTGACCGCCCGCGGCTCGGGGCACTAGAGCGCCGATCGGTTTGCCTTCAGGGCGCCTGCAAAACCCGCCCCCACCTCTTGTCGAGGGGGCGGGTTTCGCCTGCTCGGCTTCGGCGCGCTGCACGAATCGGCGCTCCAGTTGCTTGTTTGGT
>JBNKGC010000146.1:0-14879 GCA_050289625.1 Polyangiaceae bacterium | reverse complement strand
TTCGCGCTCGATCCCCTGCTCGGACCGGAGCTCACCCGACGTACCGTCCGCTCGTCGATTTTGGGAGGTCCGACGATGGAGGCGCACCAAGCCGACTATCGCCTGCTGCATTCGGGGGCGCGGCCTCTTGGCGCCCGAGGCCGGGTGATCGACGAGCTGGACGTCGCCGATCTCGAAAGTGAGCGAGCCCACGACTATCGAACCGGGGCGAACCCTGTCCAAGACAACGTAGTCAGCCTCTTCGAGGAGCGGCTCGACGGCGGGCGCGCGCGGCGCACGATCGACTCGTTCCGCCTTCACGTCGAGCCAGGCGGGCAAATCATCGCGCGACTGGACGTCGATGCTCCCACGACTCTAACCGCCTCGATCGATGCGCAGACCATCGTCGATCCGCGCCTCCTCGAGCCCGGCCCCTGGCAGGAAGTGGTGCTCCCCGTGCCCGAAGGCGTGGAAAGCGGAGCGCGCCGCGTCGAACTCCGCACCGATCGCGGCGTGACGACGCTTCATTATTGGTTCTTTTTAGGGGGGCGGACCCGCCCCCCTCGTCTGCCGAAGTGAATTCGGCCTCCTCACCCCACTGTCCCGCTGCGCTCCGGCGGCTCCCACTTGGTCGGCGGCGGTGCTCCCGGCCTCGTCACTCCTCGGCCTTCGGCCTCGCGTGCCTTGGTTTGTTGCGACCTGCTCGCCCTTGAGGAGGCAGCTTCGCCGCTCCGGCGCCTCCCACTTGGTCGGCGGCGGCCACGCGGCGCCTCGTCGCTGTTCGGCCTGCGGCCTCGCGTGCCTTGGTTTGTTCCGGGCAGGAGCCCCTCCCGTTCAAGACAGTTGCTCACCCCACTGTCCGCCGGGTCTCCGGCGGCTCGCGAAGCGGCTCGCTCCCCGGCGGGGACGCGGCGCCTCGTCACTCCTCGGCCTGCGGCCTCGCGTGCCTCGGTTGGTTCCTGCTACGCCACGCCTCGCGGACTCGCCTTCGAGCGCCTCGGGTTTCTGCAGGCGTGGCCGAGGTAGCCCCTGCGCGCCTCATCGGCGTTTGGAAGGGCTCCCGAGGTCGAATATCGACCGACGGGCCCGCGCCCACGGCGACGCTTGCGCTCGTCCAAACGGCGAGTAAAACCGAGCCTTCAGCTACCTCGCGGCTCCGCGAGGCCTCGACGCGGCCCCTTGGGGCCTCGACTTCTTACGGGGGCACTCGTTTGCCCGAAAGAGAGTCGCATTGGACAGCGATCTCGCCGAATCCATCTCCGCACTGAAAGAGGCTTTCGAACAGCGAAAACTGCCTCTGTCCCTGGGCACTGCCGAGGAGAGCCTCATCCAGAGTCTCCGGGAAAAGCTGCGCATCCCCCGCCGCTACCGGGATTTCCTGGCGAAGTGTGATCCCCTCGACGTGGAGACGCGCACCCCGTCGGAGCGCGTCCGCCTCCTGCCTTCGCAGGAGCTCCTCGAAGAGCAGAAGGGCTACGCGCTCGACGACGACGGTTCTGTGATCGACAAACCGCGTTCCTCGGGCTGGCGCGCGTCCTGGGTGATCATTGGTCACAGCGGACTTCTCGGCGACCCCTACTTCCTGGACGTTTCGGAGGCCGACGCCGAGGGCGACTGCCCGGTCTACACCGCGATGAGCGGTACCGACACCTGGCAGCCGCGGCTGTGCGCGTCGAGCTTCGCCATGTTCCTTCGAATCCTCGCCGTGACCGTGGACGTCGCCGCGGGTTTCGCGGACGACGACATCGACGTGGACGACGAGTTCGTGTTCCGAGAAGCGCTCGGTCCGAAAATCCGGCAGTACGACCCCGCAGCCCTCAAAGCTGGACACTGGACATGACCATGGCCCGCCTGACCGTTGCGTCCGCAGGGAACGACACGTTCGAGGAGCGTCTCGACGAGCTCAGCCGCCGCGGAGAAACCGATCTGGATCGCGTCGAACCCGCGGTTCGCGAAATCCTCGCCGACGTCCGGCGAGAAGGCGACGCTGCAGTCAAGCGCTACGTCCAGCGGTTCGAGAGGCGCGACGTCGACGCGCTCTTGATCGAAGACTACGGCGGCGAAGAAGCTCTCGCCTCGCTGGAGCCCGCGCTGCAGAAAGCCCTCAAAACCGCAGCGGCGCGCATCCGTGAATATCACGAGAAGCAGGCCGAGCAGCAGCGCACCTTCGAGTACGAAAAGGACGGCGTCTTGCTCTCGAGCCGCGTCACTCCGCTCGAGCGGCTCGGCATCTACGCGCCGGGCGGGAAGGCCTGCTACCCATCGAGCGTGCTGATGTGCGCGGTGCCCGCGGCCGTCGCCGGTGTTTCCGAGATCTACCTCGCCAGTCCCGACACCAGCACGGAAGTACGCGCGGCATGCCACCTTGCCGGCGTCAAAGCGCTCGTCGATGCCGGCGGTGCCCAAGCCGTCGGCGCGATGGCCTACGGCACGGCATCGGTGCCGCGCGTCGACAAGATCGTCGGGCCCGGCAACATCTACGTCGCTGCGGCAAAACGCCTGGTCTTCGGCGAAGTCGACATCGACAGCATCGCCGGCCCGAGCGAAATCCTGGTGATCGCGGACGACTCCGCAGATCCGGAAGTCGTGGCGGCGGACCTCTTGAGCCAAGCCGAGCACGACGAGGACGCATACCCGCTCCTTTTGACCGACAGCGAAACTCTCGCTCGGGCCGCCAACGACGCCGTGGCGCGCCAACTCGAAGCCCTGCCTGAGGTCGATGGCCGCGGCCGTACGCGCCGTGCCGTCGCGGTCGAATCGGTTCGTCGCAATGGCTACGCCTTGGTCGTGAACGACCGGGCAGCTCTCGTCCGGGTGGCCAACTCACTCGCTGCCGAACACGTCAGCGTGCAGACCCGCGAACCGCGAGAGCTCGCGTCACGGATCCTGCGAGCCGGAGCCCTGTTCGTCGGACACAACACGCCGGAAGCCGCTGGGGACTACCTGGCCGGACCATCCCACGTTCTGCCGACCGGCGGCGCGGCGCGCTACGGAGCCCCCCTCGGCGTGTACGATTTCGTGTCGCGCAGCTCACTCATCAGCTACGAGCTCTCTGCGCTCGTCGCCCAGGCGGATGACATCGCGAACTTCGCTCGCTCCGAAGGCCTCGAAGCGCACGCACGCGCCGTCGAAGTCCGAACGAAGCGTTGACCACGCCTCCGGCCGAGCACCGCTCCGCCGCCCGTCGGCGGCGTCCATCGGCATCGACGACGCGCCGAAAGCGAGCGAAGTTCGATCCCGATGGCCAAGCGAAACCGCAAGAAGCCTTCCTCGAAGAACCCACGTCGTTCGAGGCGTGACCGACGTCGTTCGCCCCTGACCGAGCGAACGCCACTCGGGGCGGCACCAGGTACCCTAGTGGTCGACCCCGAAGCGCTTCCTCCCAAGGTCCATGTCGTCGGGCCCGCGAAACCTCTACGCGCGAATCGCGAAACTGAGGACCCTGCCGTTTCGCGCAGGGCTCCCTGAGCATTTCTCGCCGTGCTCCAGACGCTAGCGCAGGACGACCGTCGGACTGCAACCACCCACGATGCTCATGGTCGCCCCCTCTTCGGCGGCAGTAACGAAGTCGCACGCGTTTTCACACAGGTTCAGGCTCGAAGGCGCTGCGTTGTCGTCGTAGTACCAGGCGTATTGGTCCTTCGGGCAAGCCGATTCACCATCGACCTTGCCGATGATCGTCGCTTCGCCGCCTTGCGAGAGCTGAATGTTCAGCGTGCTCAGATCGAGCTGGGATCCATCGAGCGGCTGGATGTCGGAAAGGTCGTACTCACAGGGAAACGGTGTCGCCTGGGTCACGATGGCATTGAGCGCGTTGGCGATCGCATCTTCCGAGCCATCGCCGACGTTCCAATAGTGGCAGGGCGCATCGAGCGATCCACAGAAGTCATCATGGGGCTCGGCGCCACCCGCGATGGCAAGCGTCTCGAGGTTGTCCTCCGTCGCACCATCCATCCCGATGATGAAGGTTCGAATTCCCGTCGCCTGGCGATGGTCGGAGATGATCTGCGCGAGCTGATCGATGTCCTCCTCGCAACCGTTCGGATCCCCGTCGGTCATGAGCACGCCGATCATTTCCCGCCCGGGAGTCTCGTTCGCCGTGGTGAAATTGGCGATACCGATGAGTGCCCCTTCGATTTGAGTGCCTGACCCACCTTGGAAGCTTTCGTCACTGATCTCGGTGATGATCTGGTGATCGGAGGCTACCGGGAGCGGAGTGAGCTCGACGAGCGGAGTCGAATACGGTCCCCCGTCACAACCGTCTGGGTACGACATGAACTGGAACGCCAAACGCGTGTCCGTCGCAGGTGACACGTTGATCAGGTAGTCCGACATCGCGTACGTCGCGAAGCACGCCTTCGAGTTCACGGGAGGTTCTGCTCCGACCTCGTAGTCGCAGTCGCTGCCCATGCTCCCCGTGCGATCGAAGATGAAGTAGATGTCGAGGGGCCCCGCCGACTGCTCTTGCTCCAAGATGAAGCCCGAGCAGGCGCAGATTCCGCCAGTGCATTCGCTCCCCGCCTGGCACTCCTCGCTGGCCTCGCAAGGACTCCCCGGCAGACCTGGCAAGCACACCGACGACTCCTCGTCGCAGTAGGCACCCGGAGAACAGTCTCCGTTCCCGGAGCACGAGGAGCCCGGCGCGACGCAGGCCTCGACAAACGGGTGGCAGACCTCCCCGGACTCGCAGTCGGAATCCGAGGCGCAGGACATCAGGCTCCCCGAGCCACTGCTCGAACCAATGCCCAACCCGCCCGTGCCGAGCGAACCGCCGGTGCCAATCGATCCGCCCGAGCCGTCCTCAGACGCATTCCCGCCGCCCTCGTCGTTCCCACTGCAGCCCGGTGCGAGGACCAAAACTCCAGCAATCACACTGGTTGCTACGATGAGTCCAGATCGGGTCATATTTTTCATCTTCTTTTCCCGGCATCCGGGCCGACCTGGCCACAGACCTTCGCACCCGACAGAAAAAAGTGTGTGCCCGTCGAAGCCAGGGCGCGCCGTGCTCCGATGCAACGTGTCCCGGGCTCCTGAACGGTCAGCCCGCAAAACTCCGGACTCCTGATGGCGCAGCCTCGACGGAGCACTTCGGCGGCGGTCTCCCACTCCCGCGCACATCGACGCCCCCGCTAACCCACGCGTCCCCCTCCGACGCGAAACACCAACGAGGCTGCAATCCTCCACCCAGGTCACTCCATCACTCGCGGTCCCTTCACGAAGGAGCGAAACCAGCGACAGGACCGAGCCGGGCGCGTAGTGAGATGGTACCGTCTGCCCGTCGACAGCAGGCACCTTTAACGAACCTCTTTCGTCCACTGACGACACTGGGAGGATTGATGGGCTCGGCGCCACCGCAGCCCAGGGCATCGAGCTCTTCTTTCGTGATGCCTGTCCCCGCCTTCGAGGAACCCGAACATGACTTTCCCTCCGTCTCCCCGGCTCAGCTTCGGAAAACGCCCCCTCGCTCGCAGCGCGCTCTGGATTGCTCTGGCGCTCACCTCTTGTCTCGCTCCCGGGTGCGCCTCGGAACGGGCCCCCATCAATCGGGTGCAGGCGAACGCTCTCGAGAAAAGCTTCTTCGTCGGAGAGCTCGGCGATCCAAGCGACGATCCGGAGTTCTTCTGGCGGAACTTCGTCGTCGACGCATCGGAGAGTCAGTCGCTCGTCGGAATCGGATCCTGGAGCGGGGTGGATCGGATCCGTTGGGAGATCACGGAAAAGACGCTGTTTGCGCGACGCGCGTACGTCCAAAACCCCGGCGCCGACGACAAGGGTGCCCCGGGCTCCCTACCGAACGGCACGGTTGTGGCGGCCTACCCCATCGAAAGCCACTTCGACATCGTGCGTGAGTACAACCCGTCGACGGGCGAAGAGCTGAACGTCATCAGCGAAAATACAAGCGACCAGCCGTGGCACGCGCGCAAATACATGCGCGTCGATTGGTCGGTCAATCTCGTCGACACGCCCCTCTGGTTCGACATGTTCGCGGGCAAGGTGTTCGGAAACATCGACGTCACCCCCCTCGCCTACTACGTGGGAGACGCCGGAAATCCCGACGCCCCGCACTTCGAGCCCGACGAGGGCTATTTCGACATCACCTCGAAGTTCTGGGTCGAGCCCACGACGACCCTGAACGGGGGGCAGGAAATCCCGGCGTGCCTCCTCGCAGGTCGTCTCACCGGTACGGCCGTCGAAAGCTGCGACCCCCAGGAAGCCACGATCCGAAGCTCCTACTGGCGGGTCGACCGTGCCGATCCCGACGAGGATTTCGAACCCTTCGAGAACAGCCGCGCCCCCTTGGACATCGTCGGAAACCCCGGAGGCATCGGCGACTCCTTCAGCGCGGGAATCATCACGCCCCCACGCGTGGAGTGGGATCCCCAGTACGGGTACACGGACGCAAACCTGCGTCGCAATCTGCACATCCACGACATTTGGGAGCAGAGCCACCAGACCCGCGGCTCCTGCCAAAGTGACGCAGACTGCTCGGGCGGAAGGACCTGCCTCGATTCAGGCACCTGCAGCGTGCCCTGCAGCTACGAAGCGCGAGGTGACGCCGACGACAACGGCACCGACGACCAGTGTGAGAACGCCGACACCGGTTACTCGGGCTCTTCCGGTGCCCAGTGCAGTTCGCGGAACCGCTGCACGATTCCCGTCCGCGACCGAGTGGTGAGCCCCGTCGGCTACTGGATGAATGTGGAGACGCCGGAGGACCTGACCGACCCGGTCGGCCCCGACGGTCTCCCAACCGACCGCGGTCCTACCGAAGACATCATCTACTCGTGGAACCAGCTTCTGAAGCACTCGGTGGCGAAGGCCCGCGAGATCGAGTGTCGCCGGACGGGCGACGGAGATCGGGACGAGTGCCACGAGGAGTTCTTCGAGCCCGACACCACCGAAATGGTGAGCTACGGCGGCTGGGGCATCGAGAAGGTGAAGCCCATGGAGAACATCCTGGCCATTTGCCACAATCCGGTGCGCGACTACGACGCTCCGCTCTGCGGCGAACCGGGAAGCTCCGCGCGCGTCGGCGATCTCCGAAAGAATTTCCTCTTCTACTGGCCCTATGCCTCTCGGGCGCCGTGGGGCGGCATCGCCAACTGGAACGCCGACCCCCTCACGGGACAGATCCTTGGCGCATCGGCCACCACGATGGGGCGCAGCGCGACTCTCTCCGCCGCGATGACGCGTGACATCATCATGGTGGTCAACGGCGAGCTCTCGATGTCGGACATCACGGGAGGTACGCCGGCGTACCTCTACGAGAAGGAGCTCCAGGACGGTCGCGTGACCAAAGCCCTCACGCCCGAAGAACTCGAAGAACGCGTGAGCGCGATCGACATCGAGCACGTCCAGGAACTGTTGGCGCCGAAGGCACCCAATGGGTCCCCTGCCGACAAGATGCGTCAGATGCTCGACTACGAGGCGCAGTCGGTCACCGGCCTCCTCGACGCCGACCAGCTGAAGTACGACGCCATCGTCGACAAGCTCCGAGGCACGTCCGTCGAGGCCGATCTCATCGATCCCAGCTCGATGGTCGACCTTGCGGGCCTCCTGCCCACCGACCAGATGAGCGATTCCGCGCTCGACATGGTCTCGCCGCTACGCGGCCAGGACAGCTACCAGCTGAGCGATCTCGAGCGTCTCACGTCACGACGTTTCGCGGCCCGCGGCATCTGCTTCACGGACTCGGAGGTCGCTAACATCGGCAACCACGACGTGCAGGGTGTGGCGCGCTACTTTGCGCGCAAGTACTCCGACGATGCCCTGCTCGAAGACGACGCGGTGCAAGACCGCGTCGGTAGTCTCGAAGGGGCCGAGCGGTCCGAGATGCTCAGCCGAATCCGCGCCGAAAGCATCTACGACGAGCTTTGGAAGGAGACCTACAAGGGGATCCAGCTCCACGAGGTCGGTCACTCCCTGGGCATGCTGCACCAGTTTGCGTCGTCCTACGACTCGACGAACTTCAACCCCCAATATTGGCAGCTGCGTACCCAGGAGGGTGAGGCCATGCGGTCGTGCGACGGCGATCCTCGCACCGGGAACACCGACTCGGCCGACGAGGACTCCTGCATGGGTCCACGCTACCTCGATCCGGAAACCGACGACGAGCTCGGTCGTAAGGTGAGCGGGAGCCCAGGGAGCGCCACGTATGCCGAACCCCGGCCGGGCATCAACTACTTCGCCAGCACGTCAACCATGGAGTACCAGAACGAACGGTTCTTCGAGACGGTGGGCCTCGGCCAGTACGACCACCACACGATGAACGTGCTGTACGGCCGCGTCATTCAGACGTTCGACCCCGATGCACCGACAGGTCTGAGTCGCGGTGAGCAGCTGCCCTTCAGCTATCGCCACTACTCGCAGCTCATCGACGACCATTTGATCGTGAACGCCGACACGGACGGGATCGTCGATCCGGACACCCCGTTTCAGACGCTGCACTACACCGAGGCGGCTCGGCGCATGAAGCTCTACGACGCTTCGCGCTGCCGCGACGCCACCGAGCAAGAGATGGCCCGCGCCCAGTGGCGCATCGTCCACGGCAAGGTCTGCTCGCCCCCGCCGAAAGATTACGCCCACTGGAACGACTTCGACGACGTCTCCCCCCCCATGGCTACGGCGCCTAGCCAGAACTTCCCGTCCCAAGACGTGACCCTGGTAGCGCCACGCGTCGCGGTGAGGCCAGGAGCTCCGGGGGCGGGGAACATCCGCTGGCCCTATCGTTGGGGCGCGGAGACGAACTCCTATCCACACGCCAACTCGAGCGATGCGGGAGCCGACATCTACGAGCTCACCATCGAGGCCATCCGCAAGTTCGACTACTCGTACCCGCTGTCCTACTTCCGACGAGCGCAGCGCGACTGGTACTACTGGGGGATCCCCGCGCGCACCGCATCACGCTTCTTCGAGCGCCTGCGCGTGTATCACTGGGGTGCGGTCAGCGCGGCATCACGTTTGCGAGCCGAAGGAACCGAGGCCTACCAAAGCGCCGTCACCGATGACGACGACCAACGCCCGGCTGCCATTGCCAGCGCCGAGATGTTCAATGCGCTCGCTCGCGCGCTCTTGATGCCGCAAATCGGAAGCTACTGGTCTGCCCCGGACCTCACGCAAAGCGACGCGACCAGGCCCCTTTGGGACACGCTGGGCACCGGTGATCCGGACGATCCGAACGTCGGACTGCTCTCGGGATTCCGGATCGACGCGTCGACAGGTCGCTACATCGATCCCTCGTTCGACTTCGGCCCGAGCGGTGGCGGCTCGTGGGATTGGTTCAGCTGGATCTACCGCACCGGTTTCGGCACGGAGAAGGTCGACGCCGCCCGCACGCTCATGGATGGGCGCAGCGCCTTCTTCACCATCTCCCGAGAGAACTACCTCGACGGTCGTAATCTAGTGGTGAACTTCCGCAGCGACATGCCGAAGGCCGTCGACCGACTGATCGGTGGCATCCTGGCCAAGGACTGGGAGTCGGTCGCTCCGTACGTCGAACGAGGCTTCGAAAACCCCGAGGTGAAGCTCCTCGACTTCAACGCCGACGCCCCGAGCCGCCCGTCGGCGGACGATTCCTTCCTCCTGTTCCCGAACCTCAGTTATCGCCAACAGCTCGGCGCCCTGATTTGGGGTCACGTCTTCTCACGCCTGAGCGCGGACCTCGGCTTGGCGAACAAGATGCGGATTTTCGTCGACGGGATGCAGGACATCAGTCTCGCCGACGCGGAGCAGATCCGCTTCACGGACCCCGAGTCGGGCTTCACGTACATCGCCCGCCGCTACGGCACCGAGATGCTCGACGGCCGCGAAGTCGAAACGGGAATCGCGAGCCGCATGATCGAGCGCGCGAATCTGCTTTTGGTCGAAGCCTACGAAGTAGAGCGGGACCAGAACGGTGCGCCGGTCCTTGACGCCTACGGTCAGCCGACGCTCGTCGTCGACGGCAGCGGGCATCCGGTTCGCGTCGACGACGACACGAACAAGGAGTACAACCGCCTCCGCAACTACGTGAACTTGATCGACGCGAACGTGGAGATCAATCGGCTGGTCGGCTTCGGTCCCCTCGGGCTCTGAAGAACCGATCACCGCCCCCGAGGCTCGAGCCGCGGGTCGCCACGCGGGCTTTCGCGCGCTCAAACCCAAGGGGGGCGCGTGAAAGTCGGAGGGCCATGCACTCGCTGGCTACGGCGGATGTCGCGGGCCCTCGCCCCTGAAGGGGGACCGCGACGTCCGGAGCCCACGCGACGGATTCTAGTTCACGATCTGGATGTAGCCCCGCTTGACCAGATCGACGACGTCCTGAGCAGTTTCGAGATCACTCTTCGGCGATCGGTCGAGCGCGGTCTGGAAATTCGGCGCGTTGATCAACACCTGGAGTACGTCGAGCTGCGACTGTTCGAGGTCGTGCAGCGGTGCCTCCAGAGGGGTCTTGAGCGTCAGGCGGTCGTCCTCGTTGGGAATGCGGCTGCGCATCGCGGATAGCTCGTCCGACTGGCGAAACCCTTCCATCAGGAGCGCCTGGGGGGTCAGATCGAGAGTCTCCGGGTAACTTCGTTCGATCGGCGGCTCGAGCGAGAACGTCCCCTGCGTCCAGGACACCATGCGGTAGGCCGCCTTGGCGGCCCGCAGGCGGGAACCCTCGATCTCCGCGTACACCACGGTGCCGCCCGAAAGGTACATCCGGCCGACTTGGCGCGAGTGGATCACGAGTACGCCGCTCTTGCGAGCCGTTCCGAAGAGTTGCATCAAATCCGGAAGCGGGATCTCCTCGAGGTTCCCCGTCATCAGAGAGCTTCCGGAGGGCTTCGGCTGTCGAACCGTTTCCCGCCCGAAGGCCAACGGCTGCTGACTGCGCCCGCCGGCAGACGTCGGAGTATCGAGGGCAATGACCTTGAGGATGCTGGTGCCGATGAGCACCCGATCGCCCAAGGAAAGCTCCGCCTTCTGGATGCGTTCCCCGTTGACGAAGGTTCCGTTCGTCGACCCCATGTCCTCGATGTGGATCACGCCGCCGCGCTGCTCGATGCGAGCGTGCTTGCGAGACACCATTTCCTCGACGAGCACCATGTCGAGGTCGCTGGAACGACCCACGATGATGGGGGTGCCATCGGACAGCGGAAACTCCCCCCCCTGGTACTTGCCAGAGATGAAGCGGAGCGCGAGCTGACCGCTGCGAGCGGCACTCGATTCACCAGTGGGCTTCGACGGAGAATTCATCGGCGTCGACAGGACATCAAATGAGAAGTCTGACAGGGCGCCAAGGGTGGAGGGAGGTAAGATCGCCCTTCACCAGAGAAAATGTACCGCTCCGGCGCTGCGGGAGAATAGAGGCCCGCCCCCGACAGGGTCAAGGAAAGGGCAAGCATCGCAAGGGCTTGCAGTGCGCGCAGCCATCCCGGAGCCTCCAGCGCCCACACTGTCATCCGAGCGGACCTCGGCGACTCCCGTGTTCCCCTTCCCGTGCTGGTGGATCACCGGGTGCCTCGTCGGGGCTGGTCCCCAGGGGGATCTGGCTTACCGAGGCCGACATAGGCGAAATTTTCGATGCCAGCCCCTGTGATTGGTCGACGGGCAGCACCACCGTGAACGCCGATCCCTGCCCGGCCCGAGAGGTCACGTCGATCCGCCCCCCCATCTCGGCCACGATCCGCTGGCTAATCGCCAAACCAAGACCGGTACCGCGGTCCTTGGTGGTGACGAACGGTACAAAAAGGTTCTCCATCACCTCAGGATCGACCCCCGGCCCCTCGTCTCGAACGGAGACTTCCACCCAGGCCGCGAACGGGCGTTCGGAAAACGGCCAATCTCCCGACCTCCGATTCGAGCGCTCGCCTTCCCCACCGCTCCGCGTCGACACGGTGACCGTGCCCTCCCCGTGCATGGCCTGGGTAGCGTTGCGAACCAAATTGATGACGACCTGGCGAAGCTGCTCGGCGTCCACGCGCACCTCGGGCAGATGCTGCTCGAGCTCGAGCACCAAATCGCACTCGGGGTGTTCGGGACCGAGGACGCGAACGGTTCGTTCGACGATGGCGTTGACGTCGACGGGCCCAGGATTGCCCTTCGCCGGACGCGCGTAGTCGAGGACCGAACCCACCACGCGATCCAAACGATCGACTTCTTCGAGAATGATCCCGAGGAACTCTCGGTCGCTTTCGTCGACGCTCACCCGATCCCCCTCGTTCAAGAGCTGAGCGGCGCCCTTGATCGCTCCGAGGGGATTTTTCACTTCGTGAGCCAGACCCGCCGCCATCTGTCCCAACACCGCGAGGCGATCCCGATCCTGCATTTGCTGAAACTGGCGCGAGTTTTCCACGACAATCCCCATCTGCAGCGCGAGCGATTCGAGCAAGAGTACTTCATCACGCGAGTAGGCATCCGCGATGCGATCGTCCATGACGACCAGGAACCCGAGCAGGACGCTTTTTTCTCCTCGCAAACTCAAACACACGCCTTGCCGAAACGCACCCAACAACTCACCGGCGGCTAACACTCGCTCGTCGGCATCGGTCTCTGGAGTTCTGCCTCGTCGCTTTCCGAGCGCGACGTCCCGCGCGAGCTCTTCGAGGTCGACGGAGGGACGCGCGGCGAGACGATCGATCAACGGACGCGCTGCCACGCTGACGATGCGCTCGGGGGCCTGCGGTCCGAAATTCGAAGAGAGCTGGAAATGGGAACCGACCCGGTCCCGCAGATAGATGGCCGCTCCCGTGGCACGCCGCGACGCCTCGAGAGCCCCCATCACGATCGGCTCGAGCTGTTCCACCCGCACCACGTGGACGAGCTCGGCTCGTACCCGCGCGACCGCACGAGCCAGATCGGCTCGCTCGCGGAAAAATGCCGTTTGAATGGCAGCGTTCGCTTTTTCGCGCAGCGGCTCGAACAGCACCAGGATCAAGATCGTCGCGAGGAAGGCCCCGGGGTACATCGTGTCGAACCCCCCGAAGAGGTCGACGAAGACGTAGAAGATCGCCGCTAGGCACGTCGCCAGCGCCGCCGAAAGCATCACCTGACTGAGCACGTCGTAGATGTCGACGAAGCGCTGCCGAATCAAAGACTCGGAGAGGACGAACAGGAACAGGATCGAGAAGACCGCTCCAATCGGCGGCATGTCGAAACCGAGAAACCAGAGAAAGTCGGCGAGGCTCGTGGCGACCGCCACAGCACCCACGAAGACCAGAAACTGAACTCTTCGCCGCGTGGCGCGCGAACGCGTGGCGGCCGCACGTGCGCCGAGCGACCACAGCCCGCCGGTGAGCAGACCAAAAACGTAGGCAAACACAATGCCTCGCAGCCACCACTTGCCCAACGGACCGAAGAGCACGAGAGCGAGCACCACGGGCAACGAAACCGCCGCGAACCGACCCAACGTCGAGCGCCGTTCCGGCTCTGGTAGCAGCGCTTCGAAGAGGCGGAGTCCGAACTGGGGCAGGAGCACCGCCAAGATCGCGGTGAATCGCACCCAGAGGTCCACCTGCTTGGCGTGGTAAAGCCACTGGGCGAGGTACCAGAGGCCGACGTCCAGCGCGAACCCGGCAAACCAGAGTTGCGTTCGGCGCGGCCGACCCCGCAGCAGAATCGAGACGGCGATCGCCACGGCCAGGGCACCGCAGAACAGCGAGGTTTGTGTTCTGAGATTCATGCGTCCATCGGCTGTCGATAGAGATCGTGCTCGTCGACGTAATCCAGCACTCGGCGAGGGACGAGAGCCCGAAGCCTCTTCTCCACCTGGGCGTCGCGGCGCCGACGCAGCAGATCACGCACCTCGGTCGAGGAGATGTCGGGAAGGACCGGTGGTGGCGCTGACGGGTGCTCGTACCCGACCCGACCCAGCGCGAAGAGCGGCGCGAGCTTCTTGACGTCCTCGAAGCGGTGCCAATGCGCTCCCTCCAAGAGAACGTCGGATCCCACCACGAGGCGCAACTCCGCTCCCGGGTAGCGCTGCTGGACGAGCCGCAGCGTGTGGAGCGTGTAGTTCGGCGGGGACAGCTCGGCTTCGAGACGGCTCACTTCGACACCCTCGATGTGACCGAAGGCGAGCTCGCACATTCGACAGCGGTCCACGAAGGACTCCATGTTCTTCCCGAAGGCGTGCCCGAAGACGGGCAAGACCAGAACCCGATCCCCCACCCCCACGCTGAGGGCGTAATCCGCAGCGAGAACGTGTGCGACGTGCGGGGGGTCGAAACTTCCCCCGTAGACCGCCAGCCGCATCACCCCCCGCCAGAGACACGAAGGTTCACTTCGCGTGCCAGCTCGAGCCGTTCGCTTTGAACGAGTTCCAGCTCCGCAGAATACACGTTGACCTGAATCGAGCCCTCCTCGTCTTCCACCAACATCACGCCGTGCTGGGGGAACGATCCAGGCGACAGAAACCAGCGGCGCCCGATGCGCTTGATCAACGGCTGTGCACACTTGCCGAAAATGAGGAGCGTCGCCGGCATGATGTCCTCCTCCTCGAGGTACCGCTTGTCGTACAGCATCACCGCGACCTTGCCACTGACGAGCTCGATGGCTCGGGTGCTTTCACCCGGTAGCGACTCGTACATGCGCAGGTTGCTCCGCTCGGCCTCACGCGCCAAGTAGGCGTCGATTTCCTCGGCGCTCGCGGTCAGGCACTTCTCGGTGGCGCGACGACAGAGCGCTCCCTCTTCAACCTCGGAGCCGACGAGCTTTTCGGCCCAACCGCTCACCACCGCATCGAGACTTCGATCCGCTCCGAGGTAGACGATGCGTTCGGCATCCAATCGGCGGCGCAAGAACCTTGCTGCTCGAGTCAGCTCGTCTGTGTGCCCCTGAGCCGGGCCGAGAAGTCCGAGGCGCATGACTACAGTTGGAATCTATCACGATGACTAGCTGTTCACAGGGGGGGGCGGCCCCGCCCCCCTCGTCGTCGCGGC
>JBNKGC010000145.1:0-15080 GCA_050289625.1 Polyangiaceae bacterium | reverse complement strand
TTGCGATGATCGAAGAAACATGAGCGGCACGTGCAGACGAGTGGCCTCCCGTAGCCGATTTGGCCCTCACCTGCTGGGAGCCAAATCGGCGGAGGCTCAATCAACGCAAGTGGTTCCCGCTGTAGGTCGAGCTGGCGCTGTCGTGGGAAGCGGGGGCCGGCGTTTCGACGTCGTCCGAGGTCGTGTCGACCTTGTAAAAGGAGAGGGTGGTGGCCACGAGGAGGACGGCAAGAAGAGCCGGCCAGTAGAACACCTTGGCGATGAGATTGTCCTTGAAGGCAACCCAGCGCAGCGGCCTGTTCCACGAGACGAAGTACGCGTTCACCGCGACGAGGAGGATCATCCCGTACATCGCGAAGTTGAACCACTCGAGGTACAGCACCCCATCCACCTGGAAGTCGGAACGCAACTGGATGTGGGCCAGGAGAACAGTGAAAAAGAGGCCGGAACATCCCGCCATGGTGCCGCTCGTGTTCGCCCCGTAGCGGTTGGAAAGCTTGGGCTCCCGGGTGACGAGAAGGAGCACCGAGAAGAGGATGATGGCCGCGACCAGCATCGGAACCAAATTCTTCACGAACGCGCTGAAGAAGGTTCGCCGCAGAACCACGTGGTAGTGGAGCTCCGGGAAGTCGGCCTGTCCGACGTAGCCGGGGCGACCAAAGTTCGTATTGTAGCTCACCGGTGAGAAGTTGAAAAAGGCGTGATTCACCGTCCAACCGGTGTGCACCAGACGACTGTCGATTCCCGGAAGCGTGCTCGGTCGCAAGTCGGTGTAGGAGGCGAAATCGGGTACGAGGACGACGTTCTTGCTGAAGTCCTCGTGCCACATGCGCAGCCACACGTCCTTCGTATCCAGCGGATAGGTGGTGTAGGTGAAGTCCTCGCGAAGCGAAGCCTTGAATGCCCAACCGAGCACCGTGGAGTTCCCACTCCTCGTCTCGTAGGCGAGAGTCTTTTCAAATTGGGTGGCCTCGGGCAGCAAGAATCCGCGACTGAGCGTTTCGAGGTCACATTCCCCCTGGTGCGTTGAGGAGGGCGCTGGGTCGATTTCACTTCCCGTCGCGGCCGGGGTCGCGCGTGCTTCGAGCGCCTGGGCCACCTCCGGTGGGAGACTCCCGTGGGGCACTTCCTCGTTCGCAGCTTTCGGTGGCGGAGGAAGATCGTCCGAGTACTTCTGCCAAACGTACCCGCTGACGGCGACCGTGTTCGTTTCTTCGAACTCGAGTGACTGAATGAAGAGCCCCGTGGGCACTCGGCATGCTGCGTTCGACGCGATCGCGGCTGGACGTTTCTCTGGACTCGCAGCCTGAAGAGTGACGGCAGCGTCGTCGGCGGCGCTGTCCTCGCCGACCAGCTCGTGGAGCTCTGACTCGAGGCTGCCCCGACTGACGAGAGGACGGCGTTGTCCCCCGGGGAGCGAAGAGTCGAGCCCAACGAGATGCCAAATGCCGGCAATCGCCCCAAACAAAGTCAGGGAAATGCTGATGCTTCCTGCCCAAGCGGCAGCGCGTCGTGCATTTGGCAAACGGAGGATGAGGAGCGAGATCAGGCAGACGAGGGCGAATGCGCCCGCGTTGATCGACACGATGGAGGCTCTTCGTACCAGACCGAAGTCGATGCCCCGGTCGGCGTCGAAGATGGCCACTACGGCGGCGTTCTTCTGCTCTGCCTCTCCAAGCAGGCGGATCACGACGGTGGACATGGGGCTCGTGGTCGAGTCCGTGGAAGTCTCGGGATCTTGCCCACGGCCCAACGCTTCCTCGATCTGCTCCCAGACCTTTCCGTAGCGAGGAATGTCCCCGAGCTTCTGCGTCCGCCGAACGTAGTCCTGCACCGGGTGTACGACGACTTCTCCCGTTCGCCACACGACGGCTGCGTAGCCGAGACCGCCGAGATCTTCGGTCCCGACGAGTTGACGCATCTCGCGGCTCGAATAGTTCGCGTAGACCGCTCCCGCGAAGTCGCCGCTCGCGGTGTAAAACGGCATGCTGAATTCGGTCAGATTGGCCGCGGTGAACGTATCGAAATACGGCGGAACCCACTGCCCGCCGTCTTGCCCCGGATGCTTCTGCGCGTTGTCCCTGGCCTGCGTGTACCACCGAGCGCCGTTCTTATCGTCCGCGTAATCGTCGCCGGCGTCCGTCGCGAAGTCGGAACAGATGCAATACTCGACGTCCGGGGAAAATGCCGGGATGGGGCTGCAGGTTGCCCCTGCCGTGGCTTGCTCCTGGCAGCTCAGGCCCGGCGACCTCTGGAGGGCATAGACGAGGAGTCTGCTGCTGTCGCTTTCGGGATGGTCGGCTGACTTCAGGTCGCCAGACTTCAGGTCGCCAGACCGAGGTGCAATCCCGATGCCGAATTGAAAGAGGTGGACCGGGGTCGCCTCCTCGGAAGGCGCTGCGTCCCTCGCTTGGATCACCTCCTTCACGGTCTTCGCAATGACCGCCTCGTAGTGCGCTTTCAATGCCGCGAGAGGATGGTCCGCTTCGGTGGTGTCGAGATCGCTCTCGCTCGACTCGGTGCTCTCGTGGGTTGGGGGGATGCCGGTGCGATGGTTTGCGTTCGAAGCATCGCGCTCCTCGATGGGAGAGGTCGCTTCGATGCGCGCTTCCTCGTTCGACTTACTGACTGCTTCGACGGGACGACTCGTCTCCGAGTCGGCTTTCCGCAGCGCGACTGCGAGCTTGGTTGCTTCTTCTGGGAGGTGGCTCAGGGCGGTGTTCAGAGCGGTCTGAACCCTCTTTGCCTTCTCGATTTCCTCGTTGCGCTCCTTCTCCCGCGCGTGCTCGACGTGCTCGCAATACGTGATCAGCTGAAAGACCAGGCAGATCGTGGCGGCAATGAAGCCGACTAGAAAGAACAGAAGGGCGAGAAGGCGGCGCTTCTCGGTCCAGCGAATGGGTGGACGAAGGAGGGACGGCGGGATCGATGTCGACATATTTCTGGGACCATCGCAAGCGATGGACGCTCTAGTGATCGCCCCGAGGGATCAGCCGCAGGGGAAGAGGCGTCAAGTTTCACACGTCGCTTTCGTCTGATCTCGAGCTCCGCCCGGGTGAAATGGGGCTGCGGCGATCGGAGTTCGCGCCGTTGCGTGCACCGAAGGGCCGGCGGCCGGGGGGTCCAGGCACCGCGTAGTTGGGCAAGCCTTTTCGACCCCGATCGGATGAGGGCCGAAAAGGCTACGGGAGGCCCCAATTCTCACCTGCCGCTCATGTTCTTCGGCGATCACCGCAAGCGGGCATCGCTGTAATGGGGATCATTCACCTGCTTCCGGCGGGAGCGCACTACCGTGCGCGAGGGGCGCGATGGTCCCAGTAGATCATTTCACCGGCGCGGGGATCATTCGCTCCTCTGTGAGAGGAGCCATCGAGGTGGCAACGAATGAAGAGTGACATCCCCTGCTCCGATGCTCTTCGAGCTCCACGCCCCCAAGCCCATACCACCACCGACGACGAAAACCGGACGACCGACGGACGGCCCCGTGCGTGCTGTCGATCGCCTTCCCGTCGACTCGCAGCGAATGAACCCAACGATGGGTTTTCCGAGGGCGGTGGTGGCTGCCCCCGCCGCAGCACCGACGCCCCCGACACCGGGTGGTGACCTGGACATCTTCCTGGCCATCCAAAGCGGAGGCACGAGATGGCAGGCTCTTGCTTTCCAGCGTTACAGGGAGGTGGTCACTCGATTCGTCTCGCGACGCCTTCATCGGAGTAACGACGTGGACGACGTCGTGGGAGACATCTTCGTGCGTTTCTACGAGCGCGCCCCGCGGGTTCGCGAAGCCGAATGCCTGCGCTCGTACCTCATGTCGATCGCGCGGAACGTGGTTCAAGATCAGATCCGCAAACGCACACGGCGCCAAAGGGCACTCTGCATCGTCGATTCCGACGTTGACGAAGCACGAGCGACCGACGACCCGGCAGCTCGAGCGGCACTCCTCGAACTCGGAGCCATCCTCGAACGCATGCGCCTCCAGGACCGCCGCGCCTACGTGTTGCGCAGGGTGATGGGCCTCAAGCTAGACCGGGTGGCAGAAGAGCTGGGTGTTTCGCGCTCCACCACGCAGCGCCGCGTCAACTTTGCGATTGAGTTCGTTCACAGGAGCGCCGCGCGCAACGCGCTGCTCTCGGAGTACACTCATCCGGACTATCGCGACCAGGGATGACCGGTGCGACGTGGCCAGGACCGGCCTCGGCTCGCTAGTACATCAGGAGCGCGCCACCGCCGCTCGCGTTCGAGGCGTAAAGGCGCAGGCGCAAGATGTAGGTGCGGCCGGTTCCAGCCGCTCGACCATGCGAGCGTTGAGTGAAGTCGCGAGGCCCCATCTGCCTTGACGGTTAGGGTTGGGAATGTCGAGGGTCCGGCCCAGCACCGAAAGTCCCGAAGTTCCCCGTCATCATTAGAAGCGACAGCACGGTCCAGCTCAGGTTGTAGTAGCGGCTTCGAGCGAGAAGGCGCCCGGTCTTCACCCTCTCGTAGGTGGCATCCAAGAGGCTTTGGTACTGCGGGTCGCACATGGCTCCCGCGCCAGCACAGCCTACGAAGACCGCGGAGCCTGCTCCGTGGTCTTTCGTTTTTCTGTCGGGTAGGGGTGCGCCGTCCAAGTCGTAGCCATCGATGATGTTTGCGGCGCCCTGCACTTGAAAGAACCCGCAGATCTTGTCCAGGTACGCCTTGGCCCGTGGATCGCGGGACAGCGCCCAATCAAGCACCATGCGGAACGGTAGGCGGGCCGAGTCCGTTTGGTAGTTCTGCTCCGCGCCAGGAAACGCCTCCACGGGGCGCCCCTCGAAGTCGCACCACGCCGGGACCAGCCCGTTTTCGCGGTTGCCGCTGGCGTCGTTGAGGCAGCGATCGAGGATCTCGTAGCCGCGATCGATCACTCGCTGCCAGCCCTGGACGTTGCCGGTCACTTCGCCAAAAACCCGATACTGGTGCGGTGCGAAGTACGAAGGGTTGAACACGTTTTGACCGCGCCACTCGTCGCCGGGCAGGAACATGTCCGGCCACTTTTCGTGGTCGACCTCGTAGCGCCAGATGCGATCGATTTGGCGCTTGGCGAGCGACTCGTAGGTCTCGGAGAGCGCGCCGCGATCTCCCCATTGGCGGTGCGCCATCAGGAGCGCCCAGGCGATGTCTTCGTCTGCGTCGCTGGCGCCACCGGTTCCCAGGGCGCGCGAGCCGTCGGCCGCTACGTACCAACACATCAGTCCATTTTCGTTCGACCAATGATCGGCGTACTTCCAAAACGCGTCGAAGCTCGCCTGGTCGTCCATCATCACGGAAATCATCATCCCGTAGGAGATCCCCTCCGAGACCGTCGAGTAGGGCTCGCCGTCGGGAGTGTCCGGGCGCACGGTGCGCAAGAATCCCTCTGCTCCTTCGCTCGTCACGATCTCCTGCTGCCAAGCTGCGTGGGCTCGGACGACGTCTTCAGAGCTCGCAGCTTCGGGGTAACAGAGGTGAGGCAAGCGCTCGTCGCGCGGAAAGGGAAACCGGGTCATCGAGCGAGTCCTACAACCCTGGTATCGCTCGAGTCCAACGAGTGGGCGGCGAGGCCTACGAGCTCAGGTGGTCGAGGATCAGAGGTGCGACTTCGCCGGCCCGTTCTGCGACGAGCGCGTGGGTGCCCCCCGGGACCACGACCAGAGACGCATGGGGCAGGAGCCGCTCGAATTCTGCGCCGACCCGTGGGGGACTGATGGGATCGTCGTCCCCCCAGAGCAGGAGCGTTGGCGGATCAATCTTGCCGAGTGCCGATCCGAAGTCGGGGCGCGCGTCATACAGCCAGGAGGCTGCTTCGGGATACTCGAGCCGATAGCCTGGGCGCCAGTCGACGGCACCTAGACTCTCGACATCCATGCCTCCTGCGGTCACGGCAAGAACCATCTTGCCGACCAGCTTCGGACGGCGCAGCGCGAGCGCCAGAGCGATCGCTCCCCCCATGGATTGAGCGAGGAGGTCGACCGGCGATGCGTCAGGGGTGCTGAGGGCGCAGAGCTCCGCCTCCGCCAGGTCGATCAGATCGTCGAAACTTCGAACCTCGGGAGCCGGTGGGTTGTGACCGATGCCCGGCCAACCGAGGTACCGCTTCTTCCATCCTCGGGGCAGTAGCTCGCCAACCGGTTGCCAAAATGCCGGGTCAGCACCGGCCCCTGGCAAGAAGAGGAGGCGGCGTGCGGTGAAGTTGGGGTGCATGTTTGTCGCTCTAGCGGTCATCGCTCTGGGGGTCGCGGCGTCGAGCCACGAGGACCCGAGCGGCTTCTACGAAGCCTGCCCCTCGTTCTGCCCGCGTGACGTAGGCGGGGCGGAGGCTCAGGAGTCCGCGCAGGTTGGCGACACCGATGGTCGTCGAGAACGCGGCGAAGCACGGAGCGTCGTTTTCGCTGTCCCCGATGAACGCGTAGCGAAAGCGGGCCCTCGTTGGATCGACTCCACGCACCTTCGCGAGGTAGCCGAGAGCGCCCGAAGCCTTGTCGTGGCGGTCGAAACCGAAATGAAGGTGCACACTCGAACGAAAAGTATTGGCGCCTGCGGCGCGCCCGAGGGCTTGCGCACGCTGGATGAGCGTTTCGGGGGCCGACCGATGCTCTCTGATGTCGAAGGTGAAGTCGCTCTGGCGCCCTCCCACGTCGTCGGCGGGGACGAGTTCGGGGAGCTCGCGCCGGATGTCCTTCACGAGTGCGGCGAGGCGCGCCTTCCGCTCGGCGCGCTCCGCTGGTGGTGCGCTGTCGAAGGCGACGACACGAGGGCCTTCGCGACGGAAGCCGAGCGCGCCGTTTTCTGCGATGGCGGCTTCCACGGGCCATTGGCGAGCGATGAGCTCGGCCCAGGCTGCTGGGCGTCCCGTCAGCGCCACGAGGGTGAGCCCCGACTCGCGGAGGCGAAACAAGGAGGAGTAGGCCGCTTCGGTGAGGTGCCCTTCGTCGAGGAGGGTGTCGTCGAGATCGAAGAGCAGCCCGTCGAGGCGTCGTGCTTCTTCGCTCGTGAGTGCTTCGATGGGCTTCACGGGACCTCGGCGATCAGGGTGCTCAAGTAGAGGCCCTCGGGGAAGGCAGCGGGAACGGGGTGATCGGGACCCTGAAAGACGCGCTCGAGCACGAACGCCGAACGCCCGGCGTCGCGAGCTCCGAGCGCGAGCGAGCGGGCAAGCTCCGACGCGCCGATGGCGGCGGAGCACGAGCTGAGCGAGACCAGGCCGCCCGGGCGTGTCGCTCGGACTGCGGCGTGTGCGACCCGGCGCATGGCCTTCAGTGCTCGGTCCCGTCCCGAACGACTCTTGGCGAGCTTGGGGGGATCGGCCACGACCAGGTCCCATTCAGGCTCGAGGGCTTCCAGCGAAGCTACGGCATCTCCCTTTTGCCATTCGACGTTCGCGGAGGCTCGCTCCGCCAGTCGTCGCCCGACATCCAGGGCCGGAGCGCTGGAGTCGAGGCAGAGCACCCGGGTGGCCCCGCCTCGTGCCGCCGCGAGTCCCACCGCGCCCACGTAGCTGTAGGCGTCGACGACGGCGCGGCCATGCGCAAGGGCTTCAATCCGATCGCGCAGCGGGCGCTGGTCGAAGTAAAAGCCAGTCTTCTGCGCCAGCTCGAGGGGGAGCGTGAATTCGAAGCCGCGCTCTCGGAAGTTCAGTGCGTCGAGGGATTCGCCGATGACTTCGCCTTCGGTCGGCGCGAAGCGTTCGGCGCGCGCCTGGGCCTCCGTGGTGCGATCGAGGATCGAACGAGGCGCGAGTACCGCGCGGATTGCGTCGAGCACCGCGCCGCGACGCTTCTGCATGCCCGCGGTGCCAAGTTGCACCACGCACGTGTCACCGAACACGTCGACGATCAGTCCGGGAAGCTCGTCCCCTTCCGCGTGAAACGCTCGGAAACCCGTGGTCGTCTCCGACGGCAGGCCGAAGGACTTGCGGCGCGCGAGCGCCGAGCGAAGGCGTGCCTCGACGAAGCTCTGGCTCAGCCGCGCTTCGGAGTCCCGGGTGAAGAGACGAACCGCGATTGCCGAGTTCTCCGAGTAGAGCCCGCGGCCGAGGACGTGGCCTTTGGCGTCCAGTACCTCCACCTCGGCTCCGTGATCCACACGCCCGTGACGACGCTCGATCCCCTGCGCAAAGACCCACGGGTGCCCCGCCCACACCGGTTGGACATGTCCTGCCTTCAAGATGACTCGAGCCACGGGCGCCACCTACCGGGCCGGGCGGGCGAGTGCAATGCGAGTGAGCGAAGTCAGGACGGGGATTGGTGCCGGGGAGCCGCGGCGGTACGGATCGATCCGGAGGTCATGCATGCCCAGTCGAAAGCTCGCCCTTCCGCCACACATCCGAGCCGCGCGCCCAAGCGACGCCCCCGATCTGGCCTATCTCTGCAACGAGGCCGGGGAGGGCCTGGCGGAGTACTTCTGGGAGCAGAACGACCAAGGCATCGAGCCCTGGGAATGGGGCGCGATGCGCGCGCGGCGGGAGGAAGGGGATTTCTCGTATCGAAATGCCCATGTCGTCGAGCGCGACGATCGCGTGGAGGCGATGCTCCTCGGGTTCGTCATTCGCGAGATGGATGTCGATTGGGACGAGCTGTCGCCAATCGTGCGGCCCTTGGCCCTCCTGGAGCAGAAAGCGGTGGGCAGTTGGTACGTCAACGCCCTAGCCGCCCGCCCCGAATGCCGGGGTCGGGGGCTTGGCACCGAGCTGCTCGGGCTGTCTCACGCGCTGGCTCTCACGAGCGGCTGCAAGGAAGTCAGCCTCCAGAACTTCACGAGCAACGACCGGGCGCGTCGACTGTACCAGCGAATCGGCTTTTCCGAAGTGGCGCGCCACCCCATGCCCACGGGGCTTCCCGGCGGGCAGGGGCTTCCCGATTTCGGCGACACCATCCTGCACGTCATGCCCGTGAGTGAGGAGCTGGCGCGTCCGTTCTTCGGGTGAGGCGCCGAGGAACGGCTCTACGCAGCCAGAAGTGGACGAACCTGGCGCAAGAGCTCGCGAGCCTGGGTCGCGGAGGGGACACCCGCCTCACGCACCAGGTCCTCGGCGGGCTCGGTTTCCACGGCCCGCTCGAGTTCCGCCACGGCGCGGGCCTTCGCGGCGCGTACTTCGGCTTGCTCCTCCGGAGTGAGGTGGGACATGAGCCATGCAGCGAGCTCGTGCGACCACTCGGCGTGGTGTGTTTCTTCGATCGCGATGCGCTGCCAAGTGCGCCGCAGATCGGCGGAACGGGCGCGTGCGGCCTGCCAGTGGGCGCACGCGGCGCCGTAGGTCTCGCGCACGCAGCCTTCGCTGGCGTTTTCGATGGCGATGGCGAGGAGAGACCGGGTTGCGCGCGGCTTGGAGGCAACCGGAAAAGGCCGCGCGCCGTGACGCAGCGCGAGCTCGAAGGTCATGCGCGCGTGCCCGATCTCTTCGGCCGCCGCCCGGTGAGCGCCCGCGATGAGCCGCTCGGGCGCCCCATGCTCCTGGAGCTCGGCTGCCAGGCGAACGAATGCCCCGACCGCGGCCGTTTCCAGGTGACACACCTCTGCGAGGTAGGAAGGCAAGTTGCCCGCTGCGTGCGGGTCGCTCGGCTCGATGCAGATCCCGTCGGCGAGACGCCCGATGGCACAGTTCGATGGGACCTCGCGGAGGAACTCTTCAGAGACCGTACCGTTGCGGCTCACCTCGACGCGATACTCGTAGTCGCTGACGCCGCAATTGCCGTAGCGCGTTACCGTCGTGGCATAGCCGTCGTCCGTCGCCTCGATGTCGCCGCAAGGGACGTAGTCGCCACCCAGGTGGAACAGAAGCGCGGCTTCGTTGGGCGTGTCGATCGTGCCGAGGAAGTTCTTCACGTCGGCCAGGGTGGTCAGGGTGCGAGCCCCTGAGGCGTCGGTTACGACGAAGTAGTAGGCGCTCGACCACTCCGTCTCAGGGAAGGTGAGCGTCAGGGAGTCGAGCGCGGCCAGGCACGTCATCGGGTCGGAGGCGGAGGCACAGGCCACGCCGGCCGATTCCGCTTCCCCTGCCATCGCTTCGGTTTCGCCGAGTTCGTTGACCGTGTACTGGTTGGCGAAGGCACCGACGTAGTCGGTGCGAGTGACCGGATTGAGGCCTGCGGTGAGGCTCGCGTAGTAGTCGTTGGGCGAGTCGACGCACGCGGTCATCGGCACCTCCGGCTGCTCGGGTACCTCAGGCGGGGGATCCACGTTGGGCTCCGTGGTCGTCGGCGGGGGATCGGTGGGGCTCGGGTTGGTAGTCGTCGGGCCGTTGCGCTGGCTCGAGCCGCCGTTGTCAGTCGAAAACCCGTCGGTGGAGCCGCCACAACCGGCGAGCGCCGCGGCCACGGCGCTCAGAAGGAAGGAGGAGAGGTGAGGAGTGCGCAGGCAAGTCATGGCCGCTAATGACGCAGGAATTGTGCCACGAGGCAGTCGCTCGGCCGTTGCGTGGGATTTGCTCCAGTTCGGCCGTGCATGCGCAGGTCTGCGATGGAGTGCCCCCACGGCTGTGCCGCGCGACCTGTGCCGGACTGTGCCAATGGCACCGCCTGGCGAACTCGGACCGCCGTCTCCCTCGAAGGCGCCCGAAGTCGCACTTTGATACGCTGTGGACTACTTCTGGCGCGCGACGCGCCTTGGAGGCGACGATGCATCGGATGCTGTCGGGGTTCTTCGTTTGTGCTGCGCTGGTGGCGCCTTTCGAGGCGAAAGCACAGGGGTGTCCAGAGGGTTGGTTCTGCGAGGAAGGGGAGCCGCCTCGTCCGCCCGGAGCGGTCGAGCCGGAGGGGGATGCACCGGAAACGGACGCCGCAGAATCCCAAACGAATGGGGCCGGTGAAGAAGCTCCCGCGAACCCGGGGCCAACCGCCCCCCAAGACGACGTTTCTGCGGAACCACCCGGGTATGCGACGGTCCCTGGGCAGGGCAATGCCTCGACCGAAGGAGCCGCATCGACACCCGCGGAAGCGCCCGCCGTCGGCGTCGCCGAAAAGCCAGCTGTAGAGGTCGGGAGCGAAGCTCCGGTCGAGTCAGTGGTGAAATCCGAACCTTCGGCTCCGCCCCCCGAGATGGTCCTCACTCCTGAGGGTGACTCGCAAGCCTCCGGCCGTTGGCGCATGAGCGGTCTCCGGAAATTCTGGGGCATCAACGCGCACGTTGCCACTGCGCTCGTCGACGACGGCACCGATGGGCACGACCCCAGCCTGCGGGGCTTCGGGGTCGCGGGGCGCTACCGGCTGCTGCCCCATTTCGCCCTCGAGGGGGCACTGGATCTCTTCTTCGGCGCGGACTGGAACGGCTACGACCGCGCCGAGCTTGCCCTTTCCTTCGGCGGCCAGCTCTTCTTCAACCCCAAGAGCAGGGTGCAGGTCTATTTGCCGATGGGCGTCACCCTGAGTGGAGCTCGGGTGGACGTAGAGGCGGCCGACGGAGTGAGCCACCGTGAAAGGTATCGGTACTTCGGCGTGTACACGGGCCTCGGTACCGAAATTCGCCTGGGAAACCTCACGGCGCTCGACGTCGATCTGATCGGTTTTCTTCGCAGTCGCACCGACCGCGAGGCACGTCTGGAACCAGAGTTCGTGGAGGAGGAGACCGGCTACGCGACGAATACGTCGGGTGGTGGTTTGCTGCGCCTCGGTATGAGCTTCTACTGGCTGTGAGGTGAGACCTCACAAAACACAAATCCCCGGTCCCTCGAAAGGGCCGGGGATTTGCAGAAAGCCTCAGTCTCAGACCAGGTCCTTGAGCGCCTTGAGGGGCGTCGCACGAACCTTCTTGGTCGCCGGCTTGGCCGGGATCGTCATGGGCTCCTTGGTGAAGGGGTTGATGCCCTGACGCTCCTTCGTCGCCGCTTTCTTGACCACGCGAAGCTTGACCAGACCCGGAACCACGAACTCGCCGGGGCCGCGGGGGCTCAACTGCTTCTTGATGAGCGCGAACATCTCGTCGAAGAGCTTGTTGACCGTCTTCTTGTCGAGGTCGGTGGAGTTCGCAAGCTCCGTGATGATCTGGGCCTTGGTGAGCCGCTTACCTGCCATGGGTTATCTCCTGTGAAGTCCTAATGTAGACGCCGTCCCGCTCTCCCACTCGCGCGCGAGGCGCGTCTGTTCGTGAGAGGCACGGCGACGGATAACAAGGGAATTTTCGCCTTTCAAGAGGAAAGCGATCCGACAAAGCGCGGGAACCCGCTTTTTTTCTGCGGTAAGGGCGATCGGCGGACGCCACTTAGCGTGTCATGAGTAGTCGAGAGCTCCCCAGATGGAAAGGTCCGTGCGGCGACTTTCGCTTTCAGACCAAAGGGTTATGGGACATGGCTCAGGCTTCGCCTGAAGCTCGAAGCAGCTGCTTTCGGCTGCACCGCGCGATCCTTCGTCGACCTCGCGAACGAGGCGTCGAGAGGCGTTCGTGCGAAACCCGATCGCAACGAAGAAGGGCGCGATTCGGCGACATGCGCCATTGACAGGGTGCGTACAATCGGCTTGCGCACCTCGGGTCGTCCGACCCCACGAGTCGCGGAGATGGCTGGAAACAGCTGGAGAAGTGGTCTGTGCCGAGCGCCCTTCGCGCCTCGATGCGTGACATCTTCGAGCGCGATCCTGCGGTGGATCATTCCGAAATTTCGAACGGGCAGCGAGGTGATGCTGCAGGCACCCGGCAAGACTCAGGAGTGCGCACGGCTACACCTCTGGCGCAGCGGAACGACGGCGACTCAGGATGCCGAGGCGGCCTTCACCAGGCGACGTGTCATCCGATCCATTTCACGCTTTTCGTCCGGTGTGGCGTGGTCGTAGCCAATCAGGTGGAGGATGCCGTGCGCGAGAAGGAAGCGAACTTCTTCGAAGAGCTCCCGTTTTCGGGAACGAGCTTGGCGCTCGGCGGTGTCGAGTGAGATCACCACGTCCCCGAGGAGGCGTAGGGGGGCGTCGACGGTTTGCGGGAACTCACCTTCGTCTTGGGGAAAGGAGAGCACGTCCGTCGGCTTGTCCTTGCCTCGGTGTTCGAGGTTGAGCTCGTGGATTTGCGCGTCGTTGGTCAAGAGGATGCTGAGCTCTGCAGACTCGAGCTCGAGCTCGCGGAGCATCCGATTGGCGAGCGTACGCACCCGGCGTCCGTCGAGCGGAGGCGAGCCGGGGGCGCGACGCAGAACGTAGGCTGGCAAGGCTCAGCTCTGAGGAATGGTCTTGGCGTCGGCCAAGAACTTTTCCAGGCCCTGGTCCGTCATCGGGTGGTGCGCGAGCTGCTGGATGACCTTGAAGGGAATCGTGCAGACGTGCGCGCCAAGGAGAGCCGCTTCGACGACGTGCATCGGGTGTCGGACGCTGGCAACGAGGATCTCCGTCTGGAAGTCGTAGTTGCCGTAGATGGTCACGAGCTTCTCAATCAGCTCCATGCCCTGCTCACTCAAATCGTCGAGGCGACCGACGAACGGGGAGATGTAGGTGGCCCCGGCCTTGGCGGCGAGGAGAGCCTGGGTCGGGGAGAAGCAGAGGGTGACGTTGGTCTTGATGTTCTCGGAGCTCAGCTGGCGTACGGCCTTGAGACCGTCGACGATGAGCGGGACCTTCACCACCACGTTCGGGTGCAACTTCGCGAGCTCTCGCCCTTCTCGGACGATGCCGTCGGTGTCCGTCGCGAGCACCTCGGCCGACACGGGGCCATCGACCACCTCGCAGATTTCCGTGACGGTTTCCTTCAGAGGTCGCTTCACCTTGGCGAGCAACGACGGGTTCGTCGTGACGCCGTCGATGGCGCCCATGGCGGCAGCTTCGCGGATCTCGCCGAGGTCGGCAGAATCGATGAAAATTTTCACGCTGTGGTCTCCTGAGGGGTGGCTTTGCGAGGCGCCGTCGAGGAAGGAAAGGGCAGGGGGGCGCCGTGAGGGGGGGCGAGCGACGTGGCTGGCTCCGCGTCCGACAGGCCGCCGCGCTCCAGATTTAGCGCGATCGGCGGCCCGGGCGAGCGGACCGATCCCACATTTTTCGCGCCAGGGCTAGCGCGCCTCGGGTGACAGCTTTGCGGAACTTTCGCCACGGGCTACTTTCTGACCGACGTGGCCCGCGCTTCCCGACCCCCTGGCTTCGACATGACCTACCGCCCGCGGGAGGAGGTTTACGGTCCGCCCATGATCCAGCGGGTTCTCTCTTTCGTCCACGCGATCGTTGCCGCGGCCGTCGTGGCGACGATCCTTCTCGTGGAGCGGGGGCCTCGGGACGGCGAGCTCTACAGGTACATGTTTCAGCAGAAACACGTGATTGACGCTCGGACCGTCGCGATTTTCGTGGTCATCAGCGCCGTGGCGTCGTTGCTGCGGGCTGGGATGCGTGGAGTTCGGATCCACGGGGACGCCGTCGAGTACCGCGACGTCATCTCGAACTTGTGGCCGCGAGTCCGACGCTACAAATGGGCGCAGATCGATCAGATCACCTTCGAACCGAGCGGTTCGATCAGTCTTGACCTCTGGGATGGCACCCGCCAGTTCCTTCCCGCCGTGGGCGATCGCGATGGCCTCGCTCAGGCGCTCGAGCGCGTTGCCCTGGCACGTGCCATCCCCCTCAGGGGAGGGCGAGGCTTCGACGACTACCCGGAATCAGCCGACTTTCCGGAGAACGTCTGAGAGTCGGTGCCCGGACTCCAGCGCTTCGGTGACGACGACTCGTTCGTGAAATGCGGCCTCTGCGGGGGCGATGCAGCCGGTCCGTGCGCGCGATGTCACACCCCAGTTTGTGGTGACTGCTGCGTGCTCACCGAGGGGACCACGAAAAAATGGGCGATCTGTCATCGCTGCGACGCTCGAGGCGGTCGGAATGCGAGGGCAGGATGGTCATCGCTTGGAGTTTGGTTCGGAAAACTGCTGCTCCTACTCCTGGGGCTCGTACTCGCGCTGCACTGGCTACTCGGCCCGGGTTGAGGCCTTAGGCGATGCCGAGACGAGTGGGCAAAACCCGCTTCCGCGAGAAGAGGCGGGGCGGGTTTCATAGGTGCGCTGGCGGCAGACTGGTTGGCGCTCTAGGTATGCCGTTCGATGAGGCAGCGAACGTACGACTACTTGGTGGTCGGAGGGGGCAGCGGAGGCATCGCATCCGCGCGGCGCGCGGCGAGCCATGGTGCGAGCG
>JBNKGC010000144.1:0-15095 GCA_050289625.1 Polyangiaceae bacterium | reverse complement strand
CCTCCTCGGCGGCATCTCCTCCATCGACGACCTCGAGCTCGAAAATCAGCGCGTCTTCATCCGAGCGGATCTGGATGCGCCGACGAACAAGCGCGGGGAGATCGTAGACGACACCTGCATCCGAATGGCCGTCCCGACGATCCAGAAGATCGTCGAGATGGGCGCGCGCGTGGTCGTGGCGTCTCGATTCGGAACCAGCCCGTCGGCGAAGAGTCGCCGAGGACGCAGCGAGCAAGAGACCGAAGCTCCCAGCATCGAACCGGTCGCCGCGCGGCTCAGCGAACTGTCCGGTTTCGAAGTGCACCTCCCCGACGACTGCGTGGGCGACGCGGTGAAGAAGGTTCTCGGCGATTTGCGGGACGGGCAGATCTGCGTGCTCGAGAATCTCGCTCGCCACCCCGAAGACGCCCAGGCAGACGAGGGCTTCGCGCGCACCTTGATGGCCTACTGTGATGCGTATGTCGGAGACACTCTACGCGACGCGGGAGGAGAATCGTCGACCACGACCGTCCTGCCTCGTCTGCTCGAGCATCGCGCGGCGGGCCCGAACATGCTGTCCGACCTCACTGCGGTCGCGCACATTCGCACCACCCTCGCCCGCCCCTTCACCCTGATCGTCGGGGGCAACCGTCTCACCGACAAACTCGATCTGCTGCGCGAGCTTTTGCCGAACGTGGATCATTTGTGCGTCGCCGGAGTTCCTGCAAACACCCTGGTGCGCGCGCGGGGCGGACAGACCGGAGCCTCCCACGTGGAAGAGGACTACCTCGCAGGCGCCCGCACCCTCATGGATCAGGCCCACGGTAAGCTCCTTTTACCCGAAGATTTCCTGGTCGCTCCCTCCGTGACGGCTCCGACCGGTCGTGTCGCACCGGCGGGCCGAATGGATCCCGATGAAGTCATCGTGGACATCGGGCCCGACAGCATCGACAAGATCCGCGGGAAAATCGCCCAGTCTGGAACCGTTCTCTGGTGCGGAACCATCGGATTCCACAAAAACTCGGCGTTCGCCAAGGGAACGCGAGCCATCGTGGAGGCCCTGGCCGACAGCTCGGCCTTTACCATGGCGGCAGGTGACGATAGCGTCGGCGCCGCTCGCCTCAGCTGCCCCGCCCGAGCCGCCGAGCTCGGATGCCTGGCAAGCGGCGGGCGAGCCGTGCTGGACCTTTTGACCGGCAAGAAACTTCCGGGCATCGAAGCCCTGCGAGGATTGGGAGATGACTGAACGCACACCGCTGATCGCTGGAAACTGGAAATTGAACAAGGGCGGTCCCGACGGCTGCGAGCTGGCCGCGGGCGTCGCGAAAGCCGCAGCTTCGGCGCCGAACGTCGACGTCGTGGTGTCTCCCCCCTTCACCGCGCTCGCCGCGGTGGCTCAGGTGGCTGACGAAAACGGCGGCAAGGTCGGCGTGGCAGCGCAGAATTTCTACCCCAAGGACAGCGGTGCCTTCACCGGTGAGGTGAGCGCGCCCATGCTCCTGGCCTCCGGCGCGAAGTGGGTCATCATTGGCCACAGCGAGCGTCGCGAGATCTTCGGGGAAACGGACGAGCAGGTGCGAGAGAAGACGGAAGCCGCCCTCGAGGCAGGACTGATTCCGATCGTCTGCATTGGCGAAAAGCTCGAGGAGCGTGAAGCGGATCAGACCCTCGCGGTCGTGAACCGCCAGCTCGACGCCTTCGCCGACCTGTTCGCGAAGAATCCCGGCGTCGGCGTGATCGCCTACGAGCCCGTCTGGGCCATCGGCACCGGCAAGGTCGCCACGCCCGAGCAAGCTCAGGAAGTGCACGCGGCCATCCGCGCTCGCCTGGCGGAGAAGGTCTCGGCGGACGTGGCCGCGAAGACGCGTATTCTCTACGGTGGAAGTGTAAAGGCCGGGAACGCAGCGGAGCTCCTCGGCTGCGCCGACATCGACGGAGCACTCGTCGGTGGCGCGTCACTCGATGCCGACGGCTTCGGCCAGATCATCGCCGCAGCCCAAGGCTGATTCGCCCATTTCGAACATCACGAGACCACCGAGAAAAGATCATGGCTGAGCTCATCGAAAAGCCTCTCACCGTCATCCACGTCTGTGCGTGCCTGTTTTTGGTGCTCGTCGTGTTGCTTCAGCCAGGCAAGAGCGGTGGCCTCGGAGCGTTCACGGGTGCTGCGGCGACGCAGGTCTTTGGCGGACGTGGCGCCGGCAACGTGCTGACGAAGGCGACCTGGGTCACAGGCTTCATCTTCTTCTTCACGAGCGTCGCCCTGGCGTATCTCTCGTCCACGACAGGAGATTCGCTCGAAGCGCGGGCCGCCGCTGCCGCCAAACAGGCGGAGGAACCGGGGACACCACCGGTCACCGAAAAGAAGTGAGCCTCGCCGTCGATGACGATCGTCTGACTTCGACGTCGGAGCCGAGCCAAGGCCCGCCCCACTCATCGGTGGTGGCGGGTCTTGTCGATTGGGCGCGCCACGCGCTCCGGGATTCGGCGAAGGAACTCACGGTCCTCGGTCTCCTAAAGCTCGCGGTCTCACTGCTCGTGGTGGCAGGTGGCTTCGTCGCCATCAGCGACGACGACTTCGCCCGGGTGGTGATCGCCCAGGAGTTCGCCCACTCTCCCTCGCTCGACCCGAGTGGAACCAGCTGGCTGCCGATCCCGTTCTGGATTCAAGGTCTGCCCATGCTCCTGTTCGGGCGGTCCTTCGAGGTGGCCCGCGTGGTGGCGATCGCGTCGGGCATCGTCGCGGTTTGGTGGGTGTACGCCGCGGCTCGGCTCCTGGGCTGTTCTCGAGCAGCGGCCTTCGCTGGGGGGGGGCTTGCCGCCGCGTTTCCCTACTCTGCCTGGCTCGGGGTCGCGACTGTCCCGGAGCTCCTCACGGCGAGCGCCGTGGTGTTGGGCGTGGCCACTCTGGTTCCGCGACAAGACGCGATCGACAGCGTCACTCTCCGCATCGTGGGTGCGGGGCTTCTCACTCTGGCAGCAGGCAGTCGATACGAGGCGTGGCCCGTCGCACTGGGCTTCGCCTTTCTTTCAGCTTGGGATGCCCGCCGGCTGAAACGCCGTGGACTGTGGGTCGCGGCCGGGATGGCCGCTTCGTTTCCCGTCGCTTGGCTTCTGCATGGGCTCGTGCGTCACGACGACCTCTTCTTCTTCGTTCACCGAGTGGCCGACTACAAGGCGGCCTTGGGTGGAGCCGCCGCAGATTGGACGTCCGTAGCCGACTATCCACTCGCCGTACTCCGTCACGAACCCGAGCTCGTCGGCGCGACCGTCCTCGGTCTCCTCCTGCTCCGCCCTTCCCTTCCGTGGCGGCGGCCGGTGCTCCTCATCGCCCTTCAAATCGCTTTTCTGATCGTCGGCGAGCTCCGCGGTGGTGCACCGACGCACCACTCCGAACGGGCGGTGCTCTCCGTCTGGCTCCTGTCTTCGATCGCGCTTGGTCACCTGGCCCTCGTCGCGTGGCGTGAGCGCCGCCTCGTGCTCTTCGGCGCATGGGCACTCATCGTCGTCGTAAGCGTTTCGTGCCTTCGGCCCTGGTACGCCCGGCGCGACGGGTTCGCTGATCGCAGCGCCGAGCTTTCGCTCGGTCGTGATGCGAGAAGCCGGTCTCGATCGAATCACGGCCTCGTCGTCGCCACCCCGGACTTTGGATATTTCGCGGTGATCGCGGGGTTCGGCGCACCCGAGCTCTGTCGTGTGCTCGAAAAGCACGACCCACGCCAGCCCGAGACCCGGCCGCTGTCCCCCGAGACGGTGCTCGAGGCCGCGCGGGAGGTCGACGCCACGCAGGCGGTCCTCTCAACGGGCCACCTCGCGACCGCCTGGGGCGCTTCCGGAGGCGGCGCAAGCCGCCTGGAGCTCGTACCCCTGCCCCAAGTTGCCGGAAACTCGCCCGTTTCGCGCCCCCTGCCCTAACCTGCCGGGCGTGTTCCTGTCCGCCGGTCGTCGCCTGTTCGGGCTCGTGGTCTCCGTATTCGCCCTGCTCGGCTTCATGGCGGTGCCCATCGGTGACCGCACCGGCTACGAACACCTCAAGGCGATCCTCGCGACTCCACAAGCTGCCCAATTCGGCACCACCTTGGGGCATCTCCTCGAACGGCTGAAGGACACCCTCTCGGAAGAACTCGACGACGTCGGCGCGGCGAAAGAAGGCGAGTCCGGAGAGAAGGTCTTTTGACAACCCGCTCGCAACGCGGTGCGCGCCGGGTTCGATGGCATCGAGCTCCATGCGGCCAACGGGTACTTGCTGAATCAGTTTCTGCATCCCCACACGAATCGGCGCACCGACGCCTACGGCGGCAGCAACGAAGCGCGCGCCCGCTTCATCCTCGAAGTGGCCGGTCGACGCTCTCTCCGAGGACTCAGTTCGGAGTGAGCCCAAGGGATTCGCCGGAACTCCGCGCCGTTGCGTACGCCCGCTGGCCCTCCGTTTACTGCCAGGGTGCGTCGTCGTAAAAGTGCGCGATGCCCCTCGGTGCGAACGCTTTCACCCGACATTGCCTTGCCGTGCTTCTGGCATGCCTCGTCGCCCCGGGCTGCGTACCTCGCAACTCGCGAGCACCGCTCGCGACCGAGCCCGCGCCAACTCCTGCCCCGGCACCCACCGACGATGACAAGGCCCGGGTGTTCCTCGCTCGGGCGCGCGAAAATGTGTGGCGAACCGTCCCGGTCGATGACCCGCAATCGCCGGTGGGCCTTGCGACACGGGGGCTTTCATTCGCTCCAAAGGCTTCCGCGGCCACCGTCGTCGACTTGCTCATCACTCGTGCAGACGGTCTCATGCGCCTCGAGCAGTACGACGCAGCCGGGACGGACCTGGACGCCGCGAGCGTCTGGGCCGAGCGGGATAGGGCTCGCAGCGTCGAACCGTTGGCGAAAACCGAACTGGCGTGGGCTCGCCTCGCCCTGGCTCGCGGGGACTGGACGGCCGCGGTACGCCATGGTCAGCGGGCGAGGGCCTTCGCGGGTCGCCTGGAGTTGCGCGGAGCCCTCCTCGCCTGCGAAGCCATCGTGCTTTTGGCAGGCCTGCCGGAGCAAGCCCCCGAAGGCGCTCTCGAGAACGCGGTACTACCAGGCTACCTCGAAGTCTACCGTATCCTCGAAAGCTACGGCTACCCGCGAGAGTTGTGGAGGATCGCGTTCTCGACACTTCGAAAGTTGCCCTCGAAAAGCGACGAAGAAGTGAAGCAGCTGATGGGCCCCGCTCCCATCTGGAGTTTCGACCGCGAGTACTTCTGGGACGACCAGGGCTTCGCCCCAGACGCTGCTACGGCGCGCGTTGAGAGAGGGAACTTGGCAGACGGCGTCAGCAATGCGAACCGAGTGGTCGCGCGGATGCGCGCCGGTTTTCGGCGGTGCTACCAGCGCGCCCTCAATGAAGATCCGACCATCGAGGGGGTGATCGCATTGACCCTGCACGTCGGCTCAAAGGGACGCGTTACGAGGGTCTCCGGACGCATGCTCGAACTCCGACAAAGCGTGGGCACATGCGTCATGGCACGAGCCTCGCAGGCGACGTTCGACCCACCCGCCGGTGGTAGCGCCCTCATCAACGTTCCCATCACTTTCGTCAAGAAATAGCTCTTCTCCGGCTGCGTCCGCGCCGACCCAGGAACCCTGCTGGATTCGCTGAAGGCCAATGCTAAACGCTAGCCCATGCTTCAGCACAACAGCTACTTCGATGGGTTGGTACAGAGCATCGGGTTCGAGCGACTCGGTCGCCGCCAGTCGGTGGGCGTCATCGCCCAGGGCTCACACACCTTTGGCACCAGCGCTCCGGAACGCATGACCGTCGTCTCAGGCGAACTTGTCGTTACCCTGAAGGACGCTACGACCAGCGCTCACTATCCGGCCGGCACTTCGTTCGAAGTTCCGGGAGACAGTTCGTTCACGGTGGTTGCTGCGGGACCGACCGCGTACTTGTGCGAGTATCTCTGAACACCTCGGGCGCCCCGCAAACGAGCTGAGCCGTCGCAAGCCCAGGGCGGCGCGCGCGACCGGAGGCGTTTCCGGGGCGCTCAGTAGCAGACGTCGAGGATCTCGTCGTCGAGGTACGCGCATTCCGACGGAGTCGTCCCTGACGAGAGCACGGCGGCGAGTTGAGTGCAGTCGGTTGCGCCCATGCACCCGTAGGCCTCCTGCCACGTCGCCACGCACGCCGCGCTACCAGCCGCGATATCTATCCCCGTGAGGTACGTGACGCAGTTCTCCTCGCATGCGCCCTGGCCCGCAACGCCATCGATGCCGCACTCCTGCAAAGCCCCGCAGAAGCTCGTGCACTCGGTAGGTACCTCTCCACCGGTCACAGTGCACTGCTCGAAGAGTGCATCGAATTGCGCACCACAATTCGGATCACCCCGACGCTGATTGGTGTAGGCGATCAGCTCGTCGCACTCAAGGGTGGCCTGGCATTCGGCCTCGGCCAGGATCAGTTCCTGACAAGTCGCGTCGAAAAGATTCGTGCCTAGGAGGCAGTTCGCCACGCAGTCAGGGACCGTTTCGATGCAGCTCTCCGCCACCGCGCATGAATCCTCGCACGCCCTGGTCAGCCGCTCCGCCATCGCGTCGCTGCCCCCGGTGCCGCTGCCCGCCGCGCCAGTGCCGCTACCTGCGGCCCCTGTACCAATGCCGCCCCCTCCTGACACTCCGCCAGTGCCACCGGTCGTGAACGCTCCGGAGCCCCCGGTGGCCATCTGGTGGGAGGAATCGCCGCCTCCGCTGGAGGACGAACATGCTGCGGCGACGAACAGGGCACCGAGTGAAACGAAGAATTCTCTATTTTTCATCAATCCATTTCCCAAGCCACGTGGGCTAACACGGCCCTCCCTCGGGCACCATGCACCTCCAGGGCGAGTCCGCTCTGACGGTGCCCCCCGCCTCCGCGGACAACGGGCATCTACTCGAAACCCAACTGACGTTGCACGATGGACTGAGCTGCAAGCTGACTCAGGGCAGCACGGCACAGCAGTAGCCGTACTCACCCTCCGGGACACACCCCACAGGTTCGGTGTCCAGGCATATGGGGGAGGCCTGCGTGCGCGCTCAGCAGGTACCGGAGGTGCAGGTCGGGTCCGCAGAGCACTCGTCGTCGCTCAGCCCCACACACGGATCCGCGCGATCAGGGCGCGACAACCCATGCCACGCCACCGTACACCATGCCCCGTGACGGGGTGAAGCGTCGGTACCAACCATGACGGCTTCGCTCTCCTCATCCTGTTTCCTGAGCTCGGTCGGTGATGGAGCCTCCCACCAGGTTTCCTCAGACGCGCCCGGGTCCTCGTCGGGTGGGGAGTTCGGAACAGAGTCAGCGAGGCTGGGGCCGGCGTTAAGCCCAAGGGTGAAGTAGGTCAAGGAGTGGCTCGCATGAGCGCTGGGGGCAGCGGGATTGGGCACGCTCGCTCAGGGCAGCACGGCACAGCAGAAACCGTTCTCCCCCACCGGGACACAACCCACGGGTTCGGAGTCGGGGCACTGGATCAAATAGGGCGACTCGGCTGAGCACTCGCTGTCCCTTCGGACCATTCGCTCGCACCCGGTGCGCAGGGTGAAGTTGGCCTCGCAAGCGTTGAGCACTTCGAGTTCCTGCGCACACGGGTCAAAGCAGTCGAGTTCTGCTGTCGCGGTGCAGGCCACGTAGGCGTCGTTCGCAGCGCCGCAACCGATGGGCTCGTACTGGGCATAGCCTTCCAGGCAGAAGTCGATGCCATCCTGACTCGGTTCACCTCCACAGCTCTGGCTGATGTGGGTATCGGCCTGGGCGCACCGTTCCTCCAAGCTGAGATCGGACCATCCCTCCGGAAGCTCCGTGCTCGCTCCGCTGGACGTACTCCCGCCCGAGCCCGTCATCTGACCGCTCCCGCTGCTCGACGCCGGCTGGCACACGTTCACCCTGCGACCACCCGAGGTCTGGGCCGTGAAACAGACGCCGCCGTCTGGGCAGACCCGCGCTGGATCGGTTGGATCGCAGTAGGCGGTGCAGGTGCGATCCGTCGGAGTCATCAGGTTGCACGCGAGCCCATCGGCACATTCGGCCGAGCCGACCACCCCGAGGCAAGCGTCACCGAATTGCCCGGGGCCGCTGTTGACACAGGCAAACTCGGAGCCCACCGCATCGATGGGCGAACAAGTCTGCCCGGTGGGACAGCTCCACGGATCCTCGTTGCAGGGCGGCGGTGATGAATCTTCCTCGCCACCGGAGCACGCGGCGGAGGTGAGCGCGAACAGCAAGGCGAGGACGGGTGCTGAATAGCGTAGGTTTTTCATACTTTCGTTTCTTCGCTTTCTTCTTCACAAAACACCGTGGGAAATGACGAGCACAGCACGGAACGACATCCCTGAAAGTCACATCGATCGCCCTGGCAGTTCCCTTCACTGCGGACGCAGTGAGTGGCCCGGATCGCATCCCGGCGCGGGTGTGAGCGTGCAACCGGCGCTGGCAAGCCACACTGTCCCAAAAAAGACACGGGCCTCCTTCGAAGCAATCAGCAGAAAACTCGCAGCCGATCTGAAAGTCACACCGATCGCCCATCCAGTTTCCCTCACCGCGGACGCCCGGCCCGGCCCGGGTCGCATCCCAGCGCGAGCGCGCCGCCAGGCAGCCAGACACGCCAAGAAAGGTTCCAGGTGCCCATCGAAGCAATCAGTGCAAAGTGTTCTTCCTGAGATCCCTAGCCTCCCCCGCGCCTTCAGGTCAAGCCGGGATAAAGGTAACTGCAGCCTCCGCGGACAAACACCTCCTAGAAAACTCGGTTCGTGTCGCCCACCGAGCGGGCAAATGGCTGCCCGGGCGATAAACTCGACCTCCCGAGCACCGGAAGAGGTTCTCCATCCGGTTTCTGTTAGAAGGCGTGACCCAACGCGAGGGTCCACCCGGCGCTGCTTTTTCATCCCCGGAACACGCCGTGCCATCGGCGGTGCATTCATCTGGATTGAGGGGCCAGGCGCCACCCTGACTGATGTACAGGTTGAAGCCCCCCTCTGTCCGCAACTCCCAACCGCTCTCGGCCTGCAACCAATAGGCACGTTCGACCACAATCTTCGGCCCATCGAGCCGCAGCGCGCCACCACCTGGGCGAGAATCGCGTCATCGCCGAGACCTTGACCACCATCGCCGAGGGCGAGGACCTCGATGATCTGGTGCAGGATCTGTTCGCGTTCGGGCACTTGATCGAGCAGAATGCCGCCGCCTTCGAGCGGGACACCACCTTCGACGCACCGGCTCGCGCACGAGGCGCGCGCGCGAGCTCGCCCAGCCCTTGCAACAGACGCAGACAGAGGAGCAGTTCGACGTCGTGCAGCCCAGCAGCTTCTCGGCGTGGTCGCGTGAACAGGGTTTCGGTTCGGTCGGTGACATCGACGAGGAAGACATGCCGGAGGAGAAACGCCCAGGAGTTTCTCTTGGACGAAGGTTTCTCCCGTCCGAACACGGGAGCTGCTGGGCATCGGCGAGCGCGGCGGGGGATGCATCCGTGGGAGGGTCGCTGTTGCTGCGTGACGATTCAGAGCGCAGCCCTAGACAACGACGGCGTTGCGCCCACCCGCGCCAGCTTCTCCGGATTGCGCACCAAGTAGACGGCCGACACCTTGTCGCCGTCGACCTCGACGAGGACGAGGAGCGAACGTTCACCATCCTCGCTGACCAGCACGCTGGGAAGCCCGTCGCAGCTGGTGACCTCGAACTCGATCCTCCCGCGGCCGCTGGCTTTGGTGAACAGTCCGACGAGGAACCGGGCGACCCGATCGGCGCCGTGCACGGGCAGCCGCGCCGCCGACACCAGGCCGCCGCCGTCGGAGATCGAGACCACCTCGGGGGCGAGGAGCTCGACCACCTCGGCGATGTCGCCGGTCTGCACGGCAGCGAGGAAATCGAAGGCTACAGCCGTGGCTCGCTGCGGATCGGCTGCGAAGCGCGGCCGCCGTGCCTCCACGTGAGATCGCGCCCGGCGCGCGATCTGCCGGACATTGTCGGTGGACTTGCCGACCGCTTGGGCGACCTCCTCGTGCGGAAAGCCAAACACCTCGCGCAGCACAAACACGGCTCGTTCGATGGGGCTGAGGGTCTCCAGCACGATCAGCATCGCCATCGACACCGGGCCGGCGAGCTCGGCGACCACGCCCGTCGGGGTCGCGACGGGTTCGGGCAACCAGGGACCGACGTACTCCTCCCGGCGGCGGGTCTGCTTGCGCAGCAGGTCGAGTGCGCGCCGTGTCGTGATCCGAGCGAGGTACGCGCGGTGGTCGCGCACCTGCTCGAGGTCCGTGGTCGACCACGAGAGGAAGGCGTCCTGTACGGCGTCCTCGGCGTCGGCTGCCGTACCGACGATCTCGTAGGCGATCGTGAACAGCAGCGACCGATGGCGCTCGAACTGCTCGGTGTGCTTCATGGGATCGACACTGCCTTTTCCCGGGGCCGAGGACCGGCCGGCCACTGGTAGCTACCGGGCTTGCGGCCCTCCCGCGCCAGCCACTTCACCGTACTCTTGCAGATGGCTTCCTTGATGGTTTTACCTCCCCAGCCGGAGATCGCCGTGGCGCGGGGGCGGTCGTCGGGTGTGACCGGTTGTACGACGCCACCGTGGCGGCCGATACTGATGCACTGGAGCAGGAAGCCCAGGGACAGCGCCTCGGGTTCGCGCCCTTCAACGAGGGCGCCCACGGTGCGCGCGGCCGTCGCGCCGAGGGGGAACGCCGAGGCGCAGGACATCCGAAGGTGCGCGGCTACGGCGGCGGGGGGGGCGGCCGCGTCGCCGGCGGCTACGATCCGGTCGGAGTCCACGCTCCGGAGCGCGGCGTCGGTCACGAGCCGACCGGCAGCGTCGACGGTCAGCCCGCTGTCGCGGGCCAGGCTCGCAGCCTCCATGCCCGCTGCGACCAGCGTGAGGTTGCTGGCCAGCTCCTCGCCGGCGACCCGGACCGAGTGCGGCGTGATGGCCTCCACGCGGCGATTCTCGATGATCTCCACGCCCAGGCTCTGCAAGCGTCGCACAATCGACCGTTGCGCGCGGGGCGACAGCCCCTGGCCGACGGCTCCTGCAGAGATTAGGCGCACGCGCGTCGCGGACCGCTGCTCGGCAATCTCGCTCGCCGCCTCGATGCCGGTCAGGCCGCCGCCCACCACGGTCACGGTGGCGACGTCGCCGCCCAGTGCCGCTCGGAGACCCTGCGCCGACTCCCACTCGGCGAGAGTGAAGGCGTGCTCCGCGCCGGGGAACGTCGGCGGCGCGGCCCGGCTGCCAGCGGTGTACACGAGGTAATCGTAGGGGAGCACCGAGCCGTCGGCGAGGGCCACCTGCCGGTTGACTGCGGCGATCCGTGTCGCCGAGCCGATCTCCAGCCGGACGTCGGGGTGCAGGACGTCTGTGAGCGGTATGCGGGCCGGATGGGTGCCGACCACGAACTGGTGCAGCCGGATCCGCTCCACGAAGAACGGGCGGGGGTTGATCAGGGTGACGGCGTGGCGGCCAGCGAGGTTGTTGGCCGCCATCACGCCCGCATACCCCGCGCCGACGATGACGATCTGGATGGTGTTCATGCCCATACGTCGGCGCCGGAGGGGCGGGATGTGACACACTCAGAAAATCTTCGGTACGGACCGGGCGGATTCGCGGTGGCGTAGGCGCCTGGCTCGGCCCAACCCTGCGTCCTCCGGCGGGTGGTCCTTCGGCTGGGTGCGCGCCGTCGATGCTGGTGTGCTGCTCGGCACCGCGGCCGCCGGGGGCGTCGCCTGGCTCGGAACCGGTAAGCTCGACTCTCCGGTCACATTGGGCGTCGCTCTAGCGCGCCGACCACACCTGCCGGAACTTGCCGCTTTTCGGGTCGATGGCGGGTGGTTCGACCGCGTGTTCGACGCTAATCCGTGCGGTTCCCTGCGCGGCGAAGAAGGCGTGGAGCCGCTCGTCGACCGCTTGCCACACGTGCCGGGGGTCGGCGCCGGATGCCATCTGCAGTCGCACCCTGAGCGCCCGCGGCCCGGTGCGAATGGCCTGGCACCGGTGCACACCGGGGGTTTCCTCGATCACCGCGACCAACGCCAGCGGCAAGACCCTGACCTCGGTTCCGCTTGATGCGTCAAACGACAGGGGGTCGCTGGTGCGACCTTCCACCTTGAGCGCCGGCAGCCGATTGCCGCACGCACACGGCGTGTCGGCGAGTTTCACTCGATCGCCCAGGTCATAGCGGATCAGCGGCTGCACCCGGTTGGCAAGGTTGGTGACCAAGACCGTGTGGGAGACGACGCCTGCTGCAACGGGTTGGTAGTTCTCATCGACCGGCTCGAGGAGATACCAGTCGCTGTTGACATGGAACCAGCCGTGCCGGCATTCCATCGACAAGCCCGGAAACTCGGTCGAGGCATAACGGTTCTCCACGGGGCAGCCGAACGCCGACTCGATGTCGGCGCGAAGCGCGGCCGTCAGCTGCTCGCCTGCGGTGATCGCCAGCAGCGGCTGGATCATCAGACGGCCGGTTCGTCGTTCGCCAGCCAGCAGCGCCAACGCGCTCGGGTAGCCCTCGAGGACTGTCGGCTGAAACTCGTTGAGTTCCCGCACCAAGTCCGGCAGTCGCCGCAACACCGAAAGCACACGCGTGCGGTTGGCCAAAAAGGTGCTGCGCCGTCGGGCAGACTCCACCGCGGCGCAGGCGCCGACGTGCCCGTCGGCGACGAACAGTGCCGCCACCCTCAGCCCGCGCAGCAGAAGTTCGCGCAGAGGTTTCCATCGAGCGATGAACTGCCCTTCGCCGCGACGGCCCGCGAACTGGAACGCCGCCCACGATGCGTCATCGTGAATCACGATGGCCGGCTCCCCGCTCGTTCCCGATGTCGTCGCGACGTGGTAGCGGCCCAGGTAGCGGGCTCCCACGAGCGAGTGGTCGGACAGGAAGTCGCGCCGCAGCGAGGCGATGGTGATGTCCGGATCGGTCACCCAGTCGTCGAAGTGTGCCATGAGGTCGCGCTTGGACACGACAGGCAGGGACGCCAGACTCACTGGCTCGGCAGCGACGTGTCGGTACAAGCTGCGGTAATACGGCGACGCCGTTTGGGCATGCCGGACGAGCGCCTGCAGCCGGGTCTGCTGTCGCCGGGAGATCGCCGCATCCGCACCGCGCCGGAAGCGCCAAGCCTCCCAGGCAATCCGCGCCACGCGCGCCGTCGAGCGAATGGGCCTGGTTGGTGGCCCCGGAACTGTTCGTCGCACGTCCCTGGTGAATTCGGTTCCCTTGCGCATACTCGGTGCCCTGAATGAAGCGTGCGTCCCCTACGGAATGCACCTCGGAATAGTACGGTCACGGGAACTTTCCGTGGAGTGGCGGGGGCCAAGTCCGTGTGTCACTGCCCCCAAAGTCCCCTGCCGAATCGAGTTCGGGGCCCGCCGGACCCTCGGTCGGACAGGCCTTCGCGTGGGGAGGTTGGGACTCGCGAGGTGGCTCCGGGAGGCTCGCACGGGTGTTGGCCCAATACTTGGGGGCGAGGTCGAGATACCTGTCAGCACTGCACACGGCGGGTGCCGTGCGTTCGTGCTCCGGTGACCTCCCGTTCCGCAGTGATCCTCCAGCCCAAGCGCGTGCCCAATCTCGTGCACGAGCACTTTCTTGAGGGACTGGTCAAACCCGCGTTCACCCGATGGCTTGGTCCCCAATCTGTCGGAGCTCTCGAACCTGAAGTCCACACCATTCAGCTCGACATCCGCTTCGACGACCGCACTACCCCGAGCGCCCTCCGGGTAGGTCGTGGTCATCGCAGCGGCGCGGCGTGGAAAGGTTCTGAGGTGCCCACAGCGCCCGTTGTGACACCAACTCTCCGTGCGGAACGCGACGAGGTTCACCCCGTCTTCCGTCGCTGCCCAAAACGACTGCGCTGGCGCCACCCTCACCGCGATTCGACAGTCCCCCCGCGTGACACTCCAAGCGTCGGCCGCACGCTCGAGTTCGCGGACCAAACCCTCGACGGACCATCCCTCGGGTGCTTCCCGAGAACTAGGCGTCAGCGTGAGCTCACGGGTGGGCATACGCTCGAACCTTCATCTCCCACCGGCTTGCCCGAGGTGGTGGCATCGGAGCCTTGGGCGAGGAGCTCACCGCTCAGTCGAGAGGAACGACGCGTACCTCGTACTCCTCGACACACTGCCCCGTCTGTACGCATGAGCGTTCAACGGTCAACGTAGTCTGGTACTCGGAGCGATCTGATGGCGGCAGCGCGGTGAAACCGTAGTCCAAGTTGCATCGGGCGGTCACGCAGTATCCACCCAGGAGCAACAGCCCGGGCCCGCACTCGGCCCACTCAGTCTCACCGGTCAGTGCCTCCGCATCGAACGGCGGCGCATTCGCATTTCCACGAATGCATTGCTCCTCATTGTTGATGGGCCCAGCTTTGACCTCGAACCCGTCCCCCGGCGCCAGCGAAGGATTCTCGCAACCATCCACTTCCAGTCGAATGACTTCGATCGCGAAACGCTCTCCGGGGTCCGTAACCGTGTCGCCGCAGGGTGGATGACAACCCATGGCCACGAAAGCCACGGCCACCGCACTTCTTCTCAATCGGTTCGAACGGCCACCACCAACCCTGCCCTCGAAGACAGACGATCTGGTTCGCCATTTCCAGCAATGGCCGGCAAGCCATCGCTCCTCGGACCTACCGCACCACGCAGTGGTCATCGTAGATTTCCACGAATCCCGTTCCGTCACCATCGACCCCCGCGTCAATCATCGGTTGGGGAATCACGGCACCCGCTGAGGCGACGATACTCGCGACCGATCCCACCACCGGCCGCAACATGGCTGTGGCCCACGAAGTGAATGGGCGGGGGCGCGTCTTCGCATTCGGAGACGAGTACGTATCGTATCCTCCCCAGTGGGAGCCCTCGGGAGAGCCCGTCAACACAACGATGGATTCAACCAACCCTTGTTGGGTGCCATCCGAGGCGGGCCAGCCAGGCTACTTCCACAGCGTGGCGACGCTCTATCAAACCAAGCAGTTCTGGTTCAACGTTCTGAATTGGGTGGCGCCCCGAACGAATGCGGCTTCACCATCGCGGACGACGCGGTGGTGCAAGTCCCGTGACGAACTGACCCATGACAGGAATGTTCTCGCCATCGCGGAAGCGCGGAGCTTCTCGAGCAAG
>JBNKGC010000143.1:0-15445 GCA_050289625.1 Polyangiaceae bacterium | reverse complement strand
GAATTTGCGAGCGAAGCCGGCCCGAGCCCGCTCGGCAGGCCTTCGGAGGAATTCCTGCAGGGGTCGGTGACGGTGAGCTTCTCGGTGACGGATCGCGGGCGGGTCATCGAGGTCGAACCGGTCGAGGTTTCCCGATCCGAAGCCGAAACTCTCGAAAGACCTCCGGCCGGAGCGGCCCCGCGGATCGAGGTTCCGGACGTGGAGGAGACCAAATCCTCGGCTGCGGTCACGGTTCCTGCCGAGGAGGGCAAGACGACGAGCGAGGAGGGGGTCATCTCCGAGGCGGTGACGGTGCCGGTCGAATCACCGCTCCTCGCCGAACAGGAGACGCGCACGATCGAAGAGGAGGCGGCATCCTCCGAAGCGGTGACGGCGCCCGCCGAGCAGCCGAGCCCGGCCGAAGCGGAAGCGGCATCCTCCGAAGCGGTGACGGCGCCCGCCGAGCAACCGAGCCGCGGCGAAGAGGTCGTTGAGCCCGCGTCGGATTTCCCGACGGACGCTCCGCGCCACGACGCGCTGTTCGTGTATGTCGATGAAGGTGGTGCTGGCTTCTATTGGGAGCTCTCGCCGGCATCCGTCGATCGCGTGCGCCGCCGTCAGCCGGATGGGCGCGCCGTCTTGCGCGTGGTTGCGATGGCCCCTCACTGGAGCGGCGCCGAGCGCTTCGAGCAGACGCTCGACGTCCACGGGGAGACGGGGCTCACCCACCTGACCGAGGTGCACGCCCCTTCGGTGGTTCGTGGCGCACTCGGATGGCTCGGGCCGGACGGTTTCACGCCGCTTGCCATCAGTGCCGAACTCGGGGGCTACGTGCCCCCGGTCACCCCTCCGGATCTGGAAGGCTCGGGCGCCCGCGCTCGCCTTCGGTTGCGGGTCCAGTAGGCGTACCAGAAATCGCGCAACCCACTGCTCGCTCCGTCCGACGACTCGTCATGAAGAACGGGCGAACGGCGAGGAAGCATTGCGGTTTCGGGGTCGGGAAGTGCGAGAGCCAAAGCGGCTCGCGGAGGGCACTTCTCTGTCCGTGCCGCTCTCATTTTCTTCGAGCATCGCAAGCGGTGCTCGCTCTCGGTGCAGCCTTTCTGGTTGCGTCGACTGCACATGCCGATCCGCTGCGCGGTCGCTGCTCGCTCAGTGTCACCGCAGGTCAACGACGGGTGGATGCGACCCGCCTCGAACGCTACGGCGGGGTGTTCTTCTCCGCACCCCTGGGTGGGTGCGACCCGAACCCTCGCGAGGAACGGGCTGCTTCCACTGCTCGACCTCGTCTCGCACGTTCGCGCCCCGAGGGGCCGAGCGATGCCGACGAGGATTTTCGACCCGAGGTCGCGCCGCCCGAAGGACAAACGCAGCCGGAGGAGCCTGAGCCGCAAGAGACCAACCGCGAGGCGCGTCGTTTCGAAGCGAATTCGGAGGTCGATTCCCGAGCGACCATTTACGTGATTTCCGCCCGCTTGGCTCGCGAGGTGGTGGAGCGAGCTCGAAACGCCGGAGGGCTCGATTCCGCGCGACGCCGCATCGATGGCGCCGAGTCGCGGGCGCGATGGGCCGCCGCGTTGCCGGAACTTCGCCTGCGGGGGGCCCGCGGTATCGATGAAACGGCGCGCGTCGACTTCGAGAGCGAGACGGTCACGGACACCTCCCATCGAGGGACTGCCGAGCTCTTGCTCGAGGCCCGACTGACTTGGCACTTGTCGGGGCTGATTTTTTCGGGTCGAGAGCCCTCCTTTTCCCGCATCCGCTTGGGTCTGCTCCGCGAAAGTCGTGCCCTCGGAGAGCACGCCCTGAAGACCCTGTTCGCGTGGCACCGGGCACTCAGCAAGGCCGAAGATCCACGTGAATTTCCCGAAGACCGCCGAGCCGCCTGGTTCGAGGCCGCCGAGGCCGAAGTGACGCTGAACGTGTTGACGGATGGTTGGTTCACCTCCGAGAGAGTGCGAGGGGCCCCGTGGATGGTCGCTCGCGCGCTCCCGAGCGAGCCGACCGCTCCCGGAACCGTCGCGCAGGGGAGCACGTCCGACGAGGTGGGATCACGCCCGCCCGCCCCGAGCATCGAGCCGTCGTGGCATGGGCGGGTCACTCGATCGGCGCAAAGGGCCCGGGTCGAGGGCCCCGTGCTGGCGTTCGTCCCTGCGGTGGACGAGGCACGCCGAGGACCTCGTGAGGCGCTTTTCGCCGCTGCGGCTATGTCGGGGTCGCATCCGCCGGGGATTGCCCCTGGCGAACCCGGGGATCCCGGAGTAAATGTGCGGCGCGATGCTAGCCGAGACGCGAAGCAAGCTGAGTGACCTCCAAAGGCGTGTTGCTGCGCTAAGGGGGTCTCTTTGACCTCGCTCAGCTGAAACGAGAAGTCGAGGAGCTGGACCAACTCTCCACCGAGCCGGGGTTCTGGGACAACCAGGAGAAGGCTCAGGGGCTGATGCGGCAGCGCTCGATTGCCCAAGAAAAGCTCACCCTGATCGGGGGGCTGACCCAGGACGTCGACGATGCCGCGGAGCTCGTGGAGCTCGCCGCAGCGGAGGACGACGAGTCGACTCTTGCGGACGTCGAAGGGCAGCTGCCGGAGCTCGAAGGGCGGGTTCGCCAAGCGGAGCTCCAACGCATGCTTTCGGGCCCCGTCGATCACTCCAACGCCATCGTCAGCATTCACCCGGGCACGGGCGGAACCGAGGCTAAAGACTGGGGCGGAATGCTCCTCCGCATGTACATGCGCTGGGCCGAACGACGGGGCTTCAAGACCGATCTCATCGACTACCAGCCTGGCGACGACGCGGGCATCGATGGCGCTTCGTTCATCGTGAGCGGTCCGAACGCATACGGCTACCTCCGCGCCGAGATGGGCGTTCACCGACTGGTGCGGATCAGCCCGTTCGACTCGAGCGCGCGCCGCCATACGAGCTTCGCCGCCGTCGAGGTGACCCCGGATGTGGAAGAAGAAATCGACATCGAGGTGAAGGATACGGACCTCGAAGTGTCCACGATGCGTGCCGGCGGCAAGGGCGGCCAGAACGTGAACAAGGTCGAAACGGCCGTGCGCATGAAGCACGTCCCCTCGGGGATCGTGGTGGTGTGCCGGGCGGAGCGGAGCCAGCACCAGAATCGCTACATGGCGCTGAAGATGCTCAAGGCGAAGCTCTATGAAGTCGAACAGCAAAAACGCGATCAAGCGCAGGCCGCCTACGAGGCCGAAAAAGGGCAGATCGCCTGGGGCAATCAAATCCGTTCCTACGTGCTGCAGCCCTACCAGATGGTGAAGGACCTCAGGACGGAAGCCGAGCGAGGCGACGTCAACGCGGTATTGGATGGTGACCTCGACACGTTCATCGAGGCTTACCTGATGCACAGCGCCGACAAGGACAAGGCGAAGCCCGCCGGCGCGATCACGAACTGAGGTCGGAAGTGGAAGACAACGCGAAGGCGACCTCGGGCGGCGGAAACCAGGCGCCCGAGGCGAGCGGTGAAGACGCGCTCATTCAGGCGCGCAAAGACAAGGCGGCGCGCGTCCGAGCTCGGGGCGAAAACCCCTTTGCCAACGACGTGAAGGCGAGCGAACGCACCCTCCTCGGGAGCATTCGCGCCGAGTATGGCGAGGCGCTCGTGGACGAGGCGGAAGAACGCTACGAGCCCTCGAAGGTCGAAGCCCTCGCGAAGGGCAAGTCCTACACCGTGCTCGGGCGCATGGTGACGCGTCGAGGCTTCGGCAAGGCTTCGTTCCTGCGTCTGCGTGACGGCAGCGGGGAGCTCCAGCTGTTCGCCAAAAAGGACGTGCTTGGCGCCGAGTTCGATGCGCTCAAGGACATCGACATGGCGGACCACATCCAGGCGAGTGGCCACGTCATGGTGACGCAGAAGGGCGAGCTCAGCCTCGAGCTCACTCATCTTCGGCTGGTGACGAAGGCGCACAGGCCTCTGCCCGACAAGTGGCACGGTCTGACTGACGTGGATGTTCGCTATCGGCGACGCTACGTGGACATGGTCGCCAATCCACAGGTGGCGCAAGTCATCGCGGCGCGCTCGATCGTGCTCGGGGCGCTTCGCCGTTTCCTCGACGACCGAGGTTATGTCGAGGTGGAGACGCCTTCGCTGCATTCGATCATCGGCGGTGCGGCGGCCCGGCCTTTCAACACCCATCACAACGCCCTCGACCTGCCGCTTTTCTTGCGGATCGCGCCGGAGCTCTATCTCAAGCGACTGTTGGTCGGGGGGCTCGAGCGCGTCTACGAAATCGGCCGATCGTATCGCAACGAAGGGATCAGCACGCGCCATAACCCCGAGTTCACCATGATCGAGCTCTACGAGGCGTACGCCACGTATGAAACGCTCATGGATATGACGGAGCAGATGTTCCGTTTCGTCGATTCGGCTCTCGAGCGCGGCATGGCAGAGCGAGGGCGGAGTGCTCTCTATCAGGAGTGGAAAGCCGGACGGCCGTTCACGTTGTCCGAGCCATTCGTACGGATCTCCCTCGCCGGGGCCATCGACCGAGGGCTCGAACTCGCGGGTTTGCCGCCGCGGGTCGCCGAAAGCTACTTGGCTCTTGCCGTGACCGAGGACACGCCGCCCGCAGACAAGCAAGCAGGTGACGGGTTGGTGCAGGAGTGGGCTCAGGTGTCGAAGCGTGAGATCGACTGGGCGAATCTCCGGCGCGCTCTCGGCGCGTGTGAGAGCGACGGGGAGCGAGCCTTCGTGGCGTACGAATACCTGGCGGAGCCTTTCCTCCGCGAGGACTACCGCACGGCTGACGGTTCGAAGAGCATTCCCGTCTTCATCATCGACTATCCCGCCGAAGTCTCGCCCCTCGCGCGTCGCAAGGATGCGGATCCGCGGTTGGTCGATCGCTTCGAGCTGTTCGTGGACAGTCGTGAAATCTGCAATGCATTCAGTGAGTTGAATGATCCTGAAGATCAGGCGGCGCGCTTCCGCGACCAGGTGGAACGAAAAGCTCGAGGCGCCGACGAGACCATGGACTACGACGAGGACTACATCCGCGCCCTCGAGCACGGTATGCCTCCGGCGGCAGGTTTCGGGATGGGCGTGGATCGCCTGCTCATGATGCTGACGAATCAGCCTTCGATCCGCGACGTCATCGCCTTTCCCTTACTGCGACCCGAAATCCGCTGAGCACTCCTCTCCACGATCCGACCCACCCACCGCACGACATGTTGCTCTTCGCCTTCAGTCAGGGCCCCGACTTCGAGTCGGCGGGCGGGATCCAGAAAGTGGTCGAAGCCTGGGAAGGGGCGCACCTCGGCATTCAGATCGCGGCCATCGCGGTCCCCAGTCTGATCCTGCTGACCCTGGTCGTACTGTCGTTGCGGGCTCTGGGCCGCCGCTTCGAAAATGGGGTGCTGATCGGCCTCGCGGTACTGTTCGGTCTCCTTACGCTGGGCTTCGGGGCGTGGGCCGTCTCCCTACCGGAGGTCCGGGGAAGCCGCTTCGTGCTGAGTCACCAGGTGATTCGCGTCATCTGCGTGCTTTCGGCGGTCGGATTCAGTGGGTGCGTCATGGGCCTTTTGGTGCCTCGCGTACTCAATCTGCTCGAGCGAGGCGGGATCGTCTCGTACATCGCTGCGCGCCACGTGCGGTCGAAGAAGAGCGGCTTCCTCACGGCGATTTCCTTTCTGTCGATATTCGGGGTCGCTCTGAGCTCCTTCGCCCTCTGCGCGGTGATCAGCATCATGGGCGGGTTCGGCGCCGATCTGAAAAAGAAGATCCTTGGTAACACCGCGCACATCCGCATCGAGTCGGAGGCCCCCGGAGGCTTCGAGTACTGGCGCGAGGTCCTCGACGAGGCACGACTGGTTCCAGGGGTCAAAGCTGCGACGCCCGTCGCCGCGGGCGAGGTCATGGCGTCGAGCTCGACCAACACCGCCGGGCTGATCCTGCAAGGCGTGGACACGGCGACCATCGGAGAGGTGATCGACGTTCCGCAGCACATGGAGGTCGGGAGCTTTAGGTACCTCGACGACCCCGTCGCCCTACGCAACCTCCCGGCGGACGCTCCGATCGGCATAGGACCGACCGGAGACGTCTATTTGAAGGGTCCCGACCGCTCACTAAAAACCGAGCCTGAAGATCCCAACGTCGTCCCAGACGATGCATACCCTGGGCTCGTCCTCGGTCGTGAGCTGGCCAAGAGCCTTCACGTTTACGTGGGCGACGCGGTCACCCTCGTTTCTCCGCTCGGAGAACTTGGGCCCATGGGCATCTTGCCTCGAACGACGAAGTTTCGGATCGCGGGGATCTTCTACACCGGGATGTACGAGTACGACGCCAGTCACGCGTACGTGAAGCTCGAGGAGTCCCAGAAATTCTTGGATCTGAAGCACTTCGTCACGGACGTGGAGCTTCGCGTGGAGCGGGTCGAGGCCGTGGGCGGTGTGACCCAAGCGGTGCGCGAAGCGATCAAGCGGGATGACCTGCGAGTGCGTGACTGGCAAGAGATGAACAAGAATCTCTTTTCGGCCCTCCAGCTGGAGAAGATCGCTACTTTCGTGATCCTCTCCATCGCCATCGCCGTTGCGAGCTTCTGCATCATCTGCACCCTGCTCCTGATGGTGACGGAAAAGAGCAAGGAAATCGCCATCCTGAAGGCGATGGGGTCGAGCGACCGCATGGTGCTCCGAACCTTCATCACCGAGGGGATGTTCATCGGCGGTGTCGGCACGGTGTTCGGCGTCGTGACTGGATTCATCGCGATGTACGGCCTCGAGGTGCTCGAGGTCCGTCTCGACCCCGCCGTGTATTACGTCGATCGCCTCCCCATCGAGGTCAATCTCCCCGAATATCTGGCTGTGGCCCTTTGCGCGTTTGCCATCACCACTTTGGCCACCCTCTACCCCGCCTCCGCCGCGAGCCGCTTGCGACCGGTCGATGGGATTCGTTACGAGTAAGCCGTGTCGACCGAAGCCCTCGTCATCATCGAAGACCTCCACAAGTCGTTCGAGCACATGGGGCAGACCCTCCACGTGCTGAAGGGCATCGATCTGAACATCTATCCCGGGCAAATCTTGTCAATCGTCGGGCCCTCCGGCGCGGGCAAGAGCACGCTGCTTCATTGCATCGGCACCCTGGACCTCCCCACGAGCGGACGCATTCGCCTGGGTGGAGAGGAGCTCACGACGATGAGCGGCGCGCGTCTTGCAGCCGTGCGTAATCGTGACATCGGTTTCGTCTTCCAGTTCCACCACCTGCTTCCCGAGTTCGACGCTCTGGAAAACGTGATGCTGCCTGGCCTCATTCAGGGGCGCAGTCGTCGCGAGATGGAAAAGCGAGCCCGCGCCCTGCTCGAAGAGGTCGGGCTAGAGCACCGCGCGAGCCACCGTCCAGGGGAGCTCAGCGGTGGCGAGCAGCAGCGTGTGGCTGTGGCGCGGGCACTCGTGCTGGGTCCAAAGCTGCTCCTGGCTGACGAACCCACGGGCAACCTCGACAGCGCGACCGGAGATGCGATGCACGATCTCTTTTTCGCGATCAATCGAGAGCACGGTACGACCATTGTCGTGGTGACTCACAACCCCGGCTTCGCTGAGAGCATGCCGCGGGTCGTCCGGATGGTGGACGGCCGCGTCGAAAAGGACGACGTCGGAAAGACTGCGGGACAAAACGGCTTCGAAGCGCGTCGGAAGAGCGACGCCGACGCCCCTCAGGAAGGCGACACCGAATCGCCTGCCTGACAGAGCTTTGTCGGCAAACAGCAGGCGGCCTGCTGCTTTAGCGGCTCGGCTCGTCTCGGGGGAGAATCCAGACGGCCTCTGGTGCGGCGACCGCCCCGGGTGAAAGCGCGGCTTTGGTGTCTTCGGGGAGGCGGACTCGATCCTCCCCCACGAGGACCACGGTGCTTGGGAGCGCGACGAAATACGGCGCCTGGTCGAGGTCTCGCGCGACGAGGACGCGTACGGGTCGTCCCGAGTCGTCCTCGTGGGTGACCATGCGCCGACTCGACCGGCGGATCAGCGTGACTTCGCTCCGGGCCGCCACGAAATGAGGTCCGCCATCGAAGGGGTCGATGCGGTTTTCGTATCGAAAACCGATTCGTCGGAGCATTCGTTCGACGCCTCGGGTTTGCTTTCCCACTTTTCCAATCACCGAACGCGCCGCCTCGTCGAGGAGAGCGGTGTAGATGACCGAGCTCGGAAACAGGTCCCGCACGAAGGTCTTGTCACGGCTGGAGAGGAGGTCCGCCTCGGAATAGCTCATGTCGGTGAATCGTCGTCCGAGTGCCTCCCACAAGTGACTTCGCCCGTCCGGCTCGAGGGGAGGCAATAGCTCTGCGAGAAGTTGATCGCGGAACGACGCCGGGTGTGCCGCTATGTAGAGGAAGCGGACGTACGAGATGAGGATTCCGAGACGTTCTGGCGCGCTGCGATACGACGGATCGACGACGAGCCCGGCCAGCTCGGTCGGACCGTCGTAGGACAGGCCGAGGCGTAGTAATTTGTGGGAAAAGTGTCGGTCCAGCGTGGCGGAGTACCTTTCTTCGTCGATGACGTCGAAGAAGAGATAGGGCGCGTCCTTCCTCCCTAGCTGAGCCACGATGGTCGACGTGCCGACGGCGCGACCAGCGTCTTCGTCGCGCAACACGAACACGTACTTGCGGAGCCACGGATTTTCGAACGCACCCGAGAAAGAACGCTCGCTGTGCTCGAGCAGCTCGGCGATGTGTTCCCGGTCGTTGGGCAGGTTGACCGTGTTCAGGTGCCCTGCCAGGGCGAGGAGCTGCTCCAGATCTTCAGGGCCTGCGCCGCGAATCACGTAGCGAGCGGTGAAGTCCGCCATCAACTGACGTCTCGCGAGAGGAGATCGTGGATTTCTTCCGGAAACGGCACGAACCCTTCGGCCGCGGTGATCAGGGCGGCGTTGTGAGAAAGCTCGGTGAGGAACTGGCGGGCGTACGGAGTCCCGACGAGTCCCTTGAGCCGGCGCATCAGAGGGCCGACTCCACGCGCAATCGCCCCCTTGGCATCGTCAGGGCGTTCGAGGTCGACCAGAGTGTCATGGAGCGCCAGATATACGGGAGACTCGTTGAGGAGGCTGGGCGCGCCCTGCTCGAGAAGGTCCGCCGCTTCGGAGGCGATACGCAGGGCGTCGTGGAGGTTTCCGCAGCGGCGCTCCGCCTCCGCCCACATTCCGAGCGCTACGGGGAGCAGATCGTGGTGGCCCGTGTGACGGTAGCTTTGGGCAGCCACGCGGAGCAGCGCGAGGGCTCGCGCCTGCGCTGATTCAACCTTTGAACGAAGGAGCTCGACCCCGCGATAAAAGAGGGTGCCGAGGTTCGAGCGGTCGGGTGCTGCCCAGATGCCTGTTGCTGCAGCGTCCGCCTCGGCGCGCACCTCGCTCAACGCTCCCTCGAGGCGCTTGTCGTTCCCGAAGGTGCTCGCCCAACCGAGGAGGTTCATCTGCGCGTGTCGAACGCCGCCAGTGCTGCCGATCGCTTCTGCTAGCGCCAGGCCAGTTTCGATCGCCGATCGCGCTTCTTGGCGGGCGCCGATGGTCGTGAGAGCGAAACCGAGGTTCGTCATCAGCATCGCCTCGCGTTCCTTGAGGCCTGCTTCGCGGGCAGCTCCCGCTGCGTTTCTGCGCGCTTCGAGCGCCGCAGAGAGGGCTCCTCGCGTCTGTCGAATGATGGCCTGGGTCTGGTACGCGTCGACGGCCGCGCGTTTGATTCCGTGAACCCTCGACATTTCGAGCAAGCGCGTGGCCTCGGCCTCCGCCCTCTCGAAACGCCCGGCAAAGGCGGCCCGAGCGGCCAACGCGGCCGAGCAACGCGCTACTTCGTCCAGAAGACCCAGGCGTTCCGCTTCGTCGCGGCATTCGGCGAGTCGTTCGCTGATTTCCACGCCGGTGCCGCGCGCATCGTCGTAACGAGCGCGCGCACCGCGCGCGCGTACGCTGGTCGCCTCGTCATGCACGTTCTCTTCCATCGCGGAGACAGCCGTCTCGCGATCACTCGCCCGAGGGTCGAGGCGGCTCCATGCCTCGTCGAGATAGCTCGCTCTGCGAAAGCCGACGGCGGGATCACCCGCGAAAGCGAGGGCCCTTTCCGCCATGCTGAGGGCATCCGAGAGCGCGTTGGCTGAAAGGGCGCGCTGCGCGGCGCGCTCCCAGTAATCTGCGGCGGCTTCGTGCTGTCCGCCGAGATCGTAATGTCTTGCGATGGTGGCGGCGTCACCGCCGACCGAAGAAAGCCATTGGGCCGCTAAGCCGTGGAGCTCGACGAGCTGCTTCTCCCCGAGGGACGCATAGGCCACGTCGCGCACGAGCGCGTGCTTGAATGTCCATTCTCCCGACCCGGCGAAGCGCGACGAGCTCTGCTCCACGAGTATCTCTTGCGCGGCCAGAGCGCGCATCACGCAACTTGCTTGAGGGAGCCCTAGGGTCACGAGGGCTGAATCCCAAGTGGCGAGACCGAGAACGCTGACGCGTCCGATCGCGTCCCGGCATTCGTCGTCGAGCGAGTCGAGACTCACTTGGATCGCGGCTTCGATGGTCGGAGCGTGGGTCGCGTCTCGCCCGGCCGCGGTGAGGCGGGCGAGCTCTTCGGCGAACAGGGGCGAGCCCGCTGCCTGACGCGCGATCGCCTCCAGCTTGGCCTTGGGAGCTGCCGGGCCGAGCAAGGCTGCCGCAATGTCCTGAGCCGCACGCTTCGAGATCGGGCGGAGCTCGAGCCGCACATGGTCACGCCCGGCGAAACGATCGGCGTGATCTTTCCAGAAATGCGGTCTGACGCATGCGATGATCAAGAGGGGCAGGTGCGCGGCACGACCGAGGGTGTGGTCGATCCACCCGATGCTCTCGAGGTCCGCCCACTGCAGGTCCTCCATGACGATCAGGACGGGCTCGTTGGTGGCGACCTGAAGCACGAGATCGGTCATCGCCAGCCAGAGAGCGTCGCGCGACCCGCGCGGATCGTAACTCTCGTCAATCGGTTCGTTCACCAAGAGGCGCGCTAGGAGGTTGCGATTCGTCGACGTGAGCTCACTACGGGTTGCAGGGCCCAGGCGGTTGTCGATGGCGTGTTCCGCCTGGCGGACGGTCGCACCTTTGGGGAGCTCGATCAGGGCTCGAAGGACGTCGGCCGCAGCACCAAGCGCGTGACCACGGCCGTATGCATCGCTTCGCTGCACCACGACGTGTGGCGGGTGCGCCTGAGTCGAGACCCGAGCCAGCACCTCGCGCTGCAAACGACTCTTGCCGATCCCCGGGGGTCCCGTGACGGAAACGAGGATCGGGGTCGAGTCACCCACGGAGCGTTCGTGCGCGCTCAGGATTTGCGCCGTCTCGGGCTCCCGTCCGACGAAAGGTGCGCCACCGGCGCGCTCGCCGCGTACTCCTCGAAGGCGCTGTCCGACGATTGCCGAACCGTCGCCGCGAACTCGGAATTCGTACCGCCCGCGCCCGAGCTCGCTGGTGCTGGCGTCGACGAGGACGCAGCCGGGCGTCGCCTCGCGGGCCAAGGCGGATGCGCGATCGACGACCTCTCCCAGGGGTTGGATTTCGCCGAGGACGCTTTCGTAGTCCACGCGAGCGCGACCGCTGGCGACACCGATTTGGGCGCCGTCCTCCGTCAGCTGCCTCCCCAGATCGAGGGCAGTGGAGGCCTCGTTCCCGACGGCCCTCCGCGCACCGAGGTGCGCGACGATCGCGTCCTGACCGAGAGGGACTGCGTCGGCGCCTCGGGAAGCGAGCCGTTCGAGAGCCCGAAGGCGAACCTCGGCTTCGGGGAAGCCCACGGCGACGATGGTCGTCACAAGGCGTGACGCGCTCTCTCCCAGGCGTGGACTGGACTCGCTGTGGGACCAGCTGACGCGGACGCCGTCCGTCAGTGCTTCACTCAAGAGCTCGGCGACCTCGGCCGCGTTGGCGGGACGCCCGGCTGGGTCGGTCGAGAGCATGCGACGCACGAGTGCATCCAAGAGAGGGGGCGTATTGCGCCTGAGCTCCGTGAGGCGCGGCGCCTCGGTCGTGACCAGGCGGGCCAAAGTCGCGATGGCGTTGGGACCCACGTGCGGTGGACGACCCGCGATCAACTCGAACAGTGTGGCCCCGAGGGAGTAGATGTCCGAACGCAGATCCACGCTCGCATCGCCTCGCGCTTGCTCGGGTGCCATGTACGCGGGCGTGCCGACGATGTCGCCGGTACGCGTCATGCGCACGTCGCTCTTGGCGGCGACACCGAAGTCGACCAAGATGGGCCGGACGTCGAGGGACTCGGATGGCAGAACTCCGTCGAGAGGCGACGTCAGGAAGATGTTCCCCGGTTTGATGTCCCGGTGGATGATGCCCGCCCGGTGCGCTGCGTCGAGCGCTCGAGCAATTTCGACACACAGGGCGATGGCCTGTTCCTGGCTGAGAGGATCGTGCTCTTGGCGACTCCTCAGATCCTCACCATCCAGCCACTCCATGGCCACGTAGGGCAGGCCGTCGTCCTCGAGGATTCCGGACGACACGATTTTCACGATGCCCGGGTGGTCGATCCCCGCCAGGAGCTCACCCTCCCGCGCCAGTCGCGCCTTCTCTTCCTCGGCGACTCCGACGTCGCTCGCAATCACTTTGAGTGCGACGGTGCGTTCGGTCTGCAGGTCGTAGGCGCGAAACACGATTCCGACGCCGCCTCGGCCGACTTCGCGTTCGACGGCGAAGCGGCCTCCCAGCGGTCCGTTTCCGAAGATCGGGGCGCCCACGATGCAGGGGAGGGTAGAGCGCCATTTCGCTTGCCACCAGGACGCGAGCGAAAAAGCTCCACAGGCGCTCGGAAGCCATCGGGCCCGGGGGGTCGTCTGTGTTTCCGGTCCGAGGCGCCGAACTTCTCACCTCGATTGCCTATCCTCCCGGTCAGTAGGACCGGGAACGGGGGGCGCGTCGGGTCCGTCGGCGCGGCTGCTCGGCTGGAACCGGCGTGGGTGCTTCGTCGATCACGGGTTCACGAAGACCGGAGGCGAGAAGGTCTTCGGCGGTGACCACGTTGCTGCGAGCCCGGGATGCTGCCGACCGCAGTACGGCTCGCAGCTCGAGGTCGTTGCCGGGCCAGTCGTGTTCGGTCAGAAGTTTCAGTGCGGGGGGTGCGACCCCGAGTGGCTGCCCACCGCGGCGCAAGCCGGCCCCCGAGAGCTCCGAAAGCACGAGGGACTGAAGATCCTCGGCGCGCTCCGCGAGGGAGGGCAGGGTGATCTCGGGCCCGCGCAGCTGGCGAACGAGTGCCGAGCTGACGGTTTGGTTGCTTTCCAGCGCTTCCAGGTTCGAGCTGCTCGCAACGATGACGTTGCAATCGCCGTCGCTTTGGAGGCTGCGGGCAAGGAATTCCTGGACTTCGAGCGGGAGGGCACTCGGATCCTCGATGAGGAGAGAACCTCCCGCGGCGCGCCCGAGAGGCGAGGCGTGCGGATGCTCCCATGCCTCCACACTGCGGCTTCTGGCCGAGGCGCAGTCCACCCGAACGAACGGACCCGCCGATCGGGGACTGGCGAGGTGGATGGCAGCGGCCCACCCCCGCACGTCGACTCCATTCGGGACGACCAGGACGAACCGCGTGTTCGAGCGCGCTTCGTGCTCCAGGCGCTCCAACGTGAAGCGCGCCGCGGGTCCGTGGGCGGTGACCCGCAGGGGATCGGCAAAGCTCGCGGCCTCAGCCGTGCGACGGCGGCCTTCGGCTTCGAGATTGTTCTCGAGTTCCTGGCGTTTCCTTTCCGAGGTTTCCGCTTCACGTCTCGCAACGAGCTCGCGCTGGCGCGAGCGGGCCATCGAGGAGGAGACGGAGAGGAGGCCGCTCAGTCGATCAGCGAGGGCACGAAGCGCCCGGACCTCTTCGAGCGTCAGCACCGCGCGGCGAGCGCCGCGGGGCATCACCAGGAGCCCGACGGGACCATCCGTGTCGAGCAGAGCCGTGACCGAGTGAGCCCGATGGCTCTCAAACCAGGCGAGCAGTGAGCGGAGCTCGGGACGCCGCACCTGGAGAGCGCGCAGGGTGCGGGAACGAAGAGTTCGCTCGGGCTCGTCGACGGCAAGCTCGAGGATGCGCTCGGGGAAGTCTGCCGCTTGTTCGTGGAGGTACCCCGCGACGTCGACGCGCAGAATCGCCGGCGGATCGCGCCGCCAGAGCTCCGGGACGGAATCGGCCGTCGGCTCGGCGCGACGGAGCTCCGCGAGTGCTGCGCGTAGTGCTGCCTCCGGTTCGGGGAGCAGAGCGCGGTCCATTGCCGTTTCGAGCGCCCCGATCCACCGCGAACCCTCGGGGCCCAGAGGACGCGCCACGGCGCGTGCGATCAGCCCCACGAGGACGCACGCCTGGCACCCCACGAGGACGACCACGCCCAAGTGCTCCGGACTTTGCTGGGCAATCCACAGAGTGAGCAGGGCGGTTGGAACTCCGAGCAAAATCACGGCCAGCAGCCCGCGCATGACCGAAGTTACCGTGGTCGAATCGCGGGTTGCGGTGGCCCAGGTGACGAGCGCGGCCGTCGTCGTCAGGACAGCAGGAACCACGCGATCGGGAGCGGCGACATCGAGTGCTGCGGCGGCGACGGCCACCAACGCACCGGCGATCGAAAGGGTGAGGGCGCCACGGGCTCGCTCCCCCACACCGAGCTCCAGCCCTCGGAGGAGGATCATGCGTCCCGCCGAGGCGGCGAGAAGGAGCAGGGAGCCGACTCCTGCCGCCGTCGTCGCATAGTCCACCGAGAGGGGATCGAGTACGCGCGCTTCGGGCACGATGGCGCGAGTGGCCGGCATCGCAACGGCGATGCCCCAGAGGAGAGCAGCGAATCCGGCGGCATCCCTGGAGCGGGCGGCGCGATGTCCGGAGAGCAGTCCGTGTGGTGATGCGACGTAGGCCATCGACACGAGCGCCGCGACGACGGTCGCTCCGGCGCCCAGGTTGGCTGCCGCATCGTAGGCAGCGCGGCCCACCGGGCCGGTGCGCGCTGCAAGAAAGAGTGCCGCACCCCAAGCTGTGGCCTGCACGGGAGCAACGGCTGTCGGTAACAGCCCCGTCTGACGCTTCTGGCTGGTTCGGCGCCAGACCTCGTAGACCAAAGCGGGGAGACCGAAGAGCGCCACCCAGCGAAGGGGCCCCGTCGTAGCGCTCCAGCTGGCGAAGGCGACATAGGCCACCGTCGCGCAGGGGAGGAGCCACGAGCGGGGAAAGGCCGTCACGGAGCGCACCGTACTCAGCTCGCACACCGCTTGGAAGCTGTGGCACGTTTTTGATCGAGCCTGCCCCGGACCCTCGATCCTCGCGAAATGGCGTGCCCAAACCCGATCCGCCGCTTGTCGCCACTGTTTCATCCAGGCCCGAGGGGTTGCGGGTCGAGCCCGGGTTTTCGAGATTCGCGGGAGGCACGCTCTTGGGAGTCGAGATGGCGAAGCGAACAGGAGCTAGAGCGCCGATCAGTTTGCCTTCCGGACGCAGGCAAAAACCGCCCCCACGTCTTCTCGAGGGGGCGGTTTTCGC
>JBNKGC010000142.1:0-15547 GCA_050289625.1 Polyangiaceae bacterium | reverse complement strand
TCACCCCACTGTCCCGCTGCGCTCCGGCGGCTCCCACTTGGTCGCCGGCGGTGCTCGCGGCCTCGCTTGCCTCGGCCGGCGGCCTCGCGTGCCTCGGTGTGTTCCGTGCTGCTGACCTCGCCTCGTCACTCCTCGGCCTGCGGCCTCGCTTGTCTCGGTTTGTTGGGGTTGGGCCGCGGGCGGGCGCTCGTCACCAACCGATGCCCACCTGGACGCTGAGCTCGGTCGGTTGAACCGCCCCGCCCTCGTTGCCGTCGCTGGTGTCGGGGCCGGACAGAGTGAAGTTGATAGGCGTGAGATTCTGGGCGATCCGCCCGTCCACGTAGAGGCGGGTGGAACTGCTGCGCATGAACATCACACCCAGCTGAGCATAGCCGGCGAGATTGGCTCCGGAGGGCGCAATCAGGCGAGGGATGACACCGAGCCCGACGTACGGAGATACTTCGGTCTGAGTCAGGTAAAGGCTGCCTCCAAACTCCGTGTAGAGCCCGCCATAGGCTCTTTTGTCCTGTCCGTCGTTCGTCGGGAAGAGAAACCCAGCTCCGATTTCCAGGAAGTAGCTCTCTCCCTCGAACCGTCCGTCGAAGCCGATGGAGACCATCGGATCGATCTCGACGTCTGAAGCCAAAGCCCAAGTCATGCTGGAGCGAAGACCCATCACGCGCTCGGTCTTGGTGCGATTGGGAGTGCTTTGACGCACTTCGTCCTTGGTGATGTTCCGAAGGTTCTTCGTCTCTTTCGGATCGACCTGCTTCCACAGAGCCGTGGACAGGCGGTCCACCACGTGCTCCAGGTCATCCATCGACGTCGCCCCCATTTTCGCCGAAAAGACCACCGTACCGTCGGCTCGATGGCGGGAGGCGCGAACCTTCAGGTTCTCTCCCAGGCGCACGATCCTGAGGACGATGTATTCGTCGGCGCCGACCGAGACGGCCGCTTGCGAGTAGTCGACCGCTCCCGCCTCGGACTCGTCGAGGCGCACTACCATGACGCGGTCCCCGCTTTCGACGGAGTACGCGTCGGCGAAGAGCTGCGTCAGCACCTCGTCTTCGCCGGGTTCGACGTTCGTCCCCTCCGCGGGAAACACCGCAGTGGCTGCCCAGGCAGGTGCACTCGAGAGTGAAACGCAAAGACCCAAGACGGCGCTGAGGAGCGCGACCCAATGCTTGACCATCACACCAGAGTAAGCACAGTGCGTGCCAATGCGAAAGGCTCCGTCGCGGCAGCGATGTTAACGCAGCGTCATCGAATGAGTCGATGCGCCCTCAGGCTTCGCAGCGAGCCAGTTCGCCAATCGGTCGTGACATCTCTGTCAGCCCTCGACGCAACTCTGCCACAGCGCGTGCACGCCCGCTCCCCGGACGTCGTAATAAAGCAACACGTCGTGCGCGGGGCGCGTCACCGCGCTCACGAAGTCGAGCCTGTCGCGAGGAGGTGTTCGCCGAGTCGGGGCCCCAAGCACCCCCGGAAAACGCTGGTCTTCGTGGGTTCACAGGTTGGGCGGTGAGATCACTGGCACCGCCTTGTTCCCGGCAACCATCTTCAAGGAGAAGAGCTTGCGGAGCGGTCGATGATGCTTGTCGTCCCCGAGACCCCAGAGGCCGACCTCGAGTTCGAGCGTCTGCCCCCACCAGATGGGGGCCTGCCCCTTCGAAGGAAAGGTTCGGGTGAAAGTCTTTTTTTCGCCGGCGTCGAGGACGATCATGTCCTTGCCCTCACGCCCGTCTCCGAACTTCTTCGGTTCGCCCTTTTTGCCTTTCACCGAGCCGGCGAAGGCCATGGGACCATTTTTTGGGTTCACCAGGACGCGCCGCTCCTCAGCTTCCACCTCGAGAGTCACCGCGACCCCCCAACCACCTTTGATTTTGACGGCCTCGGCCTTCGGTCGCAGCACGACGCCATCGGTCTCGATCACGAGACCCTCGGGAGTGACCCGGTACTTCACATTGCGCGGCGCAGTCTTGCCTTTGGCGAGCGGCGCGGCCTCGGAAGCTGCATTCCCGCGCGGTGCGCTCAGCGACTCATCGGCGGCCGCCGTAGTCACCACACCGAGGGCCAAGGCTGCCATCGAAAGGGCCAGCCGTGTCTTCGTTCGCCTGCTCCTCATGCGCGTCAGCTTATCGCGACGCTCTCTCTTGATGAGCAAAAAAGCAGATGCGCTGGGGACTGGGCTTGGCGGCAAGGGGCACCTCCGGTCAGGTGGGGTACGGGGCCGCTGGGTCCGACCTTCCCGTCGATTCGAAACTCGTCTCCCTGGCACAGGAGCACCAGGGTGGGGGAATGTGGTTTCACCTTTCGTGGTTCCGAAAGTGTTCGCGCTCGCTTCCACCCAGTCATCGAGGCTGAGAAGACCGGGGGCGGCCTGCTGTGATAAGCAGCCGCCCGATGAGTCGCGCGACCACCCCGTTCCCCGACGGCTTCGTGTGGGGAGCTGCCGCCGCTTCTTACCAGATTGAAGGCGCGCACGACGTCGACGGCAAAGGCCCCGGCGTGTGGGATGCGTTCTGCGAGCGCCCGGGTGCCATCTGGCAGGGGCACGACGGTCACATCGCTTGCGACCACTATCACCGCGCAGGCGAAGACGTCGCGCTCATGCGCGCGATGGGCCTCGGGGCGTATCGCCTGAGCATCAGCTGGCCGCGCGTCTTGCCGGCAGGCATGGGTCGGGCGAACGAGGCTGGGCTCACCTTCTACGATCGGCTGGTCGACCAACTTCTCGAAGCCAAGATCGAGCCGTACGTCACGCTATTCCATTGGGACTACCCCCTCGAGCTGTTCCGTCACGGTGGCTGGCTCGACGCACGAAGCCCGGACTGGTTCGCCGAGTACACACGAGTCGTGGCGGAACGCCTCGGTGATCGGGTGAAGAACTGGCTCACTCTGAACGAGCCCCACGCCTACATCGAGGGCGGCCTGCGTGACGGGCGCCACGCGCCCGGGCTCACGCTTCCGCTTTCCGAGGTTACGCGCGCAGGACACAACACCCTGCTCGCCCACGGACGCGCGGTGCAGGTGCTTCGCGCCACGGTGCCAGGAGCGCGCGTCGCCTGGGCTCCCGTGCTGGTGGGCGCAAGCCCCGCTGACGACACTGACGAAAGCATCGAGGCGGCTCGCGAGTGGACGTTCTCCATGACGAGCAACGTCCTCCGCGTCACCAGCTGGTGGATGGATCCGGTTTACCTCGGGCACTATCCCGAGGACGGCCTGCGCAGGCTCGGCGCGGACGCCCCCGTCTTCACACAAGCGGACATGGATCTGATTCGTCAGCCGCTCGACTACTTCGGCTGCAATCTCTACGACGTCGCGCGTGTCCGCCGCGGCGCCGATGGCAGACCAGAGGTCATCCCCTTTGGTCCGGGCTTTCCGCGCACCTCGTTCGAGTGGCCCGTCACCCCGGAGGGCCTGTACTGGGGACCGCGCTTCGCCCACGAACGCTACGGCCTACCGGTGATGATCACCGAAAACGGGATGTCGTCTCGTGACTGGGTGGCTCTCGATGGCACCGTCGACGACGCGGGACGCGTCGATTTCTTGAGGAGGCATCTCCGCGAGCTCGGTCGTGCCCTCGAGGACGGTGTACCCATCCAGGGCTACCTGCACTGGTCGCTGCTCGACAACCTCGAATGGAACCACGGCTATCGGGAGCGCTTCGGACTCGTTCACGTGGACTTCGAAACGTCGAAGCGCACCCCCAAAGCTTCCTCGCGCGAATATGCGCGAATCATCGAAACGAACGGAGCATCGCTCTACGCCTGACTTCGCTCGGGTGGGATCCGCTTTTGGAGAGGTGGAAAGACGCATGATGAAACGAAGCATCGCACTGACTGTCTCGGCCGCCGCTTGGGCCTTCGGCTGCCAAAGCCCAGCACAACCCCAAACCCCGCAAGGCACCGGCGTCGAATCCGTTTCGGCACCGGCATCCCGCGAAGCGGCCACTGCTCCACCCGCTACAGACGCCGCCGCTCCCGCGACCGAACCCCCCGTCGCCAGAAACGTGTCGTGGTGGGACCAGCCGTATCCCGAGAAATTCGACGGCACCCAGCTTCCAAACCAGCTCGCCTTCGTCAGCGTGCAGGGCAACCGTTTCGTCAACGAAGCCGGTGACACGGTGATCTTCCAAGGCGTCAGCATCGCTGATCCCGACAAGCTGCTCCGCGAAGGCCACTGGTCGCCCAAGGTTTTCGAGGCGATCGCCAGCTGGGGGGCCAACGTGGTGCGAGTTCCAGTGCATCCAGGTGCATGGCGCGGCGCTGGGCGCGAAGCCTACTTGCGGCTCCTCGATCAAGCAGTGCTCTGGGCCAATCAGCAGAACCTCTATCTGATCATCGACTGGCACTCGATCGGGAACCTGAAGACCGAGCTCTTCCAGCACCCGATGTACGTCACCACGAAGCAGGAAACGTACGAGTTCTGGCGCGCGATTTCGTTCCGCTACCAGGGCGTCTCCACGGTTGCCATGTACGAGCTCTTCAACGAGCCCACCGTCTACAACGGAAACCTCGGCACCATCTCGTGGGACGAATGGAAGACGATGAACGAGGAGATGATTTCGATCATCTACTCACACGACAAGAAGGTCATTCCTCTCGTTGCGGGGTTCGATTGGGCGTTCGATCTGAGCCCGATTGCGAAGAATCCCGTCGATCGCGAAGGCATCGCCTACGTCTCCCACCCCTACCCGATGAAGGTAGAGCGCCCCTACGAAAAGAAGTGGGACGAAACCTTCGGCTACGTCGCCAAGAAGTATCCGCTGATCACCACCGAGCTTGGCTACATGCAAGAAGGCGGCAAGGGCGCCCACATTCCCGTCATCGACGACGGCACCTACGGCCCTCTCATCACCGACTACCTCGCGAAGAAAGGCGCCTCTTGGGTCGCGTGGTGCTACCACCCGGACTGGCCACCCCAGCTCATCGCAGACTGGTCGTTCACGCCCACCGAATCGGGCGAGCACTTCCGCAAGGTCATGCTCGAACGTAAGGGCAAAGAAGCGAAAGCCGTCGCGCCGGGGAAGCCGGCCAAACCACCCGCCAAACCGATCGAAAGAAAGCCGGTTCCGAGGCCGATGGTGCCCCGAGCTGCCGCGCCGGCGTCGAATCCCTGACAAACGGTAAACCGTTTGTCGCTCTAGGCATGACGCGGGCCGCCGCTCGAACCACGAGCGGCGGCTGTCTCATTTTCGCTCTCTCAGAGCTTCGAAAAGTCGAGGACCATGCCCTCTTTCGCGACGAAAGCACCCTCCCAGAGCTCACGCGCTTGCCGCGCGATGTCGTCCATCGCGTCGTCTTCGTGATCGGGATCGTGGTGGAAGATCGCGAGGCGCTTAACGCCCGCTACCTGGCACAGACGCACGGCTTCTTGCCAAGTGGAATGCCCCCAACCGATCTTTTTCTGGAACTCGTCGTCCGTGTACGTGGCGTCGTAGATGACGAGGTCAGCACCTTCGATGAGCCCGAGCACGCTCTGGTCGGGCTTACCGGGGACGTGCTCCGTGTCGGTGACGTAGCAGAGCGCACGACCATCGTGTTCGATGCGGTAGCCCGTTGCCCCATTCGGGTGATTCAGCGGGGCGGTGCGCACTTTCGCGCCCCCCTCGATCCCGAACGTGTCCCCCGCGCGAAAGTCTTCGAACTGCAGATCGGCCTTCATGGCCTCGAGGGGCACCGGGAAAGTCGGTTGCATCATCTGGCCCGCAAGAACGTCGCGAATGGATCCTTCGGACAGGTGACCCGCCATGATTCGAAATCCGAATTTCGGATCGAAGCCGGGTGCGAAAAAGGGAAACCCATTGATGTGATCCCAGTGCGAGTGGGTCAGGAGAATGCGTGCCTTCCGCTGGTCTTGGGTGAGAAAGCTGTGCCCCAGACCGCGCACCCCGGTTCCGGCGTCGAGCACGATGCGCTCGTCGCCAGCCTGGACTTCGATGCAGCTGGTGTTGCCCCCGTAGCGAACGTGGTTCGGCGACGGGCAGGCGATGCTCCCACGAACACCCCAGAAGCGGAGTCCCAACGCCATCAGCGCACCCTCATCGGCACACCTGGTGAAGTGAAAACCCGTGTGAACCCACACGAAGACGGAAAACGGGAGCTTTCGCCGCTGTGCTCATACCAGCCCACAAACGTGGGGCATGACAGCAGGACTTGTCAACGTTTTCAGGGGGGCTTTCCCAGCCCCCCTCGTCGCGGCGAGTGGATCGCCGCTCCTCACCCCCAACTCCCGCCTGCGCTCCGAGCCTCGCTAGTCGCTCGGCGGCGGTGCTCGTCGCCTCGCCACTCCTCGGCCCGCGGCCTCGCTTGCCTCGGGTGTTCCTTGCGCACGAGGTCGAGACAGTTGCTCACCCCACGGTCCCGCTGCGCTCCGGCGGCTCGCGAGGGGACTCGCTCACCGGCGGTGCTGCGGCGGCCTCGTCACTCCTCGGCCTGGGGCCTCGCTTGCCTCGGTTGGTTCTGAGCTGGCCGGTCGCGGCTCCTCGGCGCTTCTTCACTCCCCTCACCAGTCGGCTCTATTGGACGGGTCGGTTTGGGGTGACGGCGGGTCTCCAGGGCTGGCGACGAAGGGCGCCGCTTTGTGTCCGCGGGGCTGTGGGACATGACACGGCGGAGGTTGGCGCCGCAGGGATTGTCACGGAAAGGAGCCTCGTCCATCCACAGATATCCCCAAAATTGGGGAGTGACTGTGGATAACTCTCACTCAACTTCCCGAATTGAGACAGGTTTGTGTCGCCTTTGAGGCCCCTTCGGGACCGAACGGAGTCCCTTTACGCACCTTGTGGGCATCTGTGCTCCAAAGCGGGATGGGGAACGACACGAGACGTGTGACGGGTCAATCACCACAAATGATTTCCGCTGTAGGATGCGCCGCCCATGGCGACCAACGACGCAGGAGCCAGCAAGCGAGCCACCGGCGCCGCGCGCCCCGAGCGCTGGGCGGAGCTCGTCGCACGCGCCGCTGGCGGCCGAATCACGGCCCGCCGTGAAGGCCAGGGAAGCGACGGCGCGGTGCAGCTGTGGTTCGAGGAAGTGACTGGGGCGCTGGTGGGACTCGCGCTCGAAAAGGCCCTCGCGGCGCACCTGCTCGCGCCCCTGCTCCGGTCGCGTGAGGGCGAGCTCCGCCGCATGGCGGGCACGGAAGTGCTCCGCGCCTTGGGCAGGCACCTGGCAGAGCTTGCTGAACGCGACGGACTGGGAGCCGTCTCCTCACGAGCCGCGCCCGCATCGGCCGCACACCTCCGCGGGGAGGGCTTCGCCCTCCGCACAGACGAAAGCGAACTGCAGATCACGGTGTGGTCCGAACCTCTCGCCTCGCCGGTCCGCGCGCCGCTCCTGGAGTTGTCGCTGGGCTTTTCGATCGTGGTCGCGGTGAGCGCGTGCCCAACGGCCGAGCTCGACGATCTCAGGCCCGGGGACATGTGGTTGCCCGATTCAGGGTGGCTCCTCGATCCGGCTTCACTGCTCACCCGAAAGCCCGAACACTATCGAGGCCGCGCGCTGCTCGTGACGTCGGGATCGACCGGCGCGCTTCCCGTCCACGTGCACGGCGGCAAGATGGTTCTGGAAAGCGCACCGCCCACCAACCTCCGCTCGGCCTGCAGCATCGAATCGCTCGGAACCGGACTCGACGGCGCGGCCCGATGGACCCCCGTCTGGATCGAGTTGGGAACGGTGTCGCGCAGTCTCGGAGACTGGTCCACATGCTTGCCAGGCACCCGCATTGGAGCGAGCTGGTCGAGCTGGGATCGGGTCACGCTGTGCATCGGCGAAGGCGGTGCTTCGAGTCCCATCCGCCGCCTCCCCGGCGAGCTCGTCGAACGGGAGCGACAGCTTGGGGTACGTTTGAGGGAAAGCGCGAAGGGATGATCTCGCGCGTGCATCCTTGAGGAGATCGGAAAACCCGGGTAACGAGGCCTTTCGATGTTCGGGGTCGGGAGGTGGTTGATTTCATGGGTCCTCGGAATCTCGCTCCTCGCTTCAGGCGTCTCCGCGGAGACAGCAGATAGCCACGGGACAGCAAGCGCGCCCGAAACGCCTTGGTTGAGGTGGAGCGCGCCGCCCGAGTGTCCCGACGCGTCCCAAATCGAAGCACGACTCACGGAGTGGCTCGGCGCACCGCTCGCGCCTAAAAAAGCCCTTTCCGTGCGCGGTGTCGCGGACTGGACGGGTGAAGCCTGGGAAGTGAAGGTAGATCTCGACTACGGAACCCACTCCGGACAGCGCCGCGTGCTCGTGGATACGTGCGCCGAAGCTGCTGATTTCGTGGCTCTGACGGTCGCGCTCGCGGTGGAGCCGGGGCTTCGCCCCGAAGCTCTGGGCGACAGCGCCGCTCTCGAGGAGCGGGAGGAACGATCCGCCGAGGAGGGGCCGGAGGCTGCACCGTCGGAGCGCGCCTCAGAAGCGATCGCCGTAGGCACCACCTCGACTCCGAGAGACCAGGACGCCGACGGCAGCCGCAGGCGGAAGGAAGCTCCAGCGGCTTTCGACGCGCTGGCGGGAGCGAGCCTGGTGTGGCTGGTGGGCCCCCTACCGGACCCGCGCTGGGGCGGAGCGGTCGACGTGGGATTGAGCGTTCGCGCCTTTCGATTCGAACTCGGCGCGCTCCTCGTTCCGAGGGCAGAACACGCGATCCCTGCAGCTGAGAACGACGCGGACTTCGGTTTGCTCGCGGGGCGCGCACACCTCGGCTACGGGTTTGGCTCCGGACGATGGCAGTTCGGCCCCTACCTCGAAGCTCAGGTCGGCGCCCTCCAGGTGGAGGAGCAGGTGGACGCGGCGGCGTCGCGAACCGGACATCGCGCTTCCGAGCTCTGGGTAAGTGCTCTGCTGGGCGGCGAGGCGAACCTCGCGCTCACCTCGTGGCTGTCCTCACATCTCGGGGCGGGAGCGGTACTGCCAGTGATTCGTCCACGATTCGAGCTCGCCCAAGGCGCGCTGGTCCATCGGCCGACCTTTGGACTCCAGGTGGAATGGGGACTCCGGGCGAATTTTTGACGGAACGCACTCGGTCACGACACCAACCCTCGAGCCGTGACGACTCTCCTGCTCTCCACTTCCCCAGGCGCACGAAGCGCGAGCACCGATGGTGCCAACCCGCCCGCCCCAGCTGGTGAGGCCGGTTCCCATCGGAGTGTCGACGTCGGCGAGCTCTTCCAAGCTCACGCGGACCGCGTTTGGCGCACCCTGCGAACCCTCGGCGTCCACCCGAGCGCAGTCGACGACGCCCTGCAGGACGTTTTTCTCGTCGTTCACCAGAGACTCGCGTCGTTCGAAGGGCGCGCCCAGCTGACGACTTGGCTCTACGCGATCACCTACCGCGTCGCCCAAAACTATCGCCGCCGCACCCTGCGGCACAGCCGCCACGAGGCGCTCGGGGACGCTGCGGCTTCCAGCGAGCCCGATCCCGCCCAGTTCCTCGCTCACGGCCAGGCGGCCCAGTTTGTCGAGGACTTCTGCCGTCGGCTCGATGAAGGAAAGCGGGACGTGTTCGTCCTTTGTGTGCTCGAGGAGCGAACCGCCCCCGAAGCTGCCGAGCTCCTCGCCGTGAAACTCAACACCGTCTACTCGAGGATCCGCGCGTCGCGTCGTGCCTTCCGAGCAGCCCTGAAACGAAAGCAGCGTCTGGCGGAGGAGGGAACGTGAGCTCACTCGACGAATTGGAACGGGCCGTTCTGGAAGGTGCTCGAGAGCAACTGCGGCCGAGCAACGCAGCTCGGTCGAGCGCGCTCGCGAGCCTTCGGGCTCAAATCGCTCTGCCGAATCCCGATGTACCCGAAATCGACGTGCCGGACGCAACCAACTTGGCTGGTAGCGGCGGGACCGCGGGTTCGCTCGCTCCGGCGCTCCGGGCGTCGGGTCTCAAGATGCTCGCCGTCGGAGCGCTGGTGGGAGGTGCGGTGGGGTTCGCCTCGGGGTACTCGGTGTCGACCAGTTCACACGGACCCGAGCACTCCGCGTCGTCGATTCCTGCGCCCCCCGAGACGCCTGAACCCAACGAGCCTCCACCCGCTCTCGAGGGCGCACCACAGCGGCTTCTGGCACCCGCCGAATTGCCACCGCCGATCGAAGCTCCGCCCGGGACGACTATTCCCACCGAAGACTCCGTTAGTCGGACCGAAAGCGAGCCCACCGCACGCCCGTCACCCGAAGCGGCGCGACCCCAAGCAACGTCTGTGGGGAGTTCGGAAGGGGACACCACGCCGAGCCGGGCGTCGGAAAGCGGCGCCTCCCTCGCGCTGCACGAAGAGCTTTCCTACCTCCGGCGAGCACAGGCAGCCCTGAACGCCGGAAACGCAACCCTGGCCTGGGGACTGATGAGGTCGCTCGACGAGCGCCGACCGGACGGTGCGCTCCTACTCGAACGTCGCGTCACGCAAGTGCTTTCCCTGTGCGCACTCGGACGTTCGGACGAAGCTCGTGCGATCGCACGACAAATCGAAAGCTCACACTCGGCGTCTCTGTACATTCCCCGACTTCGTGGTTCGTGCGCTCTTCCAGAAGAAGCAGCCTCGACGAATTCGAACAAACGGAAACCCGTGCCCAGCGACACCAAAGAGAGAACCTCAACCGGGGATGATTAGATGAAAAATCTCATGCTTTCGAAAATGACTCTCTCTCGTGAACTTCGGCTTGGCGCGACTTGGGCGGCGGTGGCACTGACCCTGTCGACCGCTTGCACCGGAACCACGGCCGTCGTGGGAGAAGAGGCAGGAGACAACCCTTCGATGGACGGGGCGGGTCCCTCCACGGGCCTTTCTCCGACGGAAGACCTGCCGGCGTACGAAGGGCAGGGAGAATGCGCTGCCGAAGACGAGACCACACACAGCCCGTACGAGGAGTGGCGGCGCCGACCAAATGACTTCGGAGCTCTCGCGGGAACCGAGTGGGAGGGGTACCTGGAGGCGGGGCCGACGATGCGCCTGATCATCGAGAAGGGTGGCGTGGCGGCGGTTCGTATCGGGGATGGGGACCTCGTGCCTCCCCCAGAAGACCCCAACGCTGGTTACCTCTGCGCGGCAGGCGACTCGGGCTGCAACCTCCAGTTTCAAGAAGGGGCCCTCTACCCGGTGCACGGAGCAACCCTCACCGGAAAGCGTCTCTTGGTCCCGCTGGTTTGGAATTCACCTTGGGAGGCGTTTTGTGCACTGCAGACTCCTCACAACTGGAGTAGCACGGGTTGGCCAGCCTGCAGTTTCCATCCCCACGAGAACCTCGACAACATCACGGGGCGGGACTACTGCGCGCTGGGAGACGAAGAAGTCGACTGCGCCTGGTGGACCCTCGTCGAGTCCTTCCAAGCGGGCGTCTGCCGCTGCGCCTCGGACGCCTGCTTCCCCAAAGTCCTCGGGGATTTCGATTCAAGCCAGAATCCCCTCCTGGATCTGGCCCTCTCCGACGACAAGCGTTCCCTCGTCGGAAGCGTGGACGGCACCCAGGGCGTGAACCTCATGCGGGTCGACTGAAGACACGCGACTCCGCGCCTTCCGCGGGTCGGCCTGCGTGGGGACCATCGAACGCGGCGGGAATCGAAACGGGGCTCCCTCACGGACGGTACGCTCGCGAGCGTGCGTCGCGCCGGGGAACGTGCCAAGGGTGGTCTCGATCGTGCAGTTCCCACGTCTCGCTCCTCGGCGCTCCGCACCTCGCGACTCCGCTTCTCGGCGTCTCACATCCCTGCCGTCCATTTCCGAACGACGAACAGCCCCGCTGTTCGTCGCTCTCATCTTGGCCGCGGGAGTCACCACAGCCTGCGATCGCTCGAAATCGGACGCCTCGTCGAACGACGCCCCGCAAGCGTCCGCGGCACCCACAGCGAGTGCACCCCCGAAACCCACCAAATCCGCTGCCTGGTACGTGGGGATATGGCAGGCCGAGCTCCAGCTCACCCCGACGCCTCCCGGGGTCGATCGGGCCGAGGGAGGCATCAAGGCTTGGGACGAGGGCTCCCCCGAGGCCGTCGTGGGCGATGCGCGCCTCGAAGTCACCATCGATGATGAAGGCACCGCCCAGGGCTCCCTCACGGGCCCGGTCGAGCTCGAACTCCGGGGTACCGTCGACGGGGAGGTCCTGCGCGCACGACTTGCCTCCCGTTCGGAAGCGGCCCGGGATGACGCGGAGACGGAGACGACTTTTCGGGGGGTCCTCGTGGCCCACCGTGAGCCCGGCGCAGGCTCCGATCCGGGCCAGTTCAAGGGCACCCTGCGCCTCTCTTCCAGTGACAGTCACGTCGTCCGCCATGCCCTGGTGGTCCTCGCTCCTGCCTCGCCCGCGAACCCTTGAGGTTGGTCACCCTGCCGCTTCGTGCAGCCAACGCGGTCTTTCGGTGGGCCGCATGTCACTCTAGTTTCGAGCCGTGACGACACTCGCCGATCGCCTCGAGCAAACCCGGACCCGGATCCGAGAGGCCTGCCACCGCGCGGGGCGGGGTCCGGAAAGCGTGCGCTTGATCGCCGTGTCCAAGACGAAGCCAAGCTCCCTGATCCGCCAAGCGTACGAAGCGGGGCAGCGAGACTTCGGGGAGAATTACGTCCAGGAGATCGTGCAGAAGTCCGAAGAGCTGAGCGATCTGTCCGAGCTCCGCTTCCACCTGATTGGCCACCTGCAACGCAACAAGGCACGGCAGATCGCCGGTCTGGTCTCGGCAGTGGATACCGTCGACAGCGAGCGCCTCGCCCGGGAGCTCGGCAAGCGCGCCGCGGGGAGACCGGTTCCTTCGACGCGAAGGCTCGAGTGCGCGGGCGGCTCGGACGGGCGACTGCCCGTGCTGGTGGAGGTGAACGTCGGGGGTGAGGCTGCCAAGAGTGGGTGCACGGAAGAGGAGCTCCCCACGGTGCTCGCAGCGATCGACGACGAGCCGGCCCTCCGCTTGGTAGGGCTCATGACGGTCCCCCCACGCACGGACTCCCCCGAAGGCGCCCGTTCCTACTTCGAACGTCTACGCGAGCTCCAGGAGGTGCACGGCGGCGCCACCCGGCTCCCGGAGCTCAGCATGGGCATGAGCGCCGATGCCGACGTCGCCATTGCGTGTGGCGCAACCCAGGTGCGCATCGGCACCGCCATTTTCGGGGAACGCCCCCCCAAGGACACCTGATGGCCAAGTCGGTCCCGCCCGAGCAGCCGAGCCTGATGGAGCACGCCGCGGGGCGCGGGACCGCGCCCGCTTCGGCGCGCCCCCCCGCTGGCCGATCGCATGCGCCCCCGCACCGTCGCCGAGGTCGTGGGCCAGCGCATGGTGCTCGGGGAAGGAAAGCTTCTGCGGCGAGCCATCGACAGCGATCGACTGCCCAGCATCGTTCTCTGGGGTCCACCCGGCTCCGGCAAGACGACCGTGGCCCACGTGATCGCCCATGCCACCAAGCGGCGCTTCGTACCGTTCAGTGCAGTGCTGGGAGGTGTCGCCGAGCTACGCGTCATCATCAAGCAGGCGAAGGAAGACCGGAAGTACCGGGGGGTCTCGACGATTCTCTTCGTCGACGAGATCCATCGCTTCAACAAGAGCCAGCAGGACGCGTTTCTGCCCCACGTCGAGGACGGCACCATCACCTTGATCGGCGCGACCACCGAAAACCCCTCGTTTTCGGTCAACGCCGCCGTGCTTTCCCGCTGCAAGGTGTTCCGTCTGGAGGGCCTCACCGAGCAGGAGTTAGTCGGCCTCCTGGAGCGCGCGCTCGCGGACGAGGAACGTGGGGTCGACAGAAGAGACGTGCGCGCCACCCCGGAAGCGCTCGAAGCCATCGCGACGGCCGCTCGCGGCGATGCGCGGCGAGCCCTCGGTCTCCTCGAAACGGCAGTTTCGGTGCTCGAAGGGCGCGAACTCGATCGCGAGGCGGTCGTGCACTCGCTCGAAGATCGCACGCTGCTCTACGACAAGAGCGGCGAAGAGCACTACAACGTCACGAGCGCCCTCATCAAATCGATGCGCGGCAGTGATCCCGACGCGGCAATCTACTGGCTGATGCGCATGCTCGAAGCTGGAGATGACCCGCTTTTCGTCCTGCGTCGCTTGATGATCTTCGCGAGTGAAGACGTCGGCAACGCCGATCCGCGAGCGCTCCAGGTGGCCGTAAGCGCGGACGCAGCCTTTCGCCGCATGGGGATGCCCGAAGGCATCTACCCGATCGCTCATGCCTGCCTCTACCTCGCGAGCTGCCCCAAATCGGGAGCAGTGGGGGCGGCGTGGCACAAGGCGCGCGAGATGATTCGACGACGCGGCGCCTTGCCCGTACCGAAGAAGCTGCGCAACGCCGTCACGTCCCTGATGAAGGAAGAAGGCTACGGGCAAGGGTACCGCTACGCACACGAGTACGAGAGCAGCATCGTGCCGGGGGAAACCTACTTGCCGGACGCCCTCGTGGGGGAGCGCTTCTACCGCCCGACGAACGAAGGCCTCGAAAAGGCCATCGGCGAGCGTCTCGCTCGCATTCGCCAGGCGAGCTCGGCCGAAAGCCGAAGCGGCGGCGGTTCGGCCGACGAGGAATGACGCACAAGTGCCGGCCGCGGCGCTCGCCGCTCCGATTGCGCAGCGACCACCGATCGGTTTGCCTCTTGGACGCCGCCAAAAACCGCCCGCCAACTCTTGTGAGGGGCGGTCTTCCTCGGCTCCGCTTGGTCACGCTGCACGAATCGGCGCGGTACGGCGGACGCGAGCCTCAGTTGGCGACCTCGTATTTTCCGGAGTGGTGATATCCATCGCCATCCGCGTTGTAGACCTTGGACTCGGTCGTGTAGGGGAAGAGCGGAATCGACGTGTAGGTGGAGGTGTAGCCCGGCTCGACGGTGACGGAATAGAGTGTCTTCCAGTTGCCCCAGGTGTTCTTGCGGCGCATGCGGTGGGTGACCTGCCCGCGGTAGCTGTGCACGTACGAGCGCATGTAATCGGTGCGCTTCTGGAAGTAGGAGGTGTTCGTGCGATTCGTCCAGCACCACTCCTCCTCGAGGATGCAGTAGTTGTTGATGAACTTGTCGGTGGTCATGCTCTCTTTCGTGAGGGTCAGAGTTCCGGGGGTGGGAAGGGCTACTCCCACGTCCACGGCCCCGGCATCGCTGAGCAGCTCTTCGGCGGCGTCACCGCTCTCGCCGCTGTCCGCCCCCGGACGCGTGAAGCGCTCAGCCAGCGCCTCTCTCGCGAGCTCTTCGTAAATGTCGAATGGTGAGGCATCGGTGATGCGCTGCGCTCCGGGCGCACCATCCGGCGTCATCGCGGCCATCTCGAGCCCACCTTCCTCGGGCTCGAAGAACTGCACGGTGCCGTAGTCTGCGCTCTCGAACACGGCAAAAGGCTCGAGGGTTTCGGTGTCGTCCACCGACTCGGGGCTTGCCGAGGTTTCGGTCTCCGAGAGCCCGTCTTCGCCGGAGTAACCGTCTCCCGATCCGCCAGCGGCGCTGCAGCCAGCAAGCAGGAGGGTGACAGCGAAGGTGCACGCGCGACGCGCGGTGAAAAATGGAATCTTCATCGTTCTGATCCGTTGCTTTGTTGGGTGACGACCGGCTGCTGTCCCCCCGCAGCCGGGCCGACCGGCCCAGTGCAAGGTCGGTGCCGCTCGAGCCATCGAAAAACC
>JBNKGC010000141.1:0-15596 GCA_050289625.1 Polyangiaceae bacterium | reverse complement strand
GCTGCGGCGGCCTCGTCACTCCTCAGGCTTCGCCTTCGCGTGCCTCGGGTGTTCCTTGCGTTGGCTTTGACGGTTGCCCCTCGCGACGGGGCTCGCTCACCGGCGGTGCTGCGACGGCCTCGCGTTTTTGTCGGGGGGGGGGTCGGAGCTCACTCCGCCGCGGGCGCTTCGTAGGTTCCTTCGAGGACGTCGAAGGAGAGTTCGTCCTCGCCAGCCGACACGAGCACGACGTCCCCGCGCCCAACCTCCCCCTGCAGGATCTTTTCTGCCAGAGGCGCTTCGACCAAACGAGCCAGAGTGCGACGCATCGGGCGCGCGCCCAGCTCCGGATCGAAACCACCCGAGTCGAGGAGAAACTCGATGGCCACCTCCTCCACGTCGAGACGGATACCGCGCTGCTCGTTGAGTTCTGCGCCGACGGCGTCGAGCAACTTGCCAGCGATCTGGCGCACGTCGTCTCGCGTGAGCGCGGAAAAGGAGAGCACCTCGTCGATGCGGTTGTAGAGTTCGGGCGGAAGGGCCTTTCGGGCCGCCGCGACCACGCGAGCCTCGCGACTCACGCGCTCCGCCTCGGGATCCCCTGCCGAGAATCCAACCGGACGCCGTCCGCCCGCGTTCGCTTCCTGCGCGCCGAGGTTCGAGGTGAGGACGATCACCGTGTTGGTGAAGTCCACGGTACGACCACGCCCGTCCGTCATGCGCCCTTCGTCGAAAACGGCGAGGAACGCCGTGAGCACTTCCGGATGCGCTTTTTCGATCTCGTCGAGCAAGACCACCTGATACGGCCGCCTGCGTACTGCCTCGGTGAGCTGTCCCCCTGCGTCGTGGCCGACATAGCCGGGGGGCGCGCCGACGAGCTTGGCGACGGCGTGCGCCTCGCTCAGTTCGGACATGTCGATGCGGGTCATCGCACTTTCGGTGTGAAACAGCACCTCGGCGATGGCCTTCGCCGTTTCCGTCTTGCCCACACCGGTCGGTCCCAGAAGGAGGAAGGTGCCGATCGGACGCTTGGACCCGAGGCCCGCGGCGTTCCGCCGTAGAATGCGAGCGATCTTCCCGAGGTGCTCCCCATGGCCGATGACTCGGTCGCTGAGGATTTCCTCCAGGCGCAGCATGCGGTCGCCGTCCGACTCGAGCAGGCGCTCGACTGGCATGCCCGAAAGGCCCGCCACCACTTCGGCCACCGCCTCCGGTGTCACCGCTTGCTTGCCCCTGCGGCGCACCCGCGCCCCGGCCAGATCGACGATCGATACGGCCTTGTCGGGAAGCGCTCGACCGGGCAGGTACCGCATGGACCACGCGATGCCGAGCGCCAGGGCCTCCTCTTCGTAGCGCACGCCGTGATGTCCCTCGAGCTTTCGGGCCACGCCTTCGAGAACGAGATAGGCGTCTTCCCGGCTCGGCTCCTCCACCTCAACGACGGCGAAACGACGTGCCAGCGCGGAGTCCGCCTCGATGAAACGCCGGTATTCGGCCAGGGTCGTAGCCCCGATGCAGGGCAACTCCCCTCGCGCCAGCGAGAGCTTCAAATCGCCGGCAATTTCCTCGGCCGCGTCGCCTGAAAACAGCTGGTGGATCTCGTCGAAGAAGAGCACGACCCGCCCACCAGCGCGCGCGACCTCTTTCCTGATCGCGGCGAGCCGCCCCGCCAAAGCCCCGCGAACCCCCGTGCCGGCGACGAGCTCCCCCACCGGGATCTCGATGATGATCCGATCGTCCAGGCTGGCGACGTCGTGCGCATCAGCGATGTACTGCGCCACTCCCCGCGCGATGCTCGTCTTGCCGACTCCAGCGACGCCCACCAAGCAGGGATTGTTTCCTTGCCGCTTGGCGAGCACGTCGAGAGTCTGTTCCACCTCGGCCGCCCGACCTACGACCGGATCGAGCTCACCTCGGGCAGCAGACAAGGTGAGGTTCTTGCCCAGCTGCGTCAGCACCGGGAAGCGGCGTGAGTCGAGACCGAAACGGCGTTCGGCGTCGTCGGGAGGACTGCCGCCGTGGGAACCGGAAGGCTCGCGCCCCGCGGGGTTCGCCTTCGCTGGATCGTCCTGACTCGGGCGGCCGGAGGAACCCGGCGCCGCAAACGACAACGCCGCATCACGCGACTCCCCGTTCACCGGCTCGGACGGCTCAGACGGCTCAGCAGAGCGCTTCGCTTGACCGCGAAGGAAAGGCCCCACTTGAGGTACGAGCGGCACGAGGACCCCTCGCTTGCGCTGCGACTCGCTGCGTTCCTTCGCTTCGCTTTTCACCGGGGACAGCGGCACAGCGACGCCTGCCTGGCGCTGGGCTTGACCCGGTCGCGCTTCGCCCCAGGGGACGACCGGAAGCACCACACCCCGAGGTGCCGGCTTCTCGACGGACGCTTGCGGCACTTCGATCGTCCGCCGCGGGCTGCGAATCCCCTGCGCGAGCTGCATCGCCGCGGTCCGCAGGCGACCGGCGTCCACGCCGCATTGTCCCAATGCCTGACAAGCGGTGCCGCGAGTCTCGCCGAGAAGCGCCAGGAGCAGGTGGAACGCTCCGGGCGTCCCACCTCCCATCCGCTGCGCGAGCTCTTTGGCGCGACGCACCAGGTACGGCACGTTTTCGGATGGTCGCGGCTCCGAATGCGCCTCGAACCCGTCCAGGATGGCCCTCGACACGGCGCCCCGCTCCTGAAGCAAATCTGCCGCAGCCCCAGGCCCCGCGGCGATCGCCGCGAGCAGGTGCGCTCCACAAGGCGCCTCGTTTCGGCGTGACGCGAGGGCTTCGGCCTGCTGACGGAGGTGGGTGAGCCCGGGCTCGGAACGAGGTCGCATCAGTGCTCGGTTGCCCCGTCCAGAGCCCGCGGGCCAAGTTTCTGACCGCCTGTGGTATGGGGCGCGCGTGGACATTCGCATGGCACGCTGGATCGCGCTCGCCGCGCTCGGTTCCCTTCCGTGGCTGTCTGGCTGTGGTCGCGTCGGGCGGGCCCGCGAATGCCAAGAGTTGGCTCGCCTCGTGAACCAGCCGCTGAGCAAAGTCGAGGCCCTGGCCAAGAAGGACCAGCCGGAGAAGGACCTCCGAGAAATCGCCAGCCTGTACGGCAAGCTGCACGAGGAACTGGGTCCCGTGGAGCTCTCGAGCAAGCCCCTCGCCGAAGCCGTGGCCGAGTTTCGAAAGCGTTTGAAGACCGTCGCCGACCAAAGCAAGAAGGCGGCCGACGCGAGGGGCAAAGAGCAGCGTGGTCCCTACCTCCAGGCTCGTCGAGAAATTGCCACTGAAGGGCGCCTGCTTCGTGGCGATCGGGCGGCGATAGAGCGCCTCTGCCGATAGCCCCTCGCGCGTCGGAGTAGACTCTCGAGCGCCTTGCGAACCATCCCCGATACCTTGAGCGCGAGCGCGCCCGTCAAGCTTGAGTTTTGGCGAGGCTTTCGCGAGCACCGGAGCGGAACGTACGTGGGTACTTGAGCACCGGAGCGCAGGGAAAACTAAGCCAAAACTCAGGTTCGGCGGGCGTCCTGGTCAGTTATTAAGATACCGGCGGTGCCTTGCGAACGAGCCACCCAGCGACTTTGCAAACCGGCGCATTCTCTACGGACGATCCTCGCCGGACGCTAAGGGCCGTTCGAAGCGAAAGTCCTCCAGACCAACCGCCCATCCCCCCCGTAGATCGTGGCGAAGGTGACGTGACAGTGCACCCTGAGGTGAACGCTCCGATGAGGCGCGAAAACCCAAACATCCCACTCGCACAGAAACGCGAGGCACGCCGCGGAGTCGTTTCTGACTCGTCTTGTTCTCCCCGAGGGGTCGTGAGACCTTGCGACGCTGGAGGGGGATCTCGATGGCTGGAAGGGTCAAACGTCTCATCAACGAGCTGATCGAGCTGCGCACCGCCGGCAACGGCGCGGTCGCCTACTTCGTACGGGCACAACTGGCGATCAAGGGTATCAACATCGAAGCCTACCACGAAGGATCGCCCGATGACCCCGAAGTGCAGGCCACTTTGGAAGACATGATCGACCAGTTTCGATCCCCCGCCGCAAGGAGAAGTCGATGATCGCCATTGCACACAGCTCGAAAGCCGATCCGCGCGACGCCGCTCAAGAGTTAGCTCGAAAGCTCGAGGGCTCGAACCCGGAGCTCGTGCTCTTCTTCTCGACGAGCAAGCACGATGCGGCGCACCTCGCCGTCGAGATGAGGAGGGCGTTCCCAGCGGCGCTCACCGCGGGCTCGACGACCGCCGGCGAGATCATCTCCGGGCACATGCTGAAGGGTTCCGTGGTGGCCATGGGTCTATCGAAAGGCAAAAACGAAAACCTGGCGGTACGCGTGGTGCCTCATCACGACCCCAGGGCCGCCGCAGCCGCAGTCGAAGAACTTGCTCAAGAGATGGGTTGCTCCGCTGCAGGGCTCGCGACCGATCGGTACCTCGGGTTCGTGCTGCACGATGGTCTCAGCGGTCAAGAAGAGGCCGTGATGGAGGCCATCTCCGACCGCACGAACGTACCCTTCGTCGGGGGCTCGGCCGGCGACGACCTGGCTCTCGAAACCACCTACGTCATGGCCAACGGCGAGGCGCGCAGCGGAGCGAGCGTTCTGATTCTCACTCAACCCCATGACGGCTACCGAATCCTCAAGACGCAAAGCTTCGACGTGCTGGACGTGGAGCTGTCGGTGACGAAAGCGGACGAGGCACGACGGACGGTCACGGAATTCAACGGCAAGCCTGCCGCGCTCGCCTACGCCGATGCCGTCGGATGTGAGGTGAGCGCGCTCCAAGACCGCTTCCGTGATCACCCGGTGGGTGTGATCGTCGATGGTGACGAGCCCTTCGTTCGCAGCCCCCAGCGCATCTTCGGAACCGACGTGCTGTTCTACTGCCAGATTCGTGAGGGAATGACGCTGCGACTGCTCAGGTCACGCAACATCGTGGAAGACACCCGGCGAGATCTCATGGCGGCAACGCGAGACCTGCCCGTGAGCGGCATCCTGAACTTTCACTGCATCCTGCGGACCCTCGAGCTCGAGCAGCGGGGTCAAACCCAAGCATACGCCGACCTGTTCCGACCCTGGCCAACCGTCGGTTTCTCGACCTACGGCGAGTCCTACGTCGGGCACATGAACCAGACCTCAACGATGGTGCTCCTTTCCTGAGAGGCCGAGAGTTCTGGAGGTTCGGCCTTCACTGACAGCTGTAGGCGCTCTTGTTCGCCTTGCTCCCCGAACACACCGGGAAGTCCCCCTTTCCAGTTCCCGCCCCAGCGTTGAGGGTCGCGAGCATGCCCTGCGGATCGGCGTCGAGGCCGTGGGGATACGGCGGGCGCGGGACGGTGTTGGTGTTCAGGGTGCTCAGGGTGCTCGGTGTACGTCCCTCCCCCTGACGAGCAGCTTCTTGTCGGCTATGGCGCGATCGTGGCCACCAGGCTGCTCTTCACCTGCGCTTCACGTCGAGGTTCTTCATCAGTCGAGCCATGTAAGGTTGCGTCAGTCCCAGCAGCTTGGCGGCATGGGTCTGGACGTTGTCGGTACGGTCGAGAGCCTGTCGCAAAATGGCTCGCTTCGCTTCCCGCACTGCCTCGTGGTAGGTCGCGAGTTCGCCCTCCGAGCGAGCTGCGGTCGGGGGAAAACCAGCTCGCCCATCTCCATCCCGAACCTCTTCGGGCAAATCGTCGACGCCCAACACGTCGCTGGTTCTGAGAACGACCATCCGTTCTACCGCATTCGACAACTCTCGAACGTTGCCCGGCCAACCGTGGGCGAGCAGTAGGGCTCGCGCCTCCTCGCTCAGGCTGAGCCCTGGAACGCCCGAGTTCTTGCCGTGGCGAGACAGGAAGAAGTCCAGTAGCGCGGCCACGTCCTCTCGCCGCTCGCGGAGCGGCGGCAGCCGGATCGAAACGATGTTAATTCGATAGTAGAGGTCTTCGCGAAAGCGCCCTTGGGCGATGGCTTCGGGCAGATCCCGGTGCGTTGCGCACACGATGCGCACGTCACTCGTCAGGGTTCGTGTGCCGCCCAGCCTCTCGAACTGTCGTTCTTGCAGCACCCGGAGCAGCTTGGCCTGAACTTCGGGGTCCAACTCTCCGATCTCGTCGAGAAACAGAGTGCCACCATTCGCCTGTTCGAGGCGACCAACCTTGGATTTCACGGCACCCGTGAAGGCGCCCTTCTCGTGACCGAAGAGCTCGCTTTCGAGAAGCTCCTTCGAGAGCGAAGCACAGTTCAACGCGACGAATGGCCCGTCGGCTCGACGGCTTCCCTGGTGAATGAAGCGAGCCAGCACCTCCTTGCCCGAGCCACTCTCACCCAACAAAAGGACGGTGGCGTCCGCTTGCGCGGCGCGTTCGGCCACGCTGACGACTCGGCGCATCGCCGGGCTGTCACCGGTCACGAGGCTGTGACGTTCGGACAGCTCCGTCTCGAGTGTCGCCAAACGACGCTTCAGGCGCCGCGTCTCGAGCGCCTTTTCGACGACGTGTTCGACGTGTGAGGGCTCGAAGGGCTTCGAAAGAAAATCCACTGCCCCCATGCGCACCGCCTGGACTGCGGCTTCGATGCTGCCGTGAGCAGTGAGGACCACGACCGCGGGGCTGCTCTTTTGGAGCTTCAATGCCTCGAGTACTCCGAAGCCGTCCTTTCCCGGCATGCGAAGGTCCAAAAGGACGACATCGGGATCGAAACTCTCGATCTTTTCCAGTGCCTCGTTTCCGTCTTTGGCAACGTCGGTTTGATGGCCCAGAGCTTTGAAGCGGTCGCGAACCACAAGACGAATGGCGGCATCGTCGTCGACGACGAGAATACGGGCTCTGGAGGACTCACCGAGGGACATGCTGTTCTTCGTGTGTTCGAGACGACTCGGGAGAACGGAAACCATTTTCGCCTTCGCCGGAGCAGGGTTCATGCCAAGTCGCACCCCCTCCATCACGCCAGAGTTTCGGCGGTTTGTCGCCGAGGTCATGTCCGAAAGTGCATGTGCGGCCCATGTCTCAATCGACATGATCCCGCTTCCCCTGACGACCAAGTGCAAGAAATCGTTCGTGGAACGCAACTTGCTAACGGATCCACTGATGAAAAACGGAGCGTCCGTGAAGAGCAGTTCACGCGGAACGGTCCGGCGCCGCGGCTTCTACCTTCCTCGCCGAGCCCCGTCTCGTCTCTGGTGTGCAGTCGATGCGCGCCATCCCCGCCGGAGCGCTGGTGCTCCGCGTCCGCTTCTGTCACCGTCGGCACGGACGGAGGCATCATCATGAGTATCGATCTGCAGGAGCTCAGGGGGTTCATCTCGGCGATGTACGCCGACGTCGCGCGCTTTCCGCGCGGTGGATTCCACTTTCCGACCGGTCGCCCCATCATGGAGGCCCTCGGCTATGCCCCCGAGCTGCTCGCTCGGATCCCCTCTTCAGCCTCGGAATCGTTCGCAGGAGTCGGACATCACTTTGGCCTGGTTCAGCTCGAGTCGGGACAGCGGGTTCTCGACCTCGGTGCTGGTGCGGGGAGCGACGTCTTCCACGCGGCACTCCAAGTCGGACCGAGCGGCTGCGCCTTCGGCATCGACATGACGGATGCCATGCTCGAAAAATCTCGGAAAGCGCTCGAAGCCTTCACGATCGACGGCTCGCCGTGCAAAAATGTGAAGTTCGAGAAGGGCTATATCGAAGAACTCCCCTTCGATGATGCAAGCTTCGATTGCGTGATCAGTAACGGGGTGATCAACCTCGTGGTGGACAAGCCGAGTGTGTTCGAGGGGATCCGCCGCGTGCTCGAGCCCGGTGGTCGACTCATGTTTTCGGACATCGTGACGGGCGTCGAACTGCCCAAATCCGTCCGCGAAAATTGCGAACTCTGGGCCGAGTGCATCGGAGGCGCACTCGAACAGCAGAACTACCTGCGCGTCATCAAGGACGCGGGTTTCGCGGTCGAGACCGTTGTCGAGAACCCGGCGTACGAGTTCACACAAGAGTCCACCGTGAGCGCTGCCCAGAAATTTCAAGTGCGCAGCATCAGTGTCCTCGCCTACAAGCCGGCATGAAGCCGATCAAGTGAGCTCCCTTGAGCGACGAGACCGCCCAACTAAAAAAGCAGGTTCGAGCACTCGAAGAGCGTGTCTCGGAGCTCGAGCATAGGAACCTCGATCTCGAACGCGAGATCGGACGCCGTGGAGTCAAACTGAACTGCGCAAACATCGCGCTGAGTCGCGCCAAAATCGCGTTCGACGAGCATGCGCGCCATCGTGAAGAGGCCGTTCAAGACATGGCCCACGACCTGCGCACACCCCTGACGGCCATCAAGGGCGCGGCTCAAAATGTGCTCGATGGCATCGCCGGCCCCCTCGACGAAGGAGTGCGCGAGTACGTCGAGATCATTCAGGGGCAGTCGGCGCGTCTGATCGGCGTGGTCAACTGGCTGCTCCAGGCCGTCCGCATTGCGGTGGAGCCTCGCTCGCTCGATGCGGGGCCCGTCGATCTGGGGCGCCTCGTGGAGCAGGTCGCGCTGGGCCTGCGGCCCCTCGCCGAGGAGCGCAACATCGCCCTCACCACCGATGCCCCGAGCGCGCCCGGTTGTTTCGACGGACCCAAGCTTCATCAGGTCCTCGAGAATCTCGTTGGGAATGGGCTCAAATTCACCGATCCGGGAGGCTCGGTTCACGTGGCGCTTTCCCGAGAGAAGGAAACCCTGTGCATCGCAATCCGCGATACCGGCACCGGGATGGACGATGAGGCCCTCGAGCGCATCTTCCATCGTTACTACCGGGCCCATCCCGACCGAGAAGGCTCCGGGCTCGGACTCTTGATCGCCCGGGAGCTCGTACGTCTGCATGGAGGCGACATCACAGTGGAAAGCGCTCTGGGAAGAGGCAGCACGTTCACCGTCGTCTTACCACTCTCCGACAAGTAGGCGCTCGTACCCGGGGTCGAGCGATGCTGCGCCGATTCGTACAGCGGGACGAAGCGGAACCGGCGAAAAACCGCCCCCTTGCACGAGGTGGGTGCGGTTCTTGCCGGTGTCCAGGAGGCAAACGATCGGCGCTCGAGAGGCAGAGATGAGGGGCCTCCACGAAATAAGGGACGCCTTTCGGCGCCCCTTCCTACCAGTTCGGGAGTCTTTCTCAGAAGGAGAGCGTGGACGCCCCTTCCTTGATGGCGTTGTGGAGCACACTCGCACCCGTGATGATCACGCCATCCAACAAGTCCTCTTGCTCGTAGCCGCGAGACTTCACGCAGGGCGTGCAGGCGTAGATCGTGCCACCGCGCGCCATTAGATCCTGGATGAGATCGCTGAGTGGCTCCAGCGGTTTGACGTGAGTGCCGTCGGCCGCGCGCTTGCGCACCAAGTCCACGCCGCCGGACGTTAGGAAAACGTCGACGCTCAGACCAGCGGTGATCCCACCGTTTGCGATGGTGAAGCCGACCGAGCTCAGTTCGTGCTCCGTCGAGCGGGTGATGACGACGAAAAGTTTCTTGGGGATGGTGTTGGACATGATTCTAAAATGACTCCTGAGTTTGCGCTTTGTGACGCCCGCCTCACCGTTTGCGAGCCAGAAGCGAGACGCTCTGTACCTGGTAGCGATTGGCACTGCGCCGAGCGCGACCTGGAAGGAACTGGTATTGCGGGTTCATCTGCACGATCTCGATGACGAAGCCCGCGGACTCGATGGCCCGCTGGTAGTCTTCCCGGTGCATCGCGCCACCGATGCACGCGGCCCACAACGTCGCGTTGCAGACCACGTCTTCCGGCAACACGACCCCGGTCACGATGTCGCTGATCGCCAGACGTCCTCCGGGCCTGAGAACTCGGGCGGCTTCGGAGAAAACCGCCTCTTTGTCCGCAACGAGGTTGATGACCCCATTGCTGATGACGCAGTCCACGCTGGAGTCGGCGAGCGGCAGCTCTTCGATGTATCCAGGGTGGAAAGTCACCTGATCGAAGTCGCCTCCCGCAGCCTCTCGAAGCGCGGTCGCCTTTTCTCGCTGAGCCTGCGTCATGTCGACGCCGAAGACTCGTCCTGCGGGGCCGACGTAGGTCGCGGCGACGAACGCATCCATGCCGCTCCCGCTCCCCAGATCGACGACCCGTTCGTCCGACCGCAGCTCTGCGAGTCCGAAGTGGTGACCCACACCCGCAAACGAATCGATGGCGGAGCCCGGGACACGATTGAGACGGAACTTTTCGTAGCCGAGGCGTTCCGCCAGAGCTCGCCCGGTTTCGAAGTGGAACTCCGCGTGGGGCTGCTCGGCAACGAGCTGGTACATGGCTTTGACGGCGCTTTCGAGAGCGTCGCGGTCAAGCGCTCGGGGAGCTTCGACCCAAGCCTCCGTCGAAGGGTTGGTTTGATTGGCGAAGGTGATGGCTGAAGTAGCGGTCATGGTTCGAGTTCCTCTGGGTGGTTTGAGTGACTGAACCGCACCCAATGCAGAGCCCATGCCACGCAAAAACCCTGATTTTCCGCCAAACTCAACGGGCGCTTCATCACCTTCGGGACATGCCTCAACATGTCCGAACGTGCATGCCGTGCCGCAAAGACACGTCGTGGCTGTCAATGCCGTTACCGGTCGGGCCGAGGTCGCCGGAAACGGCATGAACAGCTGAGCGAGGTCGCAGGGCACCACGAGCCGACACCAGAGCGCTGAATCGCCCTCATTTCCGCACCGTCGAGCGCCCGAGACAGCGCTGGCACGTCATGTGCTCTTACGACTTCCGAACGCCGCACGTCGTGCTGCGCACAGGAGGATTTCATGCATGGATTGACGGCCCTCGGGGCCCTTCAGGAGGTTGGAACTGCCTTACGCAAACCGGAGGCACTCGCCGCGCGCTACCGGGCCGAAGACTTCCGCAGCTTGGCAACCTTGATCGGTGTCTTTCTCGGTAACGCCGTCTTCGGTGTCGTGGTGTACGGCGCGGTGATGCGCCTGCAACAAGGTGCAAGCGCGATGGTGGAGAGCGCGCTCAAGACCTCGCTCGCCGCAGGAGCTTCCTGGGCGCTCTCTCTTCCCGCGCTCTACATCTTCAACTCCGCCCTGGGCTCGAACCTCCGGTTCGGCCCCACTGTCTTGGCCGCATCGGCGACCGTCTGCTTTGGGTCCTGGGCGATGTTGGCGAGTGTGCCCATCACCTGGTTTTTCGGACTCGCGCTACCAGCACTCGACACGGTCATCAACCTGATCGTGTTCACCGGGGTGGGCCTGTGCATGTGTGATGTTTTCATTCGCGTGCTCCGCACACTCGAGCCCGACCGGAGCAGCCTCCTGGGCTACGTCTGGCTCGCCCTCGTGGGGGTCATCGGCGCAGAACTCTTCACCCTACTCGGCGTATTCAGCTTCTGAGGAACACCATGACCACTTCATCGATCGGAACCTCTCCGCATCCCTCTTCCACTCCGGGCGATCGGGCACGAACGCCCAACGAGCGTCTGTCTTCCGAGAGCGAGAAGACCTCCATCTTCGAGCTCGTTTTACGGGATTCCGCCCGCTTGGACGACGTGTTCACGAAGCCCGACGGCCATACGGCGACGGTGCTCGCCCTGCTGGCAATCACGGACTGGAAGATCTCGGTGTCGGAGCCTCACGCGCCACCACTCCGATGGGCAGCGACGAGTCGACGACCCTCCAGGAGAAGGTCGAGCGTCTGGAGCGCAGCGAGATCGAGCGGGCCCTCGCTGCGGCCCACGACAACCGCACCCACGCAGCCGCCGCTCTCGGCCTCTATCGGCAGGGCCTGCTCAAGAAGATGCGTCGCTACGGCTTTGTCGCCTAGGCGACCCTGCGACCGTTTCACGGTGTTGCAGCAAGTGAAACGGCGCGTTTTCCTTTGGTGCAGCGATCCGGATTACGCGGCGAAATTACAGAAGAAATGGCTTGGCCCGTTCCTCGCAAAGGGACGGGGTATGTCGCTCGAACTCCTTTCCATGGCGCCCGCACTGCTCCTTGCGGTGCTGGTTGGTGTCTCCCTCGGTCTTCTCGGGGGCGGTGGCTCGATCTTGACCGTGCCGCTCCTGGTCTACGGCTTTGGACTCGGTACGCACGAGGCCATCGCCACTTCGCTGTTCGTGGTTGGTGCCACCAGTGCCGCGGGCATGATCCCCCACGCACGACGCGGCAAGGTCGACTTTCGGACGGGGCTCATCTTCGGTGGCACGAGCATGGTCGGCGCTTTCGCCGCCGGTCGCGTGGCTCACCTGATCCCAGGTTCGATCCTCTTGATCGGGTTTGCGGCAATGATGCTGGCAACTGCAATCATGATGATGCGGCCAAGGCGTCCTCGGGCAACCGATCCAGCTGGACACGAGGTTCCAAAGCTACCGTGGGTACAGGTCATGCTCGAAGGACTCGTCGTAGGCTCGGTGACCGGCCTCGTAGGTGCGGGGGGAGGGTTCCTCGTCGTTCCGGCACTCGTGCTGCTGGGCGGCCTGTCGATGGAAACTGCCATCGGGACGTCGCTTTTGGTGATCGCGCTCAAGTCGTTTGCCGCCTTCGCCGGGCATCTCGGCACGCTTCATTTCGACATGGGGCTTGCCGGAATGGTCACGGCGGCCGCCATCGGTGGCAGCTTGGTCGGCAGCCGGTGGGCGAGCGCGATCCCTCAAGACCTGCTCAAGCGTGGGTTCGGATGGTTCGTGCTCGTGATGGCGACCTTCCTGCTGAGCCAAGAGGTACCTCGCCTGCTGGGACAACCGATGGAGCTTGCGCGCGATTGGCCGCTGGTTCTTGGACTGCTGGTGCCGGTCGTGGTCGCCGGAGTGGTCGACTTGAGAGGGCGTCGCCTGAAGGGTCGTGCTTCCGGCGGGGACGCGGCGCCCCGCCCCTCCGTGGCGCCAGCTCGCACCTCGGCCTGACCGCGTAACAGCACTCGCCCCGCCGTTCGAAAAGCTGCGACTTGTCTCCCCCGGGTCAGAGCCCAGAGTCGTGCCCATGGCGACTGAAGTATGGCCGGGAGGCAAGCCGCAGGTGGGGCAGGTCGCGCGACGCACGCGCCAGGTCACCAAGCGGGACATCGAGCTGTCCTGAACCCCGGCGCTTCAGGCAGTCGCCGCAGGCTGGATGCCCCTGCTTCGCACTCGGTCGAGCACCTGGAGGGACTCGGCACGGGTTTCCCAGCTGCTGTTGCGGGCGTCGATCATGTTGATCGAGTGGTTCTTGATCCGCCTGAGCGCCACGATCATGTCGCTGAACGTCAGACCGGCGAGGGCATCGCAACGTCCGCTCTCGACCCGCTTGAGGTGTCCCTCGCGGATCGCGTCGGCGTGCTTGCGGTGCGCGTCACCGCGAAGCATCAGGTCCTCGCTTTCGACCTTGTCGCCCTCCTGGACGATCCGCCCGACCACGTCCTGGAACAGCGCGCGCGTCTCCTCGAGCAGGGAACGCAGATCCTCTTGCGCCTCTTCCGTGAATTTCTCGCCGCGCTCCAGGAGGCGCGAATGGTAGTTCGCCAGCGACAGGCAATAGTCACCGACCGATTCGACCTCGTCGGCCAGACGGATCAGCGCGTAGGCGCGTGACGCCTGCTCGGGAGTGACCGGCATCTGCAGCACCGTCGTCAGGAAGATCGTCACTTCCTTCTGGATATTGTCCGTCACGAGCTCCGAGTGATCGATCTCCTCCTTGAGGGTCGGGTTGGGTTCGACCAACTCGAGGTAGCTCATCGTTTGATCGAACAGACCGCTCGTCACCTCGCAGGCGAGCTGAACTTCCCCTTCGGCTTGCTCCAGAGCAAGCTCGGGGGAAGCCTGGCTCACGTCACCCAAGAGCTTGAGCCGGGTCTTCGGCACGATGCCGACGTCGGACTTGATGCGCATCGTCAGCTTCGCCAGCTGCGAGATGAACGGTGTGAAGAGCATCACAGCGGTCACGTTGAACAGGCTGTGGGCCGCTGCAATTTGGAAGCCCACGACAGCGTAGCTTTCGTGGCCCGCCTCGAACTTGAACAGGTTCGAGAAGGAGTCGAACATCGGGCCGATGGCCCCGTCGACCACCAACATGAAGGGCTGAAACAAGAGCACCATCACGCTTACCCCGATCACGTTGAACAGGGTGTGCGCCCAAGCCGCCCGCTTCGCGTTGACGTTTCCGCCGATGGCTGCGAGCTGCGCGGTGATGGTGGTCCCGATGTTTTCACCGAGCACCAGCGCCACGGCGGTCGCCAAACCGATGACGGGCGGGTGGCCCTCGGTCGACGTCGTGGCCAGCGCGATGGTGATCGCCAACATCGCCGAGCTCGACTGAACGATGAACGTGAGCAGGCAGCCCACGGCGACGCAAACCAGCACCGAGACGATGTTGTCGGCAGCGAAAAACGTCAGCAAGTTCGCAAAGTCGGGATTTTTGGTCAGCGGCTTGAAGCCCCCTGACATGAAACTCAACCCGAGGAAGATGAAGCCGAGGGCGATCGAAATTTTTCCGACGTTCTTCCAAGTGACGCTCTTCACGAAGAAGAACGGCGCGAGGCCTACTGCCAGAAATACGAGGCCATACTTTCCGATCTTCAGAGCGACGATCCATCCCGTAATCGTCGTGCCGATGTTGGCACCGAAGATCACACCGATCGCCTGAGTGAGCTCCATGAGTCCGGCGTTCACGAAGCCGACGACCATTACCGTCGTCACCGAACTCGACTGAACGATGCAGGTAACCACCGCTCCGACGACGACCGCTAGAACGCGATTTGTCGTGAGCCATCCGATGACTCTGCGAATGACGTCGGAAGCGAGAGCTTGAAGGCTCTCGCTGAGCGCCTTCATGCCGAACAAGAAGACACACAGGCCTCCGATGACGTTGTAGGCAAGTGTGAACCAGTCGATGTTCATAAGAATTCCGGGCCCTCGGCGAGGGGGGGCGACGAGCCGGGCCGAGAGGTGTAACGCTTTTAGGACCGTGCTGTGTCAGTCGTGTGACAAATGGTGTCAAAAGGGTGTCGCCAGCAGGCAGGGGAACTGATCATCGAGACAGCTGCACGAGAAAGTTCCTCGAATGGATCACCCGATTTGGGGGGCCCCTGCTGAGAAATCTGGGCTCGAAGTGGGCCACGAATCCGAGGTGCCGCGGAAAATCCCCTCCCGTCACCGTGGACAGCGTCCTCAAACCCGGGGCCGCTTCCCGACCCTGAGCGCCTGGGCGAGGGCCTCGACCGGGTGCTGGGGAACGAAACCGGCGAATCGCTTGACTTGACTTCGGCAGGAATGGCCAGTCGCAAGTACGCGGGCGCGCTCCGATGGAGCCTCGGGAAGACGCGCCTCCCAGCTCATGGCAAACACTCCGCGACTCTCCTCGTAGTGCTCCGCTTCGTGCCCGAACACGCCGCACATGCCGCAGCACCCCGTGGCTTCGAGATCCACGTCTGCCCCAAGACCCGAAAAGACGTCTCTCCACGCCAGCTGCGACTTGGGGGCGGCGGTCCGCTCGGTGCAGTGACCGAAGAGTCGATAACTCGGCTCCGTCGTCGGGAGGCGGGGTGCCTCGGCACCGAGTTCCCCCAACATGCCCGGGAGCTCGCGGGAGAGGTACTCCTGCAGCAGCTCGACGGAGAGGGAACCTTCCTCCTCGCTCAGAGCATGCCGGTATTCGTCGCGGTAGGTGAGCGTTACCGCAGGTTCGATGCCCACCACGGGGATCCCCAGCTCACTGGCGCGCCGAAGGAGCTCGGCA
>JBNKGC010000140.1:0-15753 GCA_050289625.1 Polyangiaceae bacterium | reverse complement strand
CGGTGACGTGGATTTCGCAGAGCTGTCGGTGGGCGACGAAATCGCGTGCGGCATCGCCACCGACGGCTCGGTGCATTGCTGGGGGAATGACCTTCCACCGCCCATCCCCCAGAAACCGGAAGATCTCCGCGCCCTCCTCGACTGACGATGCATTCTCGCTGGTGGTGGTTCGGAGGAGGAGCCGTGGTTCTCGCTACGGTAGGGGTGGTGGGCGTCCATCGAACCCAGGGCGACACCGCCTCCACGGTCCAGGCGAGCAAACCCCACGATTTTGCGTGGCGTATCGGCGAGCGCCGCACCTACGCACTCGTGCTGAGTTCCGTGGTTCGGATGGACGCTCAGACGATCCTCGACGTTCGCGTCGAAGGAAAGCTTCGCGCCACTCGCCTGGGTGGGGAGAGGCTCACCGCCGCGATGGTGTTTGAACCGTCATCAGTCACGCTCACTGGCTCCGAGAAGGAGGAAACAGAATCCGTGCGGAAGGCTCTGGCGGAGCCTTTCGGTATTTCGTTCGGATTCGGTGGATTCATCGACGCCATCGGGTTCGCCGAGGTGAAGACGCCGGAGCCGTCACGAGCCATTGCCCGAGGTCTCCTGCGCACGGTCGCCTCGGGCCTTCAGGTGGCCGCGAAACCTGCGCCTGACGTTCGGGAATGGAGAGTGGCGGAGCGCGACGCCGTCGGACGGGTTGAAACCAAATATTCCGAGCAATCTGCGACGAGCCTGCTGAAGCAGAAGCTCGCCTACCTGAAGGTCGAAGGTGGTGGAAAGGGGCTGGAAGCCACGACCGAAATCGAGCGTTCGATGATCGACCTCGCTTTTTCGGACTCGTCGATGGCCGCCGGTTCACTGAGCAGCGTGAGGCAATCGGAGACGACCCGAGTTTCCTCTGAAGGACCGCTTCCGCCGATGTCGTCTGAGCTCAGCCTGCAGCTCACGCTGGACGAGACCGATGTGGCGAAGCAGCAGGAGCTCCAAGCACTTGCAGGTGCGTTTCGCGGCTACCGCCACTTGCCCCTCGACGATCGAAGTGCGGAGAAGCGCATCGCGATCGACCATGCGAAGCTCCAGGGACCGAGTTTTCAGGAGTTGCTCGGCGCGGTGGCGACACTTGATCCTGCAGACCCCCGAGAGCGCGCACGGGTCTTCTCGCTGCTGAAGTCACGACTGCGTTTCAGTGACGAAGCGGTCGGCGAAGCCGAAGAGCTGATCAGCGCGGGGGCGCCTCAGAAGGACATGCTGATCGATGCGTTGGGCAGCGCTGGAAGTGCGAGTGCTCAGGGTGTGCTCCACGAAGTAATCCGGGGAAAAGCGTTCACGGATGGGGATCGACGCCGGGCGCTGATCGCACTCGGCTTCACGAAGCAGCCGAGCGAAGAAACCCTGGCCCTCTTGGACAATTTGCGGAGCGATCCGGAGTTTGGGACGCAAGCCCTCTACGGGTTGGGTTCGGCGGCCAACTACCTGGCTGCGAGCGACCCGGCGCGTGCGACCGAGGTCGTGAAGGATCTTGTGACGTCCCTCGACAACGCCGAAACGCCCACCGAGCAGGTGAAGATGCTCAAGGCCGTGGGCAATGCGGGGAGCGGGAGCGCACTCGACAGCATCCTCGCGAAGCTCGACAGCGGTGAGGCGGGAGTGCGAGCCGCTGCGGTCTGGGCCCTTCGGCGCATCCCCGGTCAGGAAGCGGACCAGCGCATCGCGCTCGCCATCCAGCGGGATCCATCGCCGGACGTTCGACAGAGTGCTCTCGAGACGCTGAGCTATCGCTCTCCCTCACCAGTGCTTGTCTACGCGCTGCGAGATCGCCTCCAAGGCGAGGAGGTGGCGGCGGTGAGAAGGAACGTGGTGCGCGCCGCCATGCGCTGGGCCCATGAGGCACCAGCCCTGGATTCGGTTCTTGCTCGACTCGCAAAGTCCGACACTGACGAGAAGGTTCGAAAACTTCTCGCGGGCTGGAAGTCGTAGCGTCGGTCGGCGTATCGGGTTTTTCGCGTGCTCCGCGGAGGGGTGTCCGTGCCCCCCCCCGCGAGCGAGGTGATCTCGCTCGGATTGTCAGTCGACTCAGAGAAATTCCGAGGCGAGTGCCGAAAAGAGGGGGTCGGATACCCCCTCGGGGCGCGGTGATCTCGCGATTTTCGTTGCGTTGATCGCGCAGACGCCTCACCGCCGTGCTCACCACTCCGTTACGGAGCCGTCGGACGAGGTCTTCAAGAGAGCCTGGTACTTCTTCTTGATCTCCTCGACGACGGGCTCTTCATCGTATCCGAGGGTGAAGCCGAACAGGTGAGTGTATTCCTCGCCGGGCTGATGGAGTGCGGATGTGTCTTTGCGGATGTGTTCGAAAGCCCCAAGGTCACCTGAGCATTTGCAGACAACGGCTGCGTGCGGAGGTTCGGCGACGGTGCCCTGTTCGTCCGCGACTTCGATACGGGCATCTCGAAGACGGACAGGTGTGGGAGCTCTTCCATGGCTGATGGGAACGCTTTCATCAAAGAACGTGGTGCGCAGAGGACCCGGGCAGAGTAAGTTGTGAGAACCAATGGCACGAGTTGGAGACGAGACCGCAGGCTTCTCCGTGGACTTTGACGCCGCATACAACGCCGTTCGTGTGCGGGGTTGGGGCTTCTGGAGCCCCGATGTCGCTTCCTCTTTCGATGTTTCTGTCGGCCAGGTTTGCAGTGGACGGGCTGCTGGTATCGAGCTCGTGATGGACTTGGCGGCTCTCAAGCCCATGCGCGACGAAGGGCAAAGATCCGTTGGTCTCCTGCTTGGCAGGATGCGCAGCCTAGGTATCGTTCGAGCGACGGTCACGGGGGCCACCCCGCTCACTCGCCTCCAGCTCCTTCGCATCGCGCGGGAGCAAGGCGTAAAGGACTCACTTCGGATTTCCTGACGCAGGCAGAAACATGACGAACGATGAACAGCAAGTCCGTGCTGTAGTGCTTCGCCTCTGCGGCGCCATCGAGGACCTGGCTAACGGCAAGGGGCTGAAGACCATGCGGGATGTCTGGCACCAGTCCCCTCTGGTCACCAGTGCCCACCCGGCCGGCGATTGGGCCGAGGGTTGGGACGAAGTCTGGGCGACGTGGGAAGTCTTTGCTTCTTTCGGTCGTGAAGGCCGGGGAGGGAGCCGTGTCGAGAGCGTTCGAGTGCGCGTCTTTGGTGACTTCGCGTACGCCGCCACTACCTTCGTGGCAGCTCCAGCTTTCGGTGGCGAGTCGCTCTCCTTCACCAACGTGTTCCAGCGCATCGATGGCGAGTGGAAAATCATTCACCATCACGCGGACAAGTCTCCCAAGATGGCCGAGGCGCTCGAGAAGTTCGCTGCGGAGGGCTGATCGCGAGACCACCCCGCTTGTTCCGCCTCTCCCAGCTCGCCCCGCGGCCTGCGCGGATAGTCCGCCAGGTGCAGCGGACCGCCGCAGTGCTGACAGCCCATCGCCCGGACCGTGTTCGCGATCCGCTCGTCAGGCATCGCCAGCTGCTGCCAGAACTTGGTGGGCACCCCCCTGGATGCGACATCCACTTCACCTCCTCGTTTGGCAACTCGGAGGTACGCCCCCTCAGACGCCCTTTGGGCAAGTTGTCTGAGGGGGCGCTTCTGTATCGCGCTCGCCCTGCGCCCCAGAGCGCCGATCAGTTTGCCTTCCGGACGCTGGCAAAAACCGCCCCCACCTCTTCTCGAGGGGGCGGTTTTCGCCTGCTCGGCTTCGGCGCGCTGCACGAATCAGCGCTCTAGTTGCTTGTTTGGTCGCGACAAACGGTAAACCGTTTGTCGCTCTAGCAGTGGACCTTGCCTGACTTGTTCAGGCCGCGGGTGGCATTGTCCGGGACGAACACCGAGGCGACTGACTACGGGCAGCCGGCTCCTGTGCAGTTGCAGGTGCCCTCGCATGTCTCGAAATCGAAACACGTGCCGGCATCCGTGCAGGTGATGTTGCAGGTTGCACCGCTTTCGCAGTTGATGGTCAGCCCGGAGCAGTCTCCTTGTCCGCAGTCATAGTTGCACGTCGACCCGGAAGAGCAGTTGGCCGTGCCCGTTGGCGTCCTACCGAAGTCACTCGCGTCGACGTTGCAATCGGACCCAGGTGCGCAGTCGAAATTGCACAGGCCGCTACCACCCTGCTGACCGCAGGTGACGTCACACGTGGCTCCTGACTCGCACGCAATGGAACAAACAGTATTGTACACGGAGCAGTCGATGGTGCAGTCGCCGCCGCCAACACAGCGAGAGTTGCATTCGCCATTCTGCCCGCACAGCGCGGTGCACGTGGATCCTTTGTTGCAGGAAAGATCACAGGTCTGGCCAAAGCCCGCGCAATCCATCTCACAGACTTGGCCCGCCCCGCATTGGGCACCCTGGCAGTCATCTCCCGCACAGTCGGAGTTCGGAGCCAAAAGGCATTCCGACGCTTGCACGCTCGACTCGCACACCTCGCACCCGGAGACGTCGTAGGCACAACTGTCGTTCAGGCATGATAGATCATCATCTGGACCGCTTTCCGGTGGCGGTAAGCCGAGATCGGCACAGTTTTGACCGGGTACATCGCTGCCATCGCATTGCTCACCAACTTCGGTGCTGTCGTTCCCGCATACCGAGCAGCTGCTGGTATCGAAGCCATCACAGGTTGCATTGCAGGTTGGAACGCCGCCGCTAAAGTCTCCCACGTCGGCGCAGGTCGCCACGTCCTTCAGATCGCTGCCGTCACACACCTCGCAAGCGTCGGCCACGCCGTCCCCGCATTCGGTCGCACCGTGGTTGACGCACTGCATGCTGAGTCCGGCAGGCTCACACGTCACGCACTCGCCCGCGGGCTGCTCGCAGTCGGCGACGGAAGTGCATGTCAACGTGGAGCCGCCCGAGCCACCGGTTCCACCGCTCGCTACCGTGCCGCCCGCGCCGCCCGTGCCGCCCGAGCCGCCCGTTCCACCGCTCGCTGCCGTGCCACCCGTCGCAGCGGTGCCGCCGCTACTCGTGCCACCGGCGGCAGTTCCGCCAGAGGAGGTGACTCCACCTGTCGAGCTCCCGCCGGTGTCCGTCGAGGTTTCCCCAAACTCGGTGTCGTTCTCCTGCTGAGCGCAGGCTGCTGGAATCAATCCCCCTGCGAGCAAGCTAACAATTAAGGCTAGGTTCTTGTTCATGCAATCCAAGCTCCATGACGGCCTGAGCCAGTCAGGCGTAAAGTTGATTCGAAGTTAGCACGCATTGCCAATCCGCCACCATCGATCCGACGCACTTCTGGCGGCTTTCACAGCGGATGCTCGCTAGAGCAGCGCTAGGCTCCGGCACCTCACTCATCCCGATACATCGGCACGCAGAGCCGGGCGCTAGCGCGCTATGGCTGCTCGTTCGTCTCGTTGAAGACCTACATTGGCGGACTCGGTAGGTGTGCGGCGGACAGCACCACCACGCTATCTCCACTATCCCCGAGTGCCTCGGTGCTCGTGTTCGCGGAGGCGGACGGCATCCTTGCTTGGGAGGAACGGCACGACCGCGCATCTCTCTTCGTTCAGCCCCGTTCGCCGCCGCTGGCGCTCGTCCAGCGAAGGCATCCGAGAAGCTTACGGAACTTCCTTGCCCGATGATGAGACTTCCGTCGCTGTTCGCGTCGTAGGCAACACTGAATTGGTCCCCCATCCAGATCGACGTGGGCCCATCGATGCATCACTTGCGATGCTCGAAGAATGGGTGGCCATCAAATGCGCGTGGTCCCCGGTAGGGTGCGCCGGCGGCACCCGTCCTGTCGTCCACGCGGAAGTCGCTCAACGAGGCGGAAGAATCTCCACCGGCGCCGGGGTCAGGTTCGTGGGTTCCGGGTCTCCAGAGAGGGGTCGCATCGTCAAGTAGAGCAACCCGCACACGGCGAGCATGAGAAGCGAGGTCAGAAGGTAGATGGCCGTCGGCGGATGGCGGCTCGTACTCCACTCGTCCGCGTAGAAGCGCCCGCCGCTTCGTTCGCGAAGACGTTTCTGCACGCCCTCGAGCACGTCGGGAACTGCTCCGAGCTCGCGGTCGAGCACGTCACGCAAGAGGGCGCTATCGGGGTTCGAGGTGCGGGCGTCGCTGTCCATGGGTGCGCGGCTCATCGGACTTTCTCTCCCAAGCTCGTTTCGACCGCATCGCGCAAGGCGGTGCGCGCGCGGTGTAAGCGACTCTTCACGGTGCCTTCGGCAATGCCGGTAATGGCTCCGATCTCGTCGTAGCTGAGGCACTCGACGTCCCGCAGAACCAGGACCTCGCGAAAGTCGGGGTCCATCGCAGAGAGACACGTCTGCACGATGCCCTCCATTTGGTACCCGATGACCATGTGGTCGGGCCGGGAGGTTTCCCCTGCGGTGACTCCACGGGCCTGCTCGTGGGTGGAACGGTATTCCGTCCCTTCGAGATCCACGTGTCCGTCTTGGCGGCGTCGCGAGTGGTACTTCGTCCGGTTCTTACACAGGTTGACGGCAATCCGGTAAATCCACGTGCCTAGCTTCGCGTCACCGCGAAACTGATCGATGGCCTTGAAGACCTGCACGAAGACCTCCTGCGTCATGTCTTCGGCTTCGTCGCGTCGGCCGAGCATCCGCCAGACGAGGCGAAATACACGACTCTCATAGGTGAGGACGAGCTCGTTGAAGGCGCGTTCGTCCCGCTGCCTGAGCCGCGCCACGAAGCGCTGCTGTCCGTCGTCCCTCGCTCCGCTCACCGCACTCCGTTACTGACTCTGATGGCGGAGCGAAAGCACGCGTTCGCTCCGCCCGGGCCAACGAGCCGCATCCTCCTCTGACATCCCGCGCCGTCCGAAGTTCCCGGGCTCACTCGGATCGAACCCGGCTCTCGTCCTTGGGGTGGACCGAGCGCGCGCGGGGAAGCCGTTCGTGGCTCCGCTGGTCTCAGATCCACCGCGCCAAGACGCAGGTGACGTTGTCGGGGCCGCCGTTTTCGTTGGCCTTGTCGATCAAGGCGGCGGCGGCGGTCGGAAGATCGGGATGGCTGATGACGATGTCGAGGATCTCTTGATCGGTGACAGGGCCCGCGAGACCGTCGGAGCAGAGAACCATCGTGTCCCCGGGCATCGGTGTTTCGAAGCGCGTGTCGACCTTGACGGTCTCCTTCATGCCGAGGGCGCGAACGATCACGTTTTTGTGCGGGAAGTTCGCGATCTCCTCCTCGGTGAGGTGCTTCATCTTCTTGTAGTCATTCAGTAGAGAATGATCTTCGGTGAGTTGCTCCATCTGACCCTGTCGGATCCGATAGACGCGGCTGTCGCCTACGTGGCCGACGTAGATGCCATCCTCCACCGCGAACAGGGCCACGACGGTCGTGCCCATTCCACGCTGGCGGGCATCTTTCTGCGCGGCCTCGTAGATGCGCAGATTGCTCAGCTTGATCCCGGTGATCAGACGGTTTTCTTCGTACCCCTTGGCCCGATCCATCTTGTAAGGCCAAGTGCGGTCTGGATCGTCCGCCGTGGCGGCGAAGAACTGCTGCAGCGTGTCCACCGCCATCTTGGAGGCGACCTCACCGGAGGCATGGCCTCCCATTCCGTCTGCCACCACGTAGAGGCCGTGCTCCGCGAAAATCGCGAAATTGTCCTCGTTGTGGCTCCGCTTCCTACCGACGTCGGTCTGGCCGGCTACTTCGATACGCAAAGGTCGCTCACTACTCGCCTGGAAAACCTACGATGCTCATCGTCGTCGCGGCTCAGAGCGCTGTCAATTGGCTGAATTTCGTCTTTGTGCTTGCGTCGTGTCTGTTGGAGGAGCCTGTAGGATTCTATCCGACGTGGCACCGAGAGCCGATCGGTTTGCCCGGACGACGAATGCCCTCCGAACCTGTGGCTTTTCGAGTGCCCGAGAGGGCAAACCGAAAAATCACAGGTGGAGGGCTTCGAGGACCGACACCCGCCTCCGACTCGGCCAACTGTTCGAGGCGGAGGCGGGTTTCGTGCTTCTCAGCGAGGCGTTTGCACGACGCGAACGCGCGGCTTGGGCTGGGGTGCCGCCGGCTGCTCGGCGATCGCCCGAGTCGGCCCAGTCCCGGGAGCTGCCCGCAGGGTCATGCTGACCTCGCGGAACTGCCCGTTTCCGTAGACGAGCAGGCGGATGCTGTCACCCACGGCGCGCTCGTTGACCTCGGCCGAGAGCTGCTCGGGAGTGGTCACGGGCTTGCCGTCCACGGCGACCACGACGTCCGACTGAGCCGCGTTGCTGCCGCCGTGAAGTCCGGCCGCAGCCGCCGGGCTTTGCGAATCGACGCCCAGAAGGCGCACGCCTCGCACCGGGCCGACCTGCTCGGCCTTGCCCTTGATGCCAAGCCAAGGCGCAGGAGGCACCGCGCTTGGCGGCACCGTGCGCAAGAACGCGCGGAGCGCCGTGACGGGCACTGCATAAGGCGTGGGCACGCAGGACTGGCCGTCGGCTTGCGGAGCGCAAGCGCGTGCGACCATGGCCACGACGTCACCCTTGCCGTCGAGCATGGGACCACCCACGTCCGACTCGCGAAGGTTACTGCCAATCTCGACAGCGTCCTGAAGCAGTTCGCTGTCGCCGCCCATCAGCGTGCGCTTGTTCTTCAGGATAGCGCGGCTGAGACGCAGGTTCTTGTCCTGCAGGCTGTACATGCGGGCGCTCGCACCTTGGTTCTGCGCAGTCTCCGAAGAGGCGCGCAGACCTTTTTGCCAGCGACCATTTTGCGGAACCAAGAGCGCCAAGTCCCAAGCGCGATCCGTGTGGCCCACGCGAACGCGGGACACGGAACCGTCGGCGAAGCGCACATCGAGCTGATTGCCGTGGCCCACGTTCGAGAGTGCGGTCAGGATTCGGCCATCGCCCGCGAGCACGGTGCCCACGCCGAGAACCTTGCCTTCTCGCTCGATCGTTACCACACCATTGCGAGCGTCCCGAAGGCCCTTCTTGAGGGCCTGCGGAGCGGCCGCCTGGGTGGCAGCGGTCTCCGGTGAGTAGTGATCCGCAACGTCGCCGGCATAAGCCGCGACCTGCTCGGCGCGATGCTCCACCGTGCGGGCTGCCTGTGCAGCCTGTTGGTTGGGGTCCTGCTTGTCCGCTGCTTCAGCGCTGACGCTGAAAGCGAGCGCGGTCAGCCCGAGTGCACCCCATGAAAGAGTTCTCATCATGCCCCGCGAGCGCAGGGGCTTCTCCGTCCGTACCATCTGTCCTCCTGCTCATCCCGGGTCGAGGGGGATGCAGCGGGGGGACGAAGTGCAAGGTGCGATCCATTCTGACGGAGGCCCCGGTTTCCCGGGTTTCGAGAGACCGGGGGGGTCACCGTGGATCCGATTTCGAGCGGCGAAGTTCCTTGATCCCGCTTGGGCTGGCGACGATCACTAGGTCGGTTCGCCCGCAGAACAGGCCCGTCTCGACGACTCCCGGGATACTCCGAATCTCGGTATCGAGACGCGCGGGCGTCTCGATCGTCCCGGCTTGAACGTCGTAGAGGTAGTTGCCTGCATCGGTCATCCAGGGGGCTCCGTCCTTCGTGCGGAGTGTGGTGGTGCCGAAGCGTTCGAGTGCCTTCTGTGTGGCCCGATGAGCAAAGGCAAACACCTCGACTGGGATGGCCCAACGCTGTCCGAGGTGCTCGACCAACTTCGATTCGTCGACCACGATGATGTTGAAGCGGCTCGCCTGATTGACGATTTTCTCTCGGGTTTGCGCACCGCCTCCGCCCTTGATCAGGTCGAGGTCGGCGCTCACTTCGTCCGCCCCATCCACGCACACGTCGATGTCCCATGGGCCGTCCGGGGGTGCGAGAGGGATGCCGAGGGACTCGGCCTGTTCGCGGCTTCGTTCGCTCGTGGGCACTCCCGTCAGCTTTCGGCCAGCTCGGACGAGCTCCCCCACACCGTCGATGAAGTGACAGGCGGTCGATCCGGTGCCGAGCCCGACCACGCCTGCGTCAGGAAGGTAGGCGAGTGCAGCGCGAGCCGCGGCCATCTTCGCTTCGTCCTGGTTCATGCGGGCGCATCTACCGCGAGCTAGATCCCTGTCCCACCCCAAAACCGCCTTGTGGGGAGTCCCCGGCAAAAATTTTCGCCGGAAACGAGAGCTTACTTCTGGCAGCGCACGCAGAAATGGGTGCTGCGCTGAGACAGTACGATGCGGCGAAGCTCTGCGCCGCAGGCGGGACAGGGGGCTCCCCCTTTCCCGTAGACCAAGTGATTTTGCTGATACGCGCCGCTACCGCCATCGGGATGACGAAAATCGGCGATGGTGCTCCCGCCCGCCCGAATGGCAGACCGCATCACGGCGCGGATGGCTTCGCACAGAGTCACACACGCGGCGCGGGAGAGGCGGGCCGCCACCCTCGTGGGGCGGATGCTGGCGCGAAACAAGGCTTCGTCAGCATAGATGTTGCCCACGCCCGCCAGCACCGCCTGATCGAGGAGAGCCGTCTTGATGGGGATGCGACGCTTTCGAAGGCGGGCATGAAGCTCGTCCGGAGTGATCGCGAGGGCGTCGGGGCCGAGCTTTTCGAGGCGCGCCGAAGTGCCCCCAGGAGCGATCCACTCGACCTTGCCGAACTTGCGCACGTCTCGGAAGACGAGTCGCCCCGAGGCGAACGACAGCGCGAGGTGCACGTGCGGATCGGTGGCGCTCGGCTCTTCGGTGGCGAAGAGCTGACCGGTCATGCCGAGGTGACACAAGAGCCTGCTCCCGTCGTCGAGCTGGGCAACCAGGTACTTGCCGTGGCGTGAGAGGGCCGTCGTCGTCCGACCTTGGAGGCGGCGCTTCAGGGTCGAAGGAGGTGTGACGAAGAAGTAGCTCTTCGGTCCGACCGTGACGCGTTCGATGGTGTGACCGACCCAACGGGGTTCGAGCCGGCGTCGGGTGACTTCAACCTCGGGAAGTTCGGGCATCAACGCTTCGGAGACGGACGCTCCGCCTACGTTTGGGGCGCGTTCACTCGGCCTTGGCCGACTTGATCGCGGGTTCGACGGGCTCGGAACCTTCCAAACCGGCGTTCGGATCCGCTCCACCGCTCGGGGACGTACCGCGGTTCGGAGAGGCATCGTTCACGGACGATTCCGCAGGTGCCTTCTTGGACGCACCGTCCTTGCGGGTCAGGTAGAAGAAATCCCGCAGCGACCGCTCGCGAATGTAGAGGTCTTCGGAGAACTCGAAGCCGTCGGCCAAGGCAATCGGCTTCAGCTTGCCGCCGGTGGGTTCGTAGGTGACGAACTTCGGATAGGACCAGTTCACGTCCATCTGGGCGACCGTGACCGCGCCGGCGTGGTGCATGCCGTCGGCGAGCGCGCGCGCGGTGGTGTGATTGGTGATGCCCATGTAGAGGATGTCGCCGGTGGCGCTCAGGCCGACCGCCGAGCGGCGAATTACCGTGTTTCCGTCGAGGGTGGCGCCCCACTTGCGAGGACGCTTGGCAGCGAGGAGCGGATGCAGCTTGTCGTCCTCGTACATGCAGTTCGGGGCTTGCCGGAACCAGGTCATCTTCGGGGCGTCGCTGGCAATCTTCTTCCAAGTTCCGACGCGAAGAGAGCCGTCCTCGAGCTCAGCCAAAGTGCAGGAGTCCGGACGAGGCTCCAGAAGAGTCACCCCGTCGAGCTTCATCCCGTACTGGCCGTGCTCCGCCATGAAGCCTCCGTTGAAGGCTGCGAGGAGCGTGTCATGCGCCGACTCGGGGATCTTTCCCGGCCGGTCCAGGTTCTCGGCTTCGGGGTTCTCGCTTGCGGGTTCGCGAGTTCCGGCCACCGGATGCACCTCGACCTGTCGGAGGTCGATCGCCACGACGAAGAGCTCCGCCCAGGATCGGTTGCGATCGGGGTGGAGCAGGGTCTTCATCATCCGAGGTGGTTCGTTCGGGTGGCGAGGATCCACGATGGGGACCCACTCGCCGTCTCCTTCGGCGGACCAGGTGTCGTGAACCGGGCCGGGAGCCGCGGGGGCGAAGGGGGTGAGGGCCTTTGCCGCTGGAACCACTTCTTTCTCCGCGACTTCAGGGGCCGGCGCGGGAGCCGTCGCCGCCTTCGGAGGCACTTTCCAGTAGGCCTTCGGCTTCTCGTCTTTCTTGACGACTTGGTTGATGTCGTCCTCGATGCCGTAGACGAAATCTTGCAGGGCGGTGACGTTCTCGGTGCCGAGGACTGCGCGCAGGCTGTTCGAAACGATGGGCCCGAGCCACGGAATGCGGTGAACCGCGATCCAGCTCGCCGCGCCCACGACGGGTAGAGCGATGGCCGCGCGGACGCCCCAGCGCTTCAGCCGTGCGCGTCGGGCGGGGCGAGCCGCGCGGGCGCCGCGCTTGCTGGGGTCGACCTCGACGGAAGGCGCGTCAGGCGTCTCCGGATCGGCCTCGGCAGGGCGGGTTTGCGTGCGAAGTTCGTCGGTCGGCGCAGTCATGGGAGCGCGACCCCGAGGGTGGGGCCGACTGCATCCTACTCGCTCGGAGCAACTTGTCCCGAAATTGGCGAAGGTTCCCCGGTGCGAGCGGGGAACCCTGTTGTAGAACCCTGCCCCATGACAGTCCGCGCCGCGATCCGCTGGAGGGTGCTCGCAGCACTCCTGCTGGCGCTTTCGTGGTCTTTCCCGGCGTCTGCGCAGGTGGAAGGGGACATCGACGTCGGGCCGCCCACCGACATCTCGGCCCTGATGGGCAAGCCCGTGTCTGCCATTCGAGTCGAGGTGCTCGGAAACCTGTGGGCCGAAAAAATCACCCTCACGCGAGTTCACCCGGGTGAGCCACTGACGCGTGAACTCGGTCGTCGCGCGATGGCCGAGTTGCTCGGGTCACGAAAGGTCGCGGACGTACGCGCGTGGGCCGAACGCGAGGGCGACGGGGTTTCCCTCGTGCTCGAGATCCTCCCGCGCCGCCTGGTAGCGAATGTGCACATCAGCGGTTCGCCCCTCGACGCCGAAGCGGTGTTGGGGGCTTTCGGCCTCCGGGCGGGCGATGAGGTGACCGAACCGATCCTGAACCGCCGCGCCGAGGCGGTCGAAACGCTCCACGCGAAGGCGGGGTACCCGGACGCTCGGGTCACGATTGCCGCAGAGGACACGGACGATCCTCTCCAGGTGCTGCTCCGCGTACGCGTCGATGCGGGACAGTCGCTTCGGGTAGCCAAGCGTTCGTTCGAAGTGTGGCCACTCCCCGCCGATCCCGCTCTGGGACCTCAGCTCAGGCAGTACGACGTCGAGGTGGGGGCCGTACAAAACGAAAAGGCGCTGAGCTCTGCCGACGACGCTCTGGAAAAGCGCTTGCGCAGCCTGGGTTGGTACGAGGCCCAGGTGACGCACCGCGCGCGGGCGCCGGGAGATCTGGTCGTACGGGTGCAGGCGGGGCCGCTCATTCATGTCGCGTTCGAGGGAAATGATCACTTCGATCAAGTCGCCCTCGACGAAGCGCTCGATCTCGATGGACGCGAGGACCACAAGTTGGAGGTTCTCGAAGCGGTCTTGCGCCGCTTCTACGTTGCGCGCGGTTTTCTCGACGTCGAGGTCCACGCGCATCGGCGAGGGGCGCCGGACGCTCCCCGCAACGATCTCGTGTTTCGCATCCGGGAGCGCGCACCCGTGCGCGTGGTCCGACGCGTGTTTCCGTGCCTGGGGACTGCCAAGTCGCCCGACGAGCTGGGCCTCGAAATCGACGGGGTGCTCTCGGAAGAGCTTCCGGGGGCTCAGGTGCTCGATCCGGTCGACCCCGTGTTGCTCGACGGCGTCATCGGCCCACCCGGCTCCGCAGCTCGTCAAGTGAGCCCGTACCGTCTGAATCCTTGGCAGACCTATTCAGACGAGGCGTACGCCCGGGTAATGGTCCACCTTGAGGAGCTGTTGCGCGCGGACGGATACCTCGATGCTCGTGTCGGGCCCCTGACCGTGGTGCGCCGACGATGCGACCCACGCTCGGGTCCCGACCAATGCATCGTCCACGGGCGGCGCCCCATCCCTCGCATCGACTGTGCGAAGGAGCCGGCGGACGACGCCTTCGACGAGGAAATTCGGCACACCTGTGAAGCCGATCCCTCGAAGGGCGTTCGTTGTGAACGCGACGCCGTTTTGGTCGTTCCGATCCGGCCCGGACGCCAGGCGATCCTCTACGACGTCGCTTTCGAGGGAAACGCAGCGCTGACCGAGGCCGAGCTTTTGGAAGAAGCCGACCTTCCGGTGGGTGAGGCCCTGTCCACCGTCGATCTGGAAGAGGCACGCTCGCGCATCCTCGATCGCTACGCCGAGGAAGCGTACGCGTTCGCCGCGGTGGAGACAGAGCTCGAGCTTTCGCCGGATCACACCCGGGCGCGGGTGCGCTTCTCCGTGAGTGAAGGCGAGCCGGTTCGCATCAGTCGCATCGTGGTGCAGGGCGCGCGCCGCACTCACGAGAGCTTGATCCGCAGCCGTTTTGCCATCGCCGAGGGGGAGCTCTATCGGCGCAGCGCCGTCCAACGCACGCAACGTCAAATCGAGACGCTCGGTACGTTCACGAGTGTGGCCGTCGGCCTCGAAGATCCGGGAGTGCCCGCGCGCGAGAAGGTGCTGCTCGTCACCGTGAGCGAGCGGCTGCCGCAGTACGTCGACGTCAAGGGCGGTTTTTCGACCGGCGAAGGTTTCCGGATCGGCTTCGAGTACGGACATCGGAACATCGGCGGCAATGCCATTCAGCTGGTCGCCAGTGCGCAGCTGGGCCTCCGACCGCCGTTTCTGATCTTCGAAGACGACGTGCGGCGCAAATTCGAGGAGCTGTCCGACGACGAGGGGCTCGCGGCGCTGCTCGAGCGCCACAATACGGTAACCGTGTCGTTCCCCGACGTGGGTCTGGGGCCCCTATTTCGTCTGAACGTCGAAGGCCTTGACGTTCGCGACAACGCGCGCGACTTCGGACTTACCCGTGACGCGCTGACGCTCAGGCTCATCCATACCCCGTATCGAGACCTCTGGCTCCAGCTCGCGGTCTCGCTCGAACTCAACGACGCCGAGATCTTCGGAACCGATGAGCGGAACGCCCTCGAGCGATTCGTTCAGGACAATCCGCGCTTTTCCAACACTCTCCGGGTGCCGGAGGGAACGTCGGTCGCCGTGGCGCAGAGCGTGGGTCTCACCTGGGATCGTCGCGACCAGGCGCTCGAAGCGCGCAGAGGCACGTTCGTGAACGTTGGCATCGAACACGTGACGGCGCGTCCCGTCGATGAGCTCGAAACCGACTGCAACACGCTCCTCGACGAAGGTGTGTTCGCGCCCTCCTGCAGTGAGCTTCTCCGCTACACCAACCGCATCGCCGGGTACCTCCCGCTCAGCGAAGACGGGCCGAGTCTTGCAGCGAGTTTTCGTTGGGGCCTGATTCAGCAGCTGGCAGGCTACTCACGAACCTATCCTGACCGCCTCTTCTTCCTCGGGGGAGCCGATTCGATTCGCAGCTACTTGCAGGACTCCTTGGTGCCCCAGGACATCGCCGACCGTTTGCTCGACGAAAATTCCGGACTCTCCATCGACGCCGTCGTGCTGCGGGGCGGGGACGTCTTCATCAACCCACGACTCGAGGCGCGTTTTCCCTTGAGCGGCAGCTTGCGCACGGCCCTTTTCATTGACGCGGGAAACCTCTGGGCCGAGGTGAAGAACTTCGATCCGACCGTGCTGCGCTACGCCGTGGGCACGGGGCTTCGGGTGGCGACCCCCGTGGGTCCGCTGGTGTTCGACTACGGGTTCAACGTCGAGCGGGTCATCGACTTCTTGTCGGGGGGCCGCGAAAATGAACGGTATTGGGAGGACATCGGAGCCTTCCACTTCAGCATTGGTCTT
>JBNKGC010000139.1:0-15783 GCA_050289625.1 Polyangiaceae bacterium | reverse complement strand
GGCGGGGACGCGGCGGCCTCGTCACTCCTCAGGCTTCGCCTTCGCGTGCCTCGGGGTTTGCCGCGGTGCCCTTCGCAACCGGAACTCAGCGCGAAGCGGTTTTGGGGTGGGGCCCCGCGGCGAAGCCGTGGGGCGGGGTCTTTGCAAAGAACCCGAAAAACAACCGCTAGCCGGCGAAATTGGGGGCTACGGAGGATGTCGCGGGCCCTCGCCCCGAAGGGGGCCCGCGACATCCGGAGCTCCTCTTCGCGACGGGAACTAGCTACGGCTTGCGAGCGCTTACGGCCACCACGTTTACGCTCACCTCGAAACGATCTTCGGACCAATATTTGTCTACTGCTTCAACGAGGTAGTTCGTCGCCTGGGCGAGATCGGAAACGCCAAGCCAAGCCGCGATCTCGGGCAGGATGCAGAAGCGCGTGACGGGGTCTTCGACGAGGGATCGACCCGTGTCGAAACCCAGCGTCTGACTGCGGATCTCGAAGTCGATGTCAGCGAGCCCGGCTTCCTCGAGTTCTTCTGCCAAGCTCTCGATGGTGAGTCGCCGGGCGTGAGACGCTTCAATCGCGCGGTGTAGGGCGCCGTCGTCACTCTTGAGAGCGTACTCGCGAAATAGATCGATGATCTCAGTGAAGGAACCGCTCACAGGCAGTGCCGTGAGAGCCTGCCCGCCGCGGTAGAGAAGGCGCGAGAACTCCGCGAACAATTGGCCGCGTCGCGTGCGATCGCCCGTCGGATGCAGGCTGACGACGTGGGAAAACTGCTCGGATGGAAGGTCCGACGGAAGCCCCGACTGCAATCGGTACTCGACGTGTGCCGCGCCGAGAGCCGCCGCCTTGTTGCGTGCGAGGTCGAGCGCCGCTTCCGAAGGATCGAGCCCGACGAGCACTGTGTTGGGCATCTTTGCGAGCAGCTCGGCATCGGGGTGACCCGTTCGGCAACCGAGGTGCGCCACACGTGCCGACTCGCTGACCAAGAGCATCTCGGTCACGAGCTCGCCGAACCAGCACAGGTAACGCGGCACCACGAAGGTCTCCACGATGGCCGCCTCGTTGGGCCCGAGCACCTGGGCGAAGGGCTCCGAGGAAGTCCGCTCTGCTCCCTCCTCGTTCACCGCAGGGGTCACTTGGGTCGTTTCGGCCACGCTTCGGGGTAGCAAACCCCGGCGGGGGCGAGCAACGGTTCGATTACTCTACGCAGGTTTTTGGCTGATAGCGCCCGGGACCGAGAAGCCCGCCACGTCGAGACACGCGGACGCAGGCGCATTTGCTAGATTGCCGCCTCATGGACGAAGACCCGCCCTCCCCCTCGAATGCCGCCCCCACGAGCGTCCGTGCCGTCGAGGGGGGAAGCCCCTGGACCCCGCTCGTGGTCGCGGGGCTCCTGGTAGGCGTGGTCGCGGCAGCGTCGCGAGCAGCCGATCTGACGGTGGCTCCGAGCAACCCCACCGTCGCGTGGCACGACGCGCAAGCGGCCCTCACCTACGAGATCCCCTGCCCCGATGGCCAGCTCCCCGATGCCGGGGCGTGCGTCCCCGTCCCCATCGAACCGATCCCCGAAGAAGCCGTGGGGCTCGGCGGAAGTTTGCCGCGGCGGGCGGACCGCCCGGAAGACTTTCAGCGCTACGCCCTGCCCGTCTCGGCAACCGGCCCGGTTCGCGCGGCATCCCTCGACGACCAAGAGCCGCTGCCCGTCGATGCGGTGGTCATCCCCGCCGAGGAAGGGGCACGCGTGCAGCCGACACGCCTAGACGCCCAGCAGGGGCCCACAGAAGTCGTGTTTGCCGGCGATCGCGCCGGTCCTACGGTGATCACGGCGCATACGGTGGAGCGAGCCGGTCGCAAGGACCGCTACCTGATGATTTATGGGCGCCTGGCCTCGGTCGCATCACCCGGCGGTCCCGATCAGCCGCTCGGTACGGTCGGAGGGCAAGGCCTGCTCCTCGCCGTCCGCAAGGTGCGTCAGGGCCTCGAGGTGAAGGAACTCGTCCCGAATCTTCCGGGCGACGCAGTCATCGCTTCCGACCCGCGCAACGTGCTCCCTCTACGCTGAAGCTTCGGCGCGCCGAGCTCTGCACGTATCCCGCGGTCACGGGACGAGCTTGTACCCGAACCCGTAGACCGTGAGGATGTGCTCCGGCGCGTTCGGACGCCGCTCAATCTTCTTTCTGAGCTTCACGATGAAGTTGTCGATGGTTCGATTGCCGGGGTTCGCGTCCACGCCCCAAATCTTGTTCAAGATCTCTTCGCGCCCCACCGGCTGCCCCTTTCGCTCGTGCAGCAAGCGCAGGAGCTCCACCTCGTAGAAGGAAAGAATCTCCGGCTCTTTTCCTTCGGGCGTCAGCGTGTGCGCGGAGAGGTTCACGGCCGCCGTACCCACGTTGAACGTCGTGACCTCGCTCGGGCGCTGGGTCCGCCGGAACAGCGCGCGAATCCGCGCGATCAACTCGCCCACACCGAAGGGCTTGGTGACGTAGTCGTCTGCGCCCACGTCGAGTCCCCGAATCTTGTCCGCTTCCTGGCTCTTGGCCGTGAGCATGATGATGGGAACGAAGGCATTCACACGACGCAGCTCTTCGCAGACCTGATAGCCGTTGAGGTCCGGCAGCATCAGGTCGAGGAGCACGGCGTCCGGGTGCTCCTGCCGGAAGGACTGAACCCCGTCGCGTCCCGTCCCAGCGGAAACGACTCGGAACCCTTCGAACTCGAGCGCGTCACGCAGACCGAGCACGATGTGCGGCTCGTCGTCGACAACGAGAATCGTCTTCTGCGGCTCCATGAGCGGTGGTCCATCGTATCGAAGGGCGGGAGCAAAGCGGAGGGGGGAGCAAAGAAAAACGGCCGCTGGCAGTGCCAGCGGCCGTCTCGGCGGGGATCCGCTCTCGATTCACATCCCGGCGTCCGGAGCCGCCTGGATGTTCGACGAGAAGGACTTTCCGACGCAGGCCACGAACGTGATCGAGTTGTTCGCCGGGGTCGGGAACTCGCTGGTTCCGACGAAGCGAAGCAGACGCCGCTCGGTGGGCGGGCAGTTCTCCACGAGAACCGGGTTACCCGCACCGTTGTCCGGGTCGACGTAGCAGTAGCCCGGCGTGGTCGCGACCTGGCTGTTCTGGCACTCCGTCTGCGCATCGCCAGTCAATTGGACGATGTCGCAAAGATTGAACGAGTCGCAGTCGACGGCCGAGCCGCCGCAGTAGCCCGTGTCACGCAGCTGCTGAATCACCGCCGGAGCCACCTTCTCGGACACCGGAGCACGGCCCGGAGCACCGCAATCGAGAGGCGCGGCGCTGGCTTCAACCACAGAACAGGGCACGAGGCCCGTATCGGGATCGACGTCGAGCTCGCGAGGCAGGCAGCGACCGCTCAGCACCTCGCCGAGGCGCTTGACGATGGCGCCGACCGCCGGGTTGTAACCGAAGCTCGGGTCCGAGGTAGAGCCCGAGAGACTCTTGGGGCAAATCGAAGCGACAATCGAGTTGTCGCCGAACTGCTTCAGCACTTCGAGGTGTCGTGTGCCGGGGTACGCCTTTGCCTGAGTTTGCGTGTTGCCCTCGCAGAGCGGCTTGTTCTTGTTCAAGTCGTCCTGCGTGGCGCAGTCGCATGCCGCCTGATTGGCGACCATCGTGCAGTCACGAGTCTCCGTGAGCGGGAAGATGCACGCGTACTGGAGGTCGTCGTTCATCGGCAACCCGTCACCCGGAATTTCGACCGAAGGCTGCGAGTTGTCGTATTCGTGCCCGTTGATGGGGTTTCCACCGGGATTGGCGTCCCACCGCGCCAGGGCATCCCCAGTGACCGGGTTCGCACCATCACGGGGCTCGATCTGCTCGATCATGAGGGGATCGGCCGGAGGCACCTGAGCATCGGGGGAACCGAGAATGACGTCCCAGCGGCTCATCCCGAGGTTCGCATCGACGTCGTTCATCTCCGCCGCGGTCAGGTAGGTGAGTCCGGCACCGGTGAGGCTGTCGGCGGTAGCGATGTCCTGCCAAGGAACGCCAACGATGCCGGCGAGGAACACGAGGGAGGGATCGCGCGGCGTCGTGCCTGCGGCCGCCGCGAACAGCGGGTTCGCCACGGGCTGACCCGTCTGGGTGTCGGTGATCTCGAGCTGACTCAAACCGAGCACATAGCGCTCGATCGGGTAGAGGAGGTCGATTCCGAACCTCCGCTTCTGCTCGAAACAGCGCACGTTCGGACGATCGAACTCGGCTTGCCGCGCCGTGTCGCACGGATTGCTGCACCCCGAGGGACGGTCGTTCTGCAAGCACGAGTAGCAGCACTCGCTGTTGGGATCCGCGGCGCACTCGTCGCTGGCCAGCGGGAACTTGGAGAACCCGTTCGGGTCGGCCTGGGCCGTCAGCCAGCCAAAGCGAGCGTTCGGATAGTAGGGACCACCCTCCATCACCGAACAGTCGTTCTCGTCGGTCAGCATAATGATCGCGACGAGGGAATCCGGCCGCAGGAAGGCGGCACGCTGATTCAGGACATCCTGGTCCACGCCGGTAGAGACGGCATCGGACCCCTCGACCACGAGGTCCATGGGCGGGCTCGGATCGATCAGGAACCGATACCAAGCCTCGAGGGTGGCCTCGAAACCGCAGCCAACTTCACCAGCAGCTTCAACGTGGTTCTGGAAGTCGGTGCGCAGGGTGGCGAGGGGAGTCGTTGCCTCGCCCTTCCAAGCAAGGAAACCGGCGGGATCGAACGCCGCCAGGCCCTCACCCGGTCGGACCGTCGGGAGGAGGTGAGCGCGGTCGTTCTGGGTGGGATTACCCTGGGTCGACTCGGGATTGCAGAGGTTGCCGCCGTGGTCGCCCAGAGAAGAGGTGATGACGCCGATGTGGATGTCGTCGATCGGGCTGAACTCGCGCTTCGTCCCGGCGGGACAATCGCCCGTCGCCGGCGCGCCCGGATCGGGATTGCCGTCATCGTCGACGCAGGCAGGTGACACGAGCCGCTCCACGAGCCCCGGCACGGCGTCTCGGAGAATGACCTGCTTGTCCGCCATCGACACGGAGTTGTCGACGACGAAGAGCAAGTCGATCTTGTCGATGGCAGTCTGGCGAATCTGGTCGACGAACACGTTGGAGGTGTTCGGCTCTGCCGGTGCCACCGGGCGGTCGAGACAGCCGGCGGCGAGGGTGGCGCCTGCGGCCATGACCGCAAGCCCGGATAGGCCGAGGCGCAACGCTCCGCCGCGGGTCTTTTTCTTGGGGGAATTGAGAGACATCACACTAGCTCCTTGGGACCTCCGCCGATTTCGACTTCGTTCGGTGTCGAGGGTTCGACTGGTTCTTCGGTCCTTCGACTTGGTCTTTCGGTCGACGTCGGGTTCGTGTCGTTGGGCTTCGAGTCTTTGGCTTTTTCGAACTAGCTCCGTCGAGCCACCGGTTGTTTGCGGACGGCGCCGGGGGCTCGATGGGGTGCTAGCTCCTGATTCCGGACGGCTTTCTCCGAGCCGATTGCGGGTCGGAAGACTTGCGTCTTTCTTCTGATATTGCAACGCCCATTCCATGCTGGAACTGTTCGATAGGATGGAAGAATCGTCCGTCAGCGCCAACTTGGTTGGTCAACTCCGTTGGCAAACGACAACTAAGTTGTCATCGCGCGGAGGCGCGCTAGACCGAGCTCCCTTCGCCGGATCGGCACCGCGAGCGACTTCGCGCGGTCACGTGTCGCGAGGTTCTGCGTCGGACGCCTCGTCACCCGCCCGCGGCGTTTCCGCGTCAGCCAGGTGCTCGCGCAAAGCCTGGACCTGACGCCGAGTCACCCCAGAGATGCCGAGGAGCTCCTCGTCCGACGCGGACTTCACGCCCTCGACGGTGCCCAGCGCCGTCAGCAACGCCTTGCGGGTCTTCGGTCCGATGCCGGGCACGTCGTCGAGCCGAGAAGCGAAGCGGGCCTTCTTTCCGAGTTTCTCGCGGCCTCGGTTGGCGAAGCGATGCGCTTCGTCGCGAGCTCTCGCGAGAAGGAAGAGCTCCGGACTGTTCGGTCGAAGGGCGATCGGATTTTTCTGACCTGGTAGGTACACCCGATCGACGACCTTCCCTCCGAGCGGAGTTTCTCTCTCCTTGGCGAGCCCGACGATGGGCAGGTCGAACAGCCCCAAGTCGCGCGCGGCCGTGAGAGCCACCGCCAGCTGACCTGGACCGCCATCGACGACGAAGAGGTCTGGCAAGTCCCAGGTGGAACCAGGCGCCTCCGCGGCTTGGTCATCCTTGTCTTTCAGCCGCGCTTCGGCGCCCCGTCGAAAACGCCTGCCAAGAACCTCGTACATGGCGCCGTAGTCGTCTCCATCCTCGACGGTCTTCACCTTGTACGACTTGTAGGCTCGCTTGTCGGGGGCACCGTCACGCAGTGCGACCACGGACCCGACGGTATCTCTTCCCCCAAGGTGAGAAATGTCACAGCACTCGATGGTTCGGGGCACGACGGGCAGACGCAAACGCTTCTGAAGGCGTCCGAGACGTTCGTCGATGTCTTCCGCGGCACGACGCTTTTCGTCGAACGCGTGCCGCGCGTTGTCCAGTGCCAGCTCGAGCAGCTGACGACGATTGCCGCGCTGGGGTGCCACGACATCACACTTCGCGCGCTTTCGCTCCAAGAGCTCGGCGCGCCGCTCACTGAGCCATTCGCCGACGCCCTCGGCGCCGTCGGGGAGGACCGGAACGATCACTTCGTCTGGAATGTGAGCGGCGCCGATCCCCGTTTCACCGTAGTGCTCGCGGAGGAAGGTCGCGACGATCTCGTCGTCGGGGATCTCCATCCGCGCATGCGAAAGACTTGCGATCTCAATGACCCGCCCTTTGCGGACGTAGACGACACTGAGCTCCACCAGATCGCCCTCGCGGTAGAGACCGAGCACGTCCTGGTCGTCGTCGGTCACAGCAACGACCCGTTGTTGCTCCCTCACCTTGGCCACCGCCGCGAGCTGGTCCCGGTAGATCGCGGCCACCTCGAACTCCATCTCCGCACTCGCAGCCTTCATCCGCTCGCCCAGCTCCCGGGTGAGCTCGTCGTGCCGTCCCGAGAGGAACAGCTCGACCGCACGCACCTGCTGACCGTAGAGGTCGGAGTCGACCTCGTAGACACAGGGAGCAGGGCAGCGCTTGATTTGGTGCTGAATGCAGGGGCGTTTCCGACTCGCGAGCTCCCGATCGCTGCACGTGCGCAGTTGAAAGTGCTTCTCGACCAGGTGCAACGTCCGGCGTGCGGCGGTCGCCGAATGGTACGGGCCGAAGTAGCGCGCTCGATCTGCCTTCGGTTTGCGGACGAGCTCCAGGCGCGGCCACTCGTGACTCGGATCGAGGCGGAGGTTCAGGTACTCCTTGTCGTCTCGGAGTTTGACGTTGAGCCGCGGCCGGTGCTCCTTGATGAGACTGTTCTCGAGGATTGCGGCTTCCTTCTCGGTGAGCGTGACCACCGTATCCAGGTCACCGATGAGCCGCGGCAGCGCCGGAATGAAGGCCCGCGTGTCGGAACCTCCCGCCTGGAAATAGCTGCGCACGCGCGTGCGAAGGCTCTTGGCCTTGCCCACGTAGAGGACGCGGTCTTGCTTGTCCCGAAAGATGTAGCAGCCAGGACGCGCCGGAAGAGACTCCAGCTTTTCTTCGACGATTGCGGGGAGCATGTGCGAGTCGGTCAAACTGACGGTTCGATCAAGAGGGCGCGGTCGGTCGAGCAGGTACGGGTCGGTCAAGCGGGTGCGAGTCGCGAACAGGCGGTTTTCGTCGGCGGCGGTTCAGCCCGTTCCTTCATTTTCCTACTAGCAACGGATCGGAAAACCACCCCCACTCCGCGACGAGCCCCCGCGGCCGTTGCGATCGGCCCTGTCATGAGCCATGCCTGGCCACGTGAGCCCCGAGCCCTCACCCGCTGGAACGACCTCTCGGCGCGGCGTGTCGCGCCCCCAGGCCGCCGTGGCCGTGCTCTTGTGTGCACTGGCGGGGACCGCGATCGGTGTCCTGCTCGTTCCGCGGGCGCCTTCGCCTCCCGAAAAAGTGCAGCCCGCGCCCACGGTACGCCTGCTCGGCCGCGACCTTCCTCTCGGCAAGGGCGCGGTCGAGGGAGCGCTCGAACGCGTGCGTGACTTCGCACAGCGTCGGTTCACGCTGAAGTTCTCCGACGGCGGGTTCAAGAGCTTTCCCCTCGGAACTTTGGGGGCGGAAATCGACAAGGTGCGCCTGACGCGCCTCGTTCGAGACGCCGAGGACCCGACCAGCCCGATGCGTCGCGTCTGGCAAGAGCTCCCCCCGGAACGGCGCGCCGACGCTACGAACCTCCCAGTGCCGGTGCGACTCGATCCTGAAGCTGCGCTGCCCACCCTCTTGCGACTGAAGGACGAGCTCGATCGCCTGCCAGCCGACGCGAGGCTCGACCTTCAGAAGCGCGAACTGGTGAAAGAAGTCGTCGGGCGAAAACTCGACGTCGATGCCACGCTCGGGGCCATCGAGGGTGCCCTGGCCGAAGGGAAACTGAGCGCCGAGGTCCGCTTTCTCGACCTGGCACCGCGGCGAAAAGCCAGTCAACTCGGCAACGTGCGTTTCGATCGCGTGCTCGGCTTCTTCGAGACGAACTACGACCGCGCGCGCCGGTCGCAGGATCGCACGTACAACCTGCGGCTTGCAGCATCGAAGCTCGACGGGACGGTGCTCCTTCCCGGCGAAACGTTCGACTTCAACGAAGTCGTCGGACCACGCGACGAGGCCAATGGCTACAAAGTGGCTACGGTCATCGCCAACGGGGAGCTCGTCGACGGCATCGGAGGCGGGACGTGCCAGATTTCCGGCACGCTTCACGGTGCAGCCTTCTTCGCGGGGCTCGACATCGTCGAGCGCTATCCCCACACGCGGCCCAGCTCGTACATCAAGATGGGAATGGACGCGACCGTGGTCTACCCGACCATCAATTTCCGAGTGAAAAACCCCTTCGACTTTCCCGTCGTCCTCCATCAAACGGTGAAGAACGGCGTGGTTCGTGCCGAAGTGCTCGGTCCACCGCACGACCAGACCGTCTCCCTGATACGCAGCATCGACGAAGCCATTCCCTACGAACAAGTCGAGCGGCCCGATCCGCGGCTTTCGAACGGAGTACGAGTCCTCGGGCAGCGCGGCGTGCCGGGGTTTCGCCTTCACCGATACCGTATCGTTCGCGAAGGCGCTCACGCAGTCCGAGAGCGCTGGAATGACGTCTACCCGCCCACCGCTCAAGTCGTTCGAGTGGGAACCGGCAAGCACTCGGAAAAGGACACGAAGGACCACGTCAAGCGCGGTGACCACACTTCCGAGTATCTTGCCGACGAACTCCTCGTGATGACTTTTCAGGGGGGCCAGTCGCCCGATTTCTGGGAGGATCGAGAGCGCGGTCGTTTCGGTGAACGCGGGTGGACCCAAGGGGCGGGCATGCCGCAATGGGAGCGGTAGTCATCCGGCGATCCGGGCGCGACCGGCGGGGGGACATCGAACCCCAACCGCCTCGGAAGCGCTGAACCACGCCGAAGGTCCATTCACCCCGTTTCGAGCATCACCCCAGCGCGCCCCCGCGTGCATGACGGCGCGCCTTCGGAAATCAGACCGGCAACCCCCGTGCCAGGGTTTTCCGATGTTTCCCCGACGAAGCATCGAGATGCAACGAAGCGGGGACACGCCCGAAACACGACCGCGGCAACGCTTTCCGTCGGGACCCACCCGTCGTACTCGTGGGTCCCGCCGCGAGTGGTCGTTCGCTCACGGAGCCATCATGTCGTCGCGGGAAGACACATTTTGTCCCTCGCCGAATTTCGCCAGCGCGACGGTAGAGCAAGTGGCGAAGGAGGCGGACGACGAGTGATCTCCTCGACGAAGCGAACGCTTCGACCCCGCCCGACGACCGCACTCCACCTCACGCTCGAAAGCCGCGGACCGAGTCGTTCGCGCAACGCTTCGACTCCCCTCCCCCCCCGCAGTGGTGAACAATTCCGATGTGGGAACTCGGGCTTGACTCGATGGCGGTCCTAGGCGAGAAGAGGCGACGACGGAGGGAAAGGTGAGACACGCGCCCCTTGCAGTGCTCAGCTCAGAAGGGGTCGCATGAGCGGGGGGCCGTCTACCCCGTTCGTGCGGGTGGGCAGCTCAGGCTGTTCCGCAGCTGCACAACGACAAACTGTGCGCAGCGGGTCGATCGCTGCGCCAGCCGAATTGACGAGAACCATGGAAACTGCACAGCAAATCGAGAACGCCCCGGTCTCCAGCGAGCCTGTCGAGAGCGGAGCCGTGCCGCGCTCCGTGGATTGGGACAATCCACGCGTATCGTCCATTCTTGCGGCCGCCGCGAAGTGCTTCGCGCGCCGCGGATTCAACGCCACGACCCTTGCCGAGATCGGGAAGGAACTCGGACTCCGCAAGAGCATCGTCCACTACTACTTTGCCAGCAAGGCTGCGCTCGTTCAGGAAGTACAGAGCTTCTTCTACAAGCGCTACCTGCGGGGGATCCGCGATGCGCTGACGACGAACGGCGCGCAGACGTCCCTCACCGAAGCGCTCAGCTCGCTTCGTTCCAATGCCGAAGAGAACTCCACCGCCAATGGCCTGAACATCGAAATCTGGAGCGCGGCCCGCCGTGATCCAGAGATTCGACGACGCGCCGCCGCTCTCCAGGCGGAAGCACGCCACGAGCTGGGGCAGCGCCTCGCGAACGAGGTCAGCGCCCCTGACGCCGTCGCAGCTCTGACCCTTGCCGTTCTCGATGGTCTCGCGGTCGCGGAAGAAATCGACGGTGACCCAGCGAAAGCCAAGGCCGCCTTCGAAGCTTATGTTGCCCTGGTGAGCGCCGGTTCTCGCTCCGCCGCCTGACGACGCCACCCTCCTGGGCAGACGTCTCACTCCATTTCACTGAGCTTCCGGGCGCAAGCTGCGGACCTTCGGCTCGTCGTGACATGCCCCGCCTCCGCTACTCGCGGACGCGGACGCGGGGCAATGTTCGTTCCATCGGCCTCGGCTTACGAGAAGGCGACGAATGCGGTAGACGTGGACCGCACCGATGGGCTTCTCGTCGATTCTCGGTCAAGACACCGCCATCCGCACTCTCGAGCGCGCTCTCGAGCACGGGCAGGTGCACCATGCCTACCGCTTCGAGGGCCCGGCCGGGGTCGGCAAGGAAATGGCCGCGATGCGTTTGGCCCAAGCGCTCGTCTGCGAACGAAAGGTCCCCTTCGGCTGCGAGACCTGTTCCGCATGTCACCGGGCGATCACCTTCACCGAGGATGCACCTCGCGTGCCGCGGCACCCGGACGTGCTCATCGTCCAGCGAGGTCTGTACCCCCCCGGAACCCTCGGCAGTACGAGCTCCGAGGCAACGGGGATCAGCGTCGACCAGATTCGGCGCATCGTTCTCGGGCGCGCCGGGTACCCGCCTCACGAAGGACGCGCTCTCTGCATCATCGTGCGGGACGCGGACGAGCTCACCGTGTCGGCTGCCAATGCGCTACTCAAGACTCTGGAGGAGCCGCCCGCAAACACCCATTTCGTGCTTCTGACGAGCCGTCCGAACCGGCTTCTCGACACGGTGCGGTCACGCACGCTTGCGGTACGATTCGCGCCACTACCCGAGGACATTCTCGGCGATCTGCTCGAGCGCCAGGGTGCCCCGCGCGAAATGGCCTCGTTGGCCCGAGGGAGTGTCACCGAAGGTCTCGAGCTCGCGGCGGAGGAGGCTCGAGCCGCGCGCGACGCCTTCGTCGAGGCTGCCGATCGAGCACTTTCCGCAATCGACCTGGCGACGGCGATTTCCTTTGCCGACGCCCGCCCTGCGGAGCGCGGCGCCCTGCTCGACCTCCTCTCCCATCTTGGACACACCTACGCCCTGCGCGCGCGAGAACGCGTGGAGGAAGCACCCGCAGAGGCGGAGAGCTGGGCGAAGCGGCACGCCCTGGTGATGCGCGCGACCGAGGACATCGAACGGAACGCTCAACCGGCGTTGGCGCTCGAAGCCTTCGTCACCCGCCTTCGTCAGATCTGAAGAGCTCCGCCAGCTCGGCGGTGCGTCGCTCGATCGCCTGGTAAGGGTCGTCGTCCCTCTGTTCCGGCAGGAGTGCCGAAATCACGGCCCCCATGATGCCGAGCTCCGCGATCGTCGAAAGGCGTCGGCGATCGAGTCCCCCGATGGCAACCAGGGGAAGCGCCTCTTCACGGGCTCGCATCCGGGCCCTGCAGAGCGCCTCGATACCCACCGTCGGCTCCGGATTTCTCTTGCTCGCGGTGGAAAAGACCGGACCAAAGGCGATGTAATCGGGTCGCGCTCGAAGCGCGTTTTCGAGCTGGAACGCGTCGTGGGTGGAAATCCCCACGCGGAGCCCCGAAAAGGCGCGGAGCACGTCACCAAGCGGGACGTCGGATTGACCCAGATGTACACCGTCTGCGTCGGCGAGGGCCGCGAGATCGGCCCGATCGTTGGCGAAGAGCAGGATGTTCGCCTCGCGCGTCAGTCCACGCAGCGCTCGGAGCCATGCCAGGGTTTCCCGGGCGGAGGAGGACTTTGCTCGCACCTGGATGACCGCAGGACCGCCTCGCACGATAGCGTGGGCAACCCGTTCGACGTCCAGTCCCCGACCGAGCACCGCGTCTACGTCGACGATGGCGTAAAGCCCCGCGTGCGGAATCGAAGGGATCGGCGGCACGCCGGCCATTTACCATCGCCACGCCCGCGCTAGTAGGGTAAGGCGGCCCCACGGCGGACCCGCCGGGGTTGCTTGCTCGGGCGGCCGGGGGAACCGTCACGACGCCGGCGCCGCGGAACCAACCAAGGCATGCGAGGCCCAAGGCCGAGGAGTGCCGAGGCCGCGAGCACCGCCGCCGACCATGTGGGAGGCGCCGGAGCGCAGCGGGAACGTGGGGTGAGGAGTCGCGGCTTTGCCGCGACGACGAGGGGGGCGGGTCCGCCCCCCTACTAACTAGACCGATCCGTGCGCTCCCACTCGCTGTGAGCCCCGTGGCGAGCGAAGCTCGCGTAAAGGGGCAGCTTCCAAAGGACGTAGCGAGGAATTCGCAGCACCTCCGACACGGGGAGAAGCTCCCTGCCCGAGCCGAGCCAGGCCACTCCGACGCCAAAAGCCAGAATCGCGAAGCCGCCGCCAGCGATCAGGGCGGGCAGGGCCTGGCCCGTCGCAAGCCCGACGAGGCCCGTGGCGGATACCCCCGCCGCTTCGATCAGAACCAACAGCGCGAGAGGCGGCACCAGCGAGTCGAGCCCCTGAGCGATGAGCCCAGGATTGGCTCGTGCAAGCCCGTGGAGCAACAGACGCGGAGCGGCCTTGAACACGAGGGCCAGGCCTCCGTGCTCCCAACGGCGCCGCTGCTTCAGGCTCGAAGGCGCTCCAGCAGCGAGCTCACCGACCACCAACGTGTCCTCGTCGAGCAGGGGCGGCGTGCGCTTGAGAGCGAGCTCATGACCCAAGAGCCGGTCTTCCGCCAGAAAGCCGTGAGTCGGTGGGGCGTCGCGATAGACCTCCCACGGAAACGCCATGCCCGTCCCCGTGAGTTCACAGGGCATTCCGAGGCGCGCAAGCCCCCGCGGCCGAAGCAAGTTGCGAACGAGGAAGGCGAACGCGGATACCCCGGAGAAGGAGTTGCCCGAATCCGGCTTGTCGAGGAGGTAGACGGCCTGAGTCGGACGACCACTCGAAAGAGCTCGCTCGGCCAGGGCCCGCAAACTACCCCGAGCCACTCGGCAATCCGCATCCATCACGAGGACCGCATCGGGTGGATCGAGCTTCAGGTGTTCGGCGCCAAAGCTCAGCGCGTATCCCTTCCCTCGCCGCTCGGCGTCGTGCCGCTCGAGAACTTCAGCGCCCGCGTCGCGGGCCAGGGCGGCCGTCTCGTCGGAACAGTTGTCCGCGACGACGATCAAGCGATCGTCCGGACCCAGCTCTCCCAAGAGATGGTGCACCGTCGCTTCGATGCCCGCCGCTTCGTCGTGAGCGGGAACGAGAATCGCAAGCCGAGGCGCAGGAACACGATGCTCGGAGAGCAAGCGGCGCCGCGGAAGATACGAGGCGAGGATCTCGCTGGTGAAAATGACCGAAGGTGCCGCGAGCAGCGCAGCCCCGACGGACAGGCCCAGCGAGAGTGGGGAAAGGGCCATGGTGCCAGCATACCAACAAATGCTCCAAGCACGCGCAGGGCGGAGCACGAACGACCGGCCGTGTTTCCTCGGGGAATGGTCGGAAGCCAAGGGAGAAGCTTCGCGCAGGGGCTTGTCAGCCGGACCGACTTCAGGTGAGCTGCGCCTCTATGACCATGCCGAGCTCTCGTGTTCAGGTCGGTCGAGTTCCTCTCGACGTGGTGACCCTACCGGACGCCATCGATCGCATCGTCGAGCTCGCTCGCTCCGGACGCGGTGGCACCGTCTACACGCCGAACGTCGACCACGTGGTGGTGGCGGAAGAAGACGCCGCATTTCGCGACGCCTATTCGGAGGTGAGTCTTTCGCTAGTCGACGGCATGCCCGTCTTTTGGGCGACTCGCCTGCTCGGTCGAGCCGTACCCGAGAAAGTCTCCGGGTCGGACTTGTTCGAGCCGCTGCTCGAGCGCGCAGCGAACTCCAACCTGCCCGTGTTTTTCGTCGGCGGTGGGCCCGGTGTCGCGGAAATGGCCCGCGACCGCATGGTGGAGCGCTACCCGGGCCTCCGGGTGGTCGGCATCGAATCACCTCGCATCGACGCCGAAGGCAACGCCGAAGGCGAAACCGAGCTGCTCGACTCGATCCGAGCGGCTCGGCCCGCGCTGGTGTTCGTGGCCTGTGGGGCGCCCAAATCGGAGCTCTTCTGTCACAAGCACCGCTCGCAGCTGAGCCCGGCCGTCCTCGTGTGCGTAGGGGCTGCCATCGACTTTGCAGCCGGCACCGCCGTGCGCGCCCCGCGCTGGATGTCACGCGTCGGGCTCGAGTGGGCCTACCGCCTCAGCCGAGAGCCTCGCCGCCTGGCCCGCCGCTACCTACTGCGCGATCCGAAGTTCTTTTGGATCCTCGCCAGGCAGCTGTCGTCCGAGCTCGGCAGGGCCCCGGTACCCGAATCGACCGTTCGACCCGTGGGGACCGGCGTGCCGGAGGGGGCCGCCCCACTTTCGGGAGTCCGCACCATCGCCGGTGGCCCCCCCAGCACTACCATGCCGGAAAGCGGTGTAGTCGCTCGCACGAGCGAGGGATCCGAAGGCGAAGTCGATTCAGGACCGGACGAACGCACGGTGCCCTAACGAACCAACTCCAGATTGTAGGAGCCCTCACATGATGCGTTCAGGGTCGCCCCCTCAACGTGGGCTTCGCCGAGCCAGCGAAAAGCCTCCGTCTGGAAGACTTCGAAATCGATCACCAGCTCGAGGTCAGCCTGCGTGTGATCACAGTTCAGCGTGCCCCTCCAGGAGCACTCGGAAGACTCCACAATCGTTTCGGTGCACGCCAAAAGTCCGAGTTGCATCGTCTCCCGATCGAACTCGATAGACCCCAACGGATCGCAGTCGCCAGCAACCTTCGCAAAAGCGAAATCGAAGCTTTCGACCCAGGGCTGCCTGACGTGAGCTGCTTCTTCGCAGGATTCACCACAGGCTCCAAGTTGGTATTCCCAAGTCCCTCCCTCCTCCGGGCAGAGGTAGTGGCTTCTCCGACACCCGCTCTCGCAAGGCTCGACGTAGCTGCAGATGCTACCGACCGAACACGGGTTCGAAACCTCAGGCGCAAACGCCGGGCAGCTCCACCCGGGTTCTTCAGCGCAACCCAAACCTCCCTTTGAATTGCTTTGCTGGCCGCCCGG
>JBNKGC010000138.1:0-15792 GCA_050289625.1 Polyangiaceae bacterium | reverse complement strand
AGGTCGGATACGGGAGCGATGCGACTCTCACGCAGATCCACCAGGTTGGCCGCAAATCGCGTCGCGCCCTCGCCGTCTCCCACCTTGTAGAAGCCCGCCTGCTCGCCGAGCAGCACTCCGCGACCGTGCTCCACCGGCACGTCGACGACGCGCCCTCCCGGCTCTTCGAGCTTCACGTAAGCGCCGTCATCGTTCCCCGCTCCCGGCACCGGAAAGCGCCACACCCCGCCGGTGCGGAACGCCGAGAGGTAATCGGAGTCTTCCTTGGTGAAGGAGTCGATCACGTTGAGGAGGAACAGGGGCCAGCCCACGCGCAACACGAAGTCGCTGCGGCGCGGATCGAAACCGAGGGCGACGAACTTGCCGGCGTCGCGCTCGCCGGCGACGAGAGTCGGGTGCAACTTGCCGCGTTCGTCTGAGCTTTCGCCCACGATGCGGTCGCCCTGTTGGGGCTCCAGGGCATGGCCGGCGAGCACCTGGATGTCGTCCATGACCATCCAGCGCAGGAGTTCATTGTCTTCGTCCCAGTCGTCGAAGCCGAACATTTCGAGCTCGGCTCCGGTGCTCACTGGATACGTACTTCGCTCCCCTTCAGGCACGCCGAGATAGAGCGCCGGACCGGTGCGCTTCTCGCGCTTCGGCGCGACCGAATCGAAGATCGTGACGTCGAACGAACCGGCGGGCGGGTATTCGGCCGGGGTCACGTTCGTCACGTCGAGGTACTCGTCGAGCAGGAGCGCCGCTTCGAGGTAGGCGTTGCCTTCGCTCACCACGAGCACCCGCGCCCGACGCCGCTCCGGCATGAGCGCATAGGCGCGGTCGTCAGCGGGTAGGTCGTCGGTGGTGCCGTCGGCCCGGCGAATGCGCGCTTCGAGGGTGGCGCTGGCGCCGCCGAGATCCGGATAGAAGCGCTTGAGCTGCTCGCCCGAGGCCAGTGAAAGCCGGCTCACGTCGACCACTTCGCCGTCCCCGAGCAGCGTGAGATCCACCTCGGTGGGCTCTTCGCTGGTGTTGCTGAGCTCGAGCAGCACCTCGTAGCGCGACTTGTCGAGAGGGTAGCGCCGCACGGAAAACTGCGTGACCGCGACGTTCTTGCGCCCTTCACCGACGGGCACGTAGCTCAGCTTCACGCCCTTGCGATCGAGCTTTTCAATGCGCTCCTTGTCCTCGCCGAGCGCGCCGTCGCTCAGGAGCACGATTTCGGGCTCGGGTTGATCGCGCAGGGCATCGATCCCCAAACGAAACGCAGCTTCGACGTCGGCGCCGGTGTCGCGCGCTTCGAGGCGCTCGGCCGCTTCGCGCAGGGCATCTTGATCGCTCGTGAGCGTGGACAGCGGCGTGGGGCTGGCGCCCATCTGCACGACCAGCATCCGATCGGCCGCAGACAAGCCGTCGATCAATTCGAGCAGCTCCTCCTTCGCCTTGCCGAGGCGCGACGGCTTCACGTCGGTGGCCTGCATCGAGGCGCTCCCGTCCACGAGCACCACGAAGCTGCGGGCCTCCTCGCGGTGGCCTTCGGTGCGTGGATCGCCCAGTGCAAACACGAGCGCTGCGACCATGGCGAGCTGCAAGAGCAGCGACAGGATGCGCCGCAGCTTCGAAAACAGCGAGCTCGACTGCTTGTCGACGAGGAGCTGATTCCAGAGCCGCGTGAACGGCACCGGCACCGGGCGCCGGCGCAGCTTGAGGATGTAGAGCGCCACCGTGACCGCGCCCACCGCAGCGCCGATGGCGAGCAGGGTGGACAGGGGCAGGCCCACGAGGGTGAGGAGCAACAGGCGGCTCATCGAATGAAGCCTCCCTTGCGGAAGACCTTGAGCACCAGCTCGTCGAAGGGCTCATCCACCGGCGCGGCGAAGTAGGGCACCTGCCGGGAGGCGCAGAAGCGCTCGATGAGCGTCTGGTAGTCGGCGTAGCTCTCGGAGAGCTGGTCGAGGAGCGCCGGCGTGACGGTCACGTCCCGCTCGTCGCCCGATTCGCAGTCGACGATGCGCACGTCCCCGTCGATGCGCGGACGCGCGTCGGCCGGATCGACCAGGTGCACGACATAGGGCTCGAAGTTGTTGAAGCGCAGCACGTTGATGCCCGCTTCGAAGCCAGCCGGATCGTAGAGATCGCTCAAGAGCACCGCGACACCCCGCCGCTTGTGCTGCGCCACGAAGGTCTTCATCGCATCGGCGAGGCTCGTCTCCCCGGTGGGTTCGAGCGCGCGCAGAAACTGAAACACCCGGAAGATGCGTTGCTTGCCGCGGGTGGTCGGCATGCGCGACACGAGGTGGTCGTTCACACCGACGATCGTGACGCGGTCGAGCGAAGCCAGGGCGACGTAGGCGAGGGCGGCGCAGAGGCGGCGCGCTTGATTCAGCTTCGCGCCGCTTCCGAAGCCCATCGACGCCGAAGAGTCGATGATGAAGTAGACGCTGAGATCTTCTTCCTCTTCGTAGAGGCGGATCAGGAGCTTACCGAGGCGCTGGTAGACACCGATGTCGAGAAAGCGGATGTCGTCGCCGACCACGTAGTTGCGATGGTCGGCGAACTCGACGCCGCTGCCACGCTTCTTGCTGCGACGCTCGGCGCGCTGGCGGCCGGCCGCCACGCGGCGACTGACGATGGCGAGCGTCTCGAGGCGACGCATGAACTCGTCGTCGAAGAGCTCGTCGGATGCAGATGCGCCCCGGTGGGGCGCGTCACGCCCCGATCCTTTCGAACGTCCGAGGATCGTATCGAGAAAACTCAAATCGTCGGGCCTTCTGGGCTCACTCAGCCGATTCCGGCAGCTCTTCGAGGATCTGCGAGATGACTTCGTCGGTGGTGATCGACTCGGCCTCGCCTTCGAAGCTCAAAAGCACCCGGTGGCGGAGAGCGGGTTTTGCGATCTCCCGGACGTCGTCGATGCTCGGGGCGTAGCGCCCGGCGAAGAGCGCGCGGATTTTGGCTGCCAAGAGCATTGCCTGGGCGCCGCGCGGTGACGCCCCCGTCGACACGTAGCGCTTCACCTTCTCGGTGGCGTCGGAGAGCTCGGGATGCGTCGCGCGGAGCACCCGGACGGCGTAGTCCTGCACGTGGCGGGGCGCCGGCACCGCGCGCACCGTTTCCTGGAGCTCGAGCACCTCGGGGCCGGTCACGGCCGGCGTCACCTCGACGCGGTGCTCGGTGGTCGTGCGGTCGATGATCTCGTGCAGCTCCTCGCGGGTGGGGAACGGGACCTGGAGCTTGAAGAAGAAGCGGTCGAGCTGCGCTTCGGGGAGCGGGTAGGTGCCCTCCATTTCCAGGGGGTTCTGCGTGGCGAGCACGAAGTACGGCTCGTCGAGCTTGTAGGTGGTACGACCCACCGTCACCCGGTGCTCCTGCATCGCTTCGAGCAGCGCCGACTGCGTCTTCGGAGTGGCGCGGTTGATCTCGTCGGCCAGGACGATGTTCGAAAACACCGGGCCTTTGCGAAACTCGAAGCGCTGTCCGCCCGTCGCGCTCTCTTCGACCATCGTCGTGCCGATGATGTCCGCCGGCATCAGATCGGGAGTGAACTGGATGCGCGAAAACTCGAGCCCCACCGACTCGGCCAGGGTGCGCACGAGCATCGTCTTGCCGAGACCGGGCACGCCTTCGAGAAGCGCATGGGACCCGGCAAGCATGCAGGTGAGCACGCCATCGACCACGTCCCGGTGCCCCACGATGACCCGGGCGATGGTCTCCCGCAGCGCTCCCACCTTGCGCTGGAAGTTTTCGACTCGCTCTTTCGCTACTTCGGTGTCTGCCATTTGTCGTCTGTCATCCCGGGTCGTTCAAACGACCGCTTGGTCCTGCTCTTTCGGGTCACTCGCGAGGTCGAATCAGCTGAAAGTATCGACGCACGTAGAACCGATAACCGGGCGGAACTTCTTCCCGCTCGATGACGTCCTCCGCCACGGTCTTGTAGTCCGTGTAGATCTTCTTGTAGTCGCCACTCGAAAATCCGCGCTGCGCCGCGCCGTAAATGGTCTCGCTCGATGCAGTGCCCTGCCCCGTGTCGGGGGCCACGGCCATCACGTCATGGGTGTCGAACTTTCCCTTTTGGGAAGCGTCGCCCTGAAGCGACGGATCGTGTCCCGAGCCCGGTTTGCGCCCATCGCCACCGGGCTGCTGGCCCTGCCCGGGCTGGTTGCCCTGGCCGGGACGCTGCCCCGCGCCGGGCGCGGGCATCGGCACGGAGCGCTGTCCGAAGACGAGCTGCCGACGTCCCTGCCCTCGCTGCCCCGGCTTGCCCTGCCCTTGACCCGGCTGCTTGCCTCCGCGGGCCTTCTTGCTGAATCTGCGCATGCGGTCGGAGCGGTTCTGCTGGCCGGGGCCCTGCTTCTGCTGGCGCAGCATCTCCCGCATTTCGCGGAGCTTTTGAAGGAGTTCTTTCTTTTCCTTGGTGGTGAGCTGCTTCTGAGCCATCTGCTCCATGGCCTCGGCGCCCTGATCGAGGAACTCGCTGCCGCGCTTCTTCTGTTCCTGCTGGAGTTGACGCGCCGCCTCGGCGAGCTGCTTGTCGAGCTCCGACATTTCCTTTTGGGCGGTCTGTTGCTGCTTTTGCTTTCGCCCGAGGCGCTCGAGCTGCCTCCGGTTGCGCTCGAGCTTTTGAAGTTCGCTCGGAGTCGCCGTGCCGTCCTGCTTCTTTTGGAGGAGGCGCTTTTGCTCCGCTTCGAGCTGACTCCGCTCGCTGTCGAGTTTTTCCTGGCTGTGCTTCGTCGTCTGGCTCGCCTTCTCGAGAGACTTGCGCAGCTCGGCGAGCTCTTCCTTCGTCGGAGGCGTTTCCTGATTGCGGAGCCGTTCGGCGAGCTTTCGCAGCGCCTTTTCAGCGTCCTTCAGGCGGTTCTGCTCGAGCGCCTCGGCGGTCGGCTTGGAGAGACTGGCTTTCTCGAGTTCCCGCGCCATCTCGCCGAGGGCTTCGTCGAGGGCCTCACCTTCCCGCGCCGCCCCTTCGAGCTGTCGTTCGAGGTCGGCGAGGCGGGCAAAGGCCTCCCGGCGGCTGAGCTTCTTCTCTGCGAGATCCTCCACCAGGTGGTTGAAGCGGCGCACGGCTTCCTGCGCCTCGGCCGTTTCCGTGGTTTCGGCCAGTTCGTCCACCTGATCGCGCAGAAGCTCCACGTCGTCAGGAAGGAGAACCGAGTGCTCCACGGCCGCGGCGCGCGGTGGCGGCACGGGCTCCTTCCAGCGCACTTCGAGAAGTGCGAGCACCCCGAGACCCACGGTGAGGCCCATCACGAAACCGCCGCCGGCGGGAAAGCGGAAAGGCACGGCCCGACGCGGCTCGAGGCGCGGGGCCTTTTCCGCAGCGTCGGCCACCGCAAGCTCCATGAGGGGCGTGCGCTCGGAGTCGGGCAGCTGGGAGAACTCGAGTGCCGTCGTCAGTCGATCGTCGAGGCCGTGGTAGCGGTCGATGGCGAGCGCACCCTCGCGCAGATGGCTTGCGCGCACCCAACGCACGATGAAGATCCCGAGCACAGCGAGCAGCAGGAGAGCCGCGATCGCCCCGAGGATGAGAATTGTTTCGTGAGGAGGCTTGGCGAGCTTCACGTACGTGAGAGCTCCGGCGGCGTAGGCGAGGGGAAGCGGCAGCCACTTGACCGCGGCGGCGAGGGCCGCATTGAAGCGGAGCCTCTGGGTGGCCCGGCGCGCAGCGCGGTCAAAGCGGCGGAGCTCGTCACTCACCGAACGCTTGGAACCCTCCGTCGGGAGTTCACGTTCGGGCTTCGACCCGCGAACCGGGTCTGAGCCGTGGAGGGAGCCAGGGGTGTCCGAATCGGTCACGGTCTTTCGAGTCTATCCGTCAGAGGTTGTTCCCGCATTTCGCTGCTTGACCCAAAGGCCAGGTCCAGCGTCAATATGCACCGCTTTGGGCCGCGCGCACGCCGCCCAGGAGATCTGGACGAGAGAGAATGGCAGAGAACGAAAAGCCCCTGATCCTGGTTGCGGACGATGAACCGAGCACCCTGGCCCTCGTGGCCGGTCACCTGCGCGGTCGAGGTTACCGAGTGGTCGAAGCGACTGACGGCGACGAAGCGTGGGATCTGGCGTGCCGGGAGCTGCCCGATCTCGTGATCCTCGACGTGATGATGCCGGGAATGAGCGGCTGGGAGGTGTGCCGAAAGATCCGCGAAGCGGTGTCTCTCGCGCACACCGGCATCATCATGCTCACGGGCATTGGTGAGACGCTCAATGAGCTCACGTCTCCCCTGTACGGCGCAGACGCTCACATCGACAAGCCCTTCCAATTCACGAAGCTGGCGGAGCTCGTGAAGACGACGCTCGCCGCCCGAAGCACAGGCGCCCTCGGCAGGCCCGAACCGGCGCCGAAGAGCGCTCCTTCCAAGCGAGCCAAGGCCGCTTCCGAGAAGAAGGCTGCTTCCGAGAAGGAAAAAACCGAAACCAAGCCGAAGTCCCAGCGCCGTGTGAAGACGGCGGCTGAGAAGAAGGCCGCAGAGAAGCCTGCCGCAAAGAAGGCACCTGAAAAGAAGGCCGCCCCCGCGGAGGCTCCGCCTGCGGAAAAAGCACCGGCGGAGGAAGCACCGGCGGAGAAAGCACCGGGGGCGGAAAAAGCACCGGCTGCCAAAAAGCCTGCCGCGAAGAAGGCCGTCGCGAAGAAGGCCGTCGCGAAGGCCCCGGCGAAGAAGACCGCTGCCAAGACTCCCGCAGAGAAAGCGGCGCAGGCCGCGGCAAAGCCCGCTGCAAAGAAGGCTCCGGCCAAGAAGACTGCTGCAAAGAAGGCTCCGGCCAAGAAGACTGCTGCAAAGAAGGCCCCCGCGAAGAAAGCCGTCGCAAAGGCCGCCGCCAAGAAGGCTCCGGCTGCCAAAAAGCCTGCTGCGAAGAAGGCCGTTGCAAAGGCTCCCGCGAAGAAGGCCGCTGCCAGGCCTGGTAAGGCTCCCTCAAAGAAGGCTGCGAGGGCCGCAGCAAAGCCCGCTGCCAAGAAGGCTCCGGCGAAGAAGGCCGCTGCCAAGAAGGCTCCCACCGTGAAAGCACCGCCTGCCAAGAAGACCGCCGCGAAGAAAGCTTCCAAGGCCGTAGCAAAGCCTGCCAAGGCCCCCGCCAAGAAGGCTCCCGCGAGAAAGGCCTCCGCTACGAAAGCGGCAGCCGCGGTGAAGCCGGCTGCAAAGAAGGCCCCGGCGAAGAAAACCGCTGCCAAGAAGGCCGCTGCGAAGCCGACTGCCAAGAAGGCTCCGGCGAAGAAGGCTCCGGCGAAGAAGGCTCCGGCGAAGAAGAAGACTCGCGTGGCCTGAGCCCGCGCGTCTGACCATCCAACCTATCGCCCCACCACGCGTCGATCCGAAGCAAGCGCTTCGGATCGCGGGCGCGAGCGCTCGCTTTTCGAACCCGAACTTTTCGTGCAGCGCAACGCTCGCCGGATTCGGGAGCGAGATGACAGCGATCACCATGCGGATGGGTGTCACCTCCTCGTATCCTTCGAGCTGGTTTTCCACGATGCAGAGCGGGCGCTGAACGCGATAGAAGAGCGGCATGACCGACGAGCATCGGGAGCAGCAAACGTGGGTGAGTACGAAGCCGTGGGGACAACTCGCCGGGCAGACCGCGACCCGGATCCTCATGGAGTCGCCGACCGGAGAGAAGTGCGAGGTATCGAACTTCGGAGCGAGCCTGCTCGGCTTCTGGACGAACGACGGACACAATCTCGTCCTCGGTTACCAGACGCTCGAAGAGTACTCGAGCGATCCGTACTACCTAGGCGTCACGGTAGGCCGAGTCGCGAATCGCATCGCCGGAGCCGAGTTCGAGCTCGATGGTCGACGCGTTCACCTCACTCCCAACGACGGAGCGCATCACCTTCACGGCGGCCCCGAGGGATTCAGCAGGCGGCTCTGGGAGACTGACCTATCGCGCCCGGGAGCGGTGACCTTTCGACTGCACTCGCCTGATGGCGACTCGGGTTATCCAGGCGCGCTCGACGTTTCCGTCACCTACGAGCTGCAGGAGCACTCCCTGCGGGTAACGATGGAGAGCACCGCCCTCGGTGACACTCTCGTCAACCTGGCAAACCATTCGTACTTCAATCTGGAGGACGCTGGTGACGTCCTCGACCATCGGCTGACTCTTTCCTGTTCGACGTTCACACCGGGCGCTCCCCCCGATGGAAGCGCCCGCGACGTGACGAACACGGCCTTCGATTTTCGAAGGCCGCGCCGCATCGGCGAGGAGCTTCCTCCCGAAGCCACCGTGGGCGGCAAACAGAGCCCACCCGGCTACGACCACAACCTGATGGTGGACGGGAGCGAAGGCTACAGCGCTCGGTCCAGCGCCGAGGCGGCGACTCGACACATCGCGACCATCGAAGCACCGCGCTCGGGTCGCGTGATGAAGCTCTTCTCCAACCAGCCCGCCGTGCAGCTCTACACCGGGAACTTCCTCGACGGCAGCCGGAGCGGCGTGCGCGGAGCGTTGAACCGACACACCGGCTTGTGCCTGGAGACGCAAGCCCCGCCAAACGCCATCCATGTTCCGGCGTGGCGCCAGATGGTCGTCCTCCCGCGCGGATCCCACTACCGCCACGAGATGCTCTACGTGCTCGACGTGCCTTCAGGTGGGCGGACCCGCCCCCCTCGTCGCGGCGAGTGAAGCCCTCGCCCCGGCTGCGCCGGCCAGAGCGGACATCGTCGTCGCGGATCGGAACATGCCGGGCTTGACGGGGGTCGAGCAGTGCACACGTCTGAAAGGGCGCGGCTCCCCATCTTCCGGTGATCGTGGTCACGGGCTTCGGCAGCGCGGAGACGGCCGTGTCCGCCGCGGCAGCGACTGCACAACCCGACTCGAAGCACGCCGGAGCTCAGAAATACAGCCGTCGAGTTCGTTCCCCGAAGCGCTCGAGCATCTCGCGGTAGATGCCGTGGCTTTCGGCGTCCGGTTCGCAGGGTCTTGCCTCGTGAGCGACGAACGGGCGCGCGACGGCGTCTGCAGACACGTCGTCGCCGCTGGCTCGGCGATTCACCCAAAGAGCCTGGAGAGCAGCCCCGAGAGCAGCGGCCTCGGGTTCGGCCAGGGCCACCACCGGCACCCCCAGCATGTCGGCCAAGATCTGGCGCCACAACTGGTTTTTGGCCCCGCCGCCCACGACGCACACCGAGCTCGGCCTGAGCCCGAGCTCCTTCATGCGTTCGATTCCGCTCACCAGTCCGAGCGAGGTTCCTTCGATGGCCGCACGAAACAGATGACCGGGCCGCAGGAGCCCGGGTCGCAACCCGAGGAGACTCCCCGTCGCACTCGGCAGGTTGGGCACACGCTCTCCCAAAAGGTACGGGAGAAGCAAAAGGCCGTCCGCCCCAGCGGGGACCACGCGCGCGAGGGACGTGATCTCGGCGTGCCCCAGGTCGAACGCCCGCCGGATCTCTTCGGTCACGCCGGTGACGTTCATCGTACAGAGGAGCGGAAGGTAGGCTCCGGTCGAGTCGCAGAACGCAGCGATTTCCCCTCGCGGATCGATGATCGGCCGAGTCGAGTAGGCGAAGGCCGTCCCCGACGTCCCGAGGGAGATCACCGTGGCGCCCTCGCTCGTGGCACCACTGCCAATGGCGCTCATCATGTTGTCGCCACCGCCTGGCGCAACCACAATGCCCTCGGGCAAGCCGAACTCGGCAGCTGCACGAGCACTCACGATCCCGGCGACCGCATCCGCAGGCACCAGGTCGGGAACGAACTCGGGCGCGCGCTGGTCCACCCAGGAAAGGAGGGCGCGATCGAAATCGCGCTTCGTCGGATCGAAGGCTCCCGAACCCGACGCGTCTCCCGCCTCCATAAACTTTCTCCCGGTGAGGAGGAAGTTCACGTAGTCGTGCGGGAGCAGCACGGACTTCACCCGCGCGAAGTTTTCGGGCTCGTGGTTCTTGAGCCACAAGAGCTTCGGCAAGGTGAAGCCCGGTGGGACTGCGCGACCCGCCTGCGCGGAAATCGCCTTCGCCTCGGCTTCCGTAGTGGTGTCACACCACAGCTTCGCCGGACGGATGACCTCATCGCGCTCGTCGAGCACCACCAAACCGTGCTGTTGACCCGAGATGCCGATCCCCTGGAGGCGACTCGGGTCGACCTGAGCGAGCAGCTCACCGAGCACGTCCCGGACCGCGTCACGCCACGTGTGCGGGTGCTGTTCCGCAGCGCCGGGACCGAGGTTCGGGATCAAGGCGTATGCGCGTGACGCGCGCGCCACAATCGCACCGGCGGCTGGGCGCGAGGCGTCCAGCACGATGCCTTTGGTGCTCTGCGTCCCGACGTCGAGCCCGATGGTGAGGGTGGTCTCGCTCATGAACTGTTCCGGCTCCTCCGAGAGCCTCTCAGCCCTTCATGCCCATGAGGTACTCAATCAAGATCTGATCGAGGCGTTCGTAGCGCAGGCCCTTCTTGGCGATCGCATCGACGTCGAAGCTGCGACTCTTCAGGGCTTCTGCGTTCTTTCGGGAGAAGGTCCCGGTGAGCTCCGCGAGCTCGGCGTCCTTGATCTCCTGAGTGATCTGCTCCACCTCGGGATCCGCGTCGAAGGCTTGGGCCTTGGCCTTCAAGATCTTGTAGGTGCGCATGCATCCTCGGGCGAACTCCCAAACACCATCTTCGTCCTCCGTGCGGTAGGCGTGCGCGTCGAAGTGCAGGGGGCCAGTGTAGGGCTTGCCCGTGCTCGTGCCTTCGAGCAGACGCACGAGGAAGAACGCCATCTTCAGGTCCTCCGAACCGAAGCGCAGATCTTGATCGTAGCGACCGATCTTCTGTCCGTTCAGATCGATGTGGAAGAGCTTGTCGGCCTCCATGGCCTGGGCAACGTTGTGAGCGAAGTTGAGCCCCGCCATCGTCTCGTGCGCGATTTCCGGGTTCACGCCGACCATCTCCTCGTTCTTCAACGTACTGATGAGGTGGAGAAGGTGCCCCGTGGTGCCGAAGTAGATGTCGCCTCGGGGCTCGTTCGGCTTGGCTTCGAGGGCAAAGCGAAATCCGTAGTCCTGATCCTTGGAGTACTCGCACAGGTAGTCGAGGGCGTCCCGGAAGCGCTGGATGGCGTCGTACGGATTGCGGCAAGCGTCGGTCTCACTGCCTTCGCGCCCTCCCCAGAACACGTAGGTCTTCGCGCCCAGCTCGGCACCGAGATCCATGGCGCGCATCGTCTTCTGCAGGGCGAATGCTCGGACCTTCGGATCGTTGGCGGTGAAGGCCCCGTCCTTGAAGACCGGGTGGCTGAAGAGATTCGTGGTGGCCATCGGCACCTTCATGCCGCTGTCGGCGAGGGCCTTCTTGAACTCGGCCACGATGGTGTCGCGCTGCTGGGCGCTGGCACCGAAGGGGACGAGATCGTTGTCGTGCAGGTTCACGCCATGAGCGCCGAGCTCGGCGAGCTTCTGGACGATGCGCGTCGGGGGGATGGTGTCACGCACGCGACTCCCGAATGGATCGGCACCTGGATTGCCGACGGTCCACAGACCAAACGTAAATCGATCTTCGGGGCGGGGGTCAAACTGGTCGGTCATGATTCTTTCCTTCGTTCGAGCATCACCCTCGGGGCGCTACAGCGGGAACCACTTGCGTTGATGGAGCCTCCACCGATAGGGAGGCCGCTGGTCTGCAGGTGTCGCTCATGTTTTCTTCGATCATCGCAAGCGATGCTCGCTGTAGTCGAGCCAATCGACGAGAAGCTACTCGTGACCAAGCAAGAAGGAGTCGCGTCCCACCCGGCACACGCTCCGATCCGGATAGAAACTGGACAGGATGGGGTTTTCGTAGTCGGTATCGCTGCGGTCTTTGGGTAGCGACGACCGCGACTGGCACGACAAGTGATCGTACACCCGCGTCGTCAAGGTTCGCGGTGTGCTCGCAGAACCCAGAGGGTGACGACAGCCGGCTGGGACTCGAGGCAACCACGCTGGACAGCCCACTACCAGCTTCGGCGGTCACGGGGCAGGAGCGGCGCCCCAGAGGTAAGGGGCGGCGTCCACCCAACTCCGTCAGCGAGAGACTTCGAACACGGTGCTGCCGATGGCGACGTAGTCATGGGTGGCGCTCGATGCGACGGCGCTCGGCGCGCTCGAGAAGGTTTGCACCACCACGGGCTCGCCGCCGGTGATGGGCACCCGACGGACAGTGGTGATGCCGTCGGCGTCCGTCACGTGCGAAAAGATGTCGGTTTTCGAATGGGCGAAGTACGGGAACTCGGCGTCGGCGGCGCGCACCGTCTCGACGTCTCCGCCCGCTTTCGGGACCCGCAACAGATTCTCGTCGTCGTCCAGGAAGTAGACGAAGCCTTCGACCACACCGAGCAAGATCGGGTCGAACACCTCGGGCACGATCTCGACGGCGGCGCTCAGATCGTCGCTGGGTGCGACGAAGATCGGAAAGTTCGTGAAGTTGCTCTCGGCGTAGACGAGGTCGGTACCGTCGGCGATGAGCTCCCCGGCCTTTACCTCGGAATCGAGAGGCTCCTGTCCGCCCTCGACGGGGAGCGAGTGGATCCGCCCTCCCCACAGGAAGAACACCGTGGGGTCCATCACGGCGGGACGGGATGGAATCGACGAGGCGTTGAGCAACATCTCGGCCTCACCACCGGCGCGGGGTACGCGCTGGAGGGTGCCCGGACCGAAGGTGCCCTCGTTGTTCCCGTTGGTCGCTACGTAAACGAAGTCGGCGGTCGGCACGATGGCATCGACCCACTTGGGAGCCGTCGAGAGCGTTTCATCCGCTCCCGACGCCAACCGAACCACCGAGACGCCGGACTGCCCGGCGTAGAAGAGATCCTCCCCGTCGACGACCAACGTGTTGAGGGAGCCGAAACCCATGGCAAACCGGATGGCGCGACAGCCACCCATTTCCTGATCCGCGGCGGAGAAGCACTCGCCACCGCAGCTCACTTCCGCGAGCGGATCGCACCCAAACGCGTCGGTCGCAGCCTGCCCCCCGGTGCCCGCGCCGCCGGTGGCGCTCACGCCTCCGCTTCCAGCCGTCCCTCCGGAAGCGGTGGAACCGCCCGTGCCGCCCGTCTGGGAAGCATCGTCGTTGCTCGTGCCCCCCTCATCCCCGCTGCAGCCCGAAAAGAAAGCGACGGCCAACGCCGCAAGCGCCACCGTGCCGCAGCCACCCCAAAGTTTAAGCATGTCCTCTTCTCCTTGAAAGCGCTCTCACCGGAACGCTCGTGGAGATACGGCGGCCAATCAAAGAGCATCCCCCTCGTCGGACGGTGCCCCCGCACGCGCCCACAGCCTCCCCCCAATTCGCCTTCCTTTCACGAGAGTTCCATCCAAGAGAAGTTCATCGCTGGGCTGCCGAGAAAGCCCGCCGCGAAGCGATTGTCCGGAGGGTGGTCGATGGCGGAGGCTTCGTGACGGGCTTCGCACCGTCGGGCCACTCGACGGGGTTCCGCCAGTCGCGGATCTCCAAGCGGATTGCCGACGACATCGTAGATGAAGTCTTCATCCTGCAGCAGGAGTTGTCGGGGTGCTCCCCTGCAGGGTCGTGCGGCTTCAGTTCCGGCGGGTCGAGTAGAGACCCCCGCTCTCGCAGGGGCCCCTCTCACAGAACCGGACTTGTGGGCCTCACATCCGGCTCTTCGGGACGCTGGCGTCCTCGACGGCTCTACAGCCCGGACGTGCGCGGTAGGTCGAGAGTGACCGACTCCGACTCTTTCGATTGTGTCGGGCGGGAGCCTAGTTCGACCGTGGCGGCGTTTCCGGGCCTTGAAGCGGGCAAGTAGTCCATCGCCGGTGTTTCCACCCTCAGCTATCCCAGTGCCAGCTCTTGCTGCACCGGGACGATGGCGAAACGGTGTTGATAGCGTTGCCATTCGGCCTGAAGCGATACGAGACCAAGCTCTGCGAAACGTGCGTTGCGCAAGGCCCGCGTCACTCGGGACGTATTGCTGAGAAACCACCAGGAACGCCGTCCTGGTTTGAGCGGCCTCCAGCTATCTCGACGTTTTCTGCTCCAGTGTCGTACGGCGATGGCTCGGAGTCTGCGCCGGATGTGTGCGTCGCGTCGGGCGAGCTCTTCCGCGTCGTTCGTGATGTGGAAGAAGCCGATCCAGCCGATGAAGTACTCGTTCACCTGGCGAATACAGTCGCGCAGCGATTGTCCCCAGGTGCGCGGAGTCAACTCGACTATCTTCTCGTCGAGGCGGCTCTTACTCCGCTGCGACAAGTGCACTTCTACGCTCCCGTCCTTCGGCTCTCGCCTCAGGCTGAAGCCGACGAAGTGTCGCCTTTCCGGTCGCGACACGGCACTCTTGTTCTTGTTCACCTTCAGCCGCATCCGACGTTCGATGAACTGGGTCAGGCTTGCCATCACTCGCTGACCAGACCGCTCGCTACGCACGTAGACGTTGCAGTCGTCAGCATATCTCACGAAGCGATGTCCGCGCTGTTCCAGCTCGCGGTCGAGCTCGTCTAGCACGATATTGCTGAGCAACGGTGAAAGCGGACCTCCTTGCGGAACTCCTTCCTCCGTGCTCACCACCACTCCGTCAGGCAGCACCACCTTCGCCTTGAGCATCCGGTGGATGAGCTTGAGCAGTCGTTGACTTTCGACCTTCTGCTCCAGCCGCGCAAGCAATCGTTGGTGGTGGACTCGATCGAAGAACTTTTCCAGATCGAGATCCACCACCCATTCATACCCGTCCTCTAGATACTGTTTGGCTTCGGTGATTGCCGTGTGACAGCTCCGTCCCGGCCGAAAACCGTGGCTACTTGCGTGGAACGTCGGCTCGTAGTGCGGGCTGAGCACCTGGTGCACTGCCTGTTGCACGATCCGGTCGACCACATTCGGTATGCCAAGGCCCCGATGTCCGCCTCCCGACTTCGGTATCCACACCCGGCGGATTTCCCCCGGCCGGTAGCTGCCCTCGAGCAGCTCACGGCGAAGCATCGGAAGCACGCTACCAAGGTGCCTACGCACCTCGTTGATGCTCTGCCGGTCCGGTCCCGGTGCACCTCGATTCGAGGCAACCTGGTAGAACGCCCTTTGCAGATTCTCCTCGCTCGCTACCTCCTCCATCGTCATCGCCGGCAAGACGTCTCCCTTCTTGTTTCGCGACTTCGGCACCACGCGCGGCGCTGGCGCGGGCCGACCCGCGTCCGCTCCGCCGTCGGCCCCTTGCGGGCTGTCGGCTGTTTCACGAAACAGTCCAAGCTGTCCTGCCTGTTGGCTGGCCGTGGTCGCCTTCCCTCCCCGTTGCTCGGCAACGGTTGGGACCGGCTTTCGCCGGCCTTCCGGTACTATGCGACCATCCGACTCCTCTCGTCCCTTCGCCACGTTGTCCTTCAGTCCTTCATAGCTACCACTCACGATTTCCCGCAGTGGAGGCCGAGAGGTCTCCCCGGGTAAGAACGCAGAACTTCGTACGAAACCGTCGCCACTACTTTACCGTCCGTCCGACGGATATTGGGCTTCGCTGAGAGCAGCCAGCTCACCCCACGAACGGTTGCCTTACGGCGCTTCGCTTTCGCTCGATTCCGTACTGCACCTACGGCTTCCATCGAACACCCCCTCGCGGAATCCTCGACGCGACCACGCGCCCAGGTAGAAGCCGGTGCTCCGGCTCGGTGCCCTTGCCTTCGGTGGGAGGTTCCCTCCGTCAGGGTCCTCAAAGGACTTGACTCAGCTCGTATTGAACATCGTTTCACCTTCTGTTCTGCGCCCGTGCCGGGCGCACTGCTCGCTTCGCTGCGCGCCGGCGGGGGCCCTCTTAGCCGTACTCGGCGCGCCCGAGGCGTTCATACGACGCGCCCATCTCCGTGAGCTGCTTGTCCCACCGAAGTCTCGCGCGCCTGCGCGCGGCTGAGGGTCCCGCAGACTTCGGCGTCC
>JBNKGC010000137.1:0-15868 GCA_050289625.1 Polyangiaceae bacterium | reverse complement strand
GCTCGGAGAGCCCCATCGACAGCGCCGAGAAGGTCGACGCACAGGCCGCGTCCGACACGCAGTTCGTGCCGTGCAGGTCGAGGCGGTTGGCGATCCGACCGGCGACCACGTTGCCGAGCAGGCCGGGGAAGGTGGCCTCCTGCCAGGGCACGCCGGGTGCAGCGTAGTGCTCGAGGCAGCATGGTGGCTTCGGGTCGTCCTTTTGCCCGTAGGTGAGGATGAACTTCTCCGCGCCGAATTCGGCCTGGAGCGAGCTCCCATCCTTTTTGACCTTGAAGCCCCGACTGTCGAAGTAGGCGGCCGCCTTCTCGAAGCTGAGGTCGACGAGCTGGGCCCCGGTGCACTTGATGAGCTTGCCCTCTCGCTCGTAGCCCTGCCCCCGCGGGCAACTCGGGTCGCCCTTCTTCTCAAGCTTGGCCAGCTCTTCGGGAGTGAGCTTCTTGCGGGACGTGCGACCCGCTCGCGCTTCGAGCGCAGTGAGCTGAGCCCGGATCTGGCCCTGCGCCTTTTCGAGCTGTTCGACTTCGCCCGGTTTGCCCGCCACCTTGCAAGAAGAAATCGCCCCGTCCACGGCGGCGAGACTCTCGCGCACGCTGTCGATGCTCGAGCCGTCGATGCCTCGTACGACGTCCTGGGCGGCCTTGAATTCGGAGATGCACTTCTTGCCCTCCTCGTTTTCGCAGCCCCCGAGGCTCACCGCGAGGGCGCCGGTGGCGCACAAGGCGAGCAGGGTACGAGATCGGCTCGTCGTCATCGTGAAGTCCCTCATTGTGCACGCATTCGCTGCGGGGCGAGGGAGCATAGGTGTCAGGCGAGCGCCAACCAACCCAGGACGGCGAGCAAAAGGAGCACCAGCACCGTCACCGCCGCGAGCGGGACCGCCGAAGATCGTGCGCTGCTCGGTGCGGCGTATCCCGGCGGTTTGACTTCTGCCCGAGGGATGAGGGCTGCGGTGGCCCCCGATGAAGGCTCCGGGGGCGTCGAGGACCTGGCTGGCTCGAACGCGCCGATGTCCTGGGTGCGCTTGCTTCCACCACAATCGATGGAATGCGGCGCCACTTCACCCCTCGCCCAGGCGGAGGGGAAGTTGCCGAGTGCGGGCCTCTGTCTCGAGCGTCGGATGGGTCGCGGTGTGCCCTCGGGATCGACGAGTTCGGCGAGGGGCCCGAAGGTACCCGTGCCGCGAGCGACCAAGGTGTCGTCCGCTACGTAGCCTCGCTCTCGCCGGTCGAGCAATCGGTCGAGGGTCAAGGGTCCCTCGATGTCGTCGCCCCGGCGGATGAACCACTCGTCGGTTTCGACGGCTGGCTCCGGCTGGGACCGACCGGCTCGCTCCTGAATGGAGTCGCCGAGGCGAGGGCCGGGCGCCTCCTCGTGGGCGGAGGGCTCGAGCCACGACTCAGTAGCATCCGAGGAGTCGCCTTCCGTTGCTGAACCAGCGCCGGGGGGAGGGGTCGACCAGAGCCCGATCGTGCGCAGAGAGGTCTTGCATTCGGGGCAGGCATCGACTGCCTCATCGACTTCGGTGGCGCACACCGGGCAAGTTCTCACGAGTCGTCTCTCTTCCTCATTGAAGCTCGCGCACCCGGGGGCGCGCGAGAAGCATCCGGCATCATGAAAATCGTTCGACATGATAGAAGAGCGAATGTGGTGAGTAGGCAAGCGAAGCGACCAATTCGAAAGAAGCCGGCCAAACGGGCTCCCTCGAAGGCGGCAGGGAAGGGAAGTCCGTCCGCCAAGGCGAGGCCCGCCCGCGCTGCGACTTCCAAGCGGGCTTCACCGAGTGCCAACGGCGAAAGGCGCGCCCGACAGAAGCCCAAGCCTCGAAAGTCCCCGGTTTCCAAGGCGGAACGCCGTCTTCAGATCCTGGACGCGTCCCGGGACGTCTTCGCGAAGCGTGGCTACGCCCGAGCGACAGTCGACGACATCGTTGCCGAAGCCGGTGTCGCCCGAGGGACGTTCTATCTCTACTTCGACGACAAGCGAGAAGCCTTCGCCGAGCTCATCGATCGCTTTGCGATGCAGATTACGGGCGTGATCGTGCGCATTGCGACGGATCAGCCTGACCGTAGCGTCGCCGAGCAGGTGCTGGAGAACATTCGCGCCATCCTACGACTCTGCCTGGTGGAGCGTTCGATGACCAAGATCCTCTTCACCGACGCAGTCGGAGTCGATCCCGAATTCGAGCGCAAACTCACTACTTTCTACGACACTGTGGTTCAGCTCCTGACCGAAAGCCTGCGAGACGGTCAGCAGCTCGGGATCGTGGCCGATGGGGAACCGCGGGTGATGGCCTACCTGACCGTTGGTGCTCTCAAAGAGCTCCTGTATCAGGCGGTGACTCTGGGGCTCGCGGAGGAGAGCGCGGAGGCGCTCACCCAGCAGATGTACGCCTTTCTCAGTCAGGGCTACCTGCGGGCGGCGGGAGGCCAGAAGAGTCGACGCGGACGACGCACTGCGACACGCTGAGCATTTGTTTCCCGCGAGTTGCGTGGCCGCTGGCCTCCCCGCCGGCAGCCGATCCCGCTGCAAGGAAGCCGTGCGCGAGGGCGGGAGAGGGCCGTAGACCGGGCTCGGGGCCGGCTCTTGGATCCAGTGTTTCCAGGGTGTTTCGGGGGGATGCGTCTTCCCGGAAACGTGGAAGCGCCGCCACTGGGACATTTTTGCGGTTTTTGGCCCGCCCGCTGCTTGACCGGCCGCCCCTGCCGGCGCTGAGATCCGGCCGCCAGCTGGATGCACCGACACGGCGCGGCACTCCCCTGTAGATTTCACCAGTTAGGGCGCTAGGTTCCGACCTGCACCCCACCCAAACTCACCCGTCTCCGGGCTCACTCACGGCACCGACCATGTCCGACAACGGTAGCTCCCCCAACACGATGAACGTTGCGTTCATCGAGGGGCTTTACGCCGACTACCTACACGATCCCAACTCCGTTCCTCAGGATTGGCAGGAGTACTTCGCGACCGACTTCGACCAGGATTCGTTCGCAGCCACGCCGCAGCTTGGACCGTCCTTCGAAGCGAAGTCGGTTTTCAATTCGGGATCGACGTCCCCCGCACCTGCGGTACGAACTCCAGCGCCGGCAGTGCAGACGCCGACCGTGAACGACATCCGCAATCGGCGGGCGAACGGCACCTCGGCTGCCTACGGGCGTTCTGCCTCGCTCGTGTCGGACGCGGCCGTCCTGCAGGATCGGGTGGACGCTCTGGTCCGAGCGTACCGGGTGCGCGGCCACATGATCGCGAGGATCGATCCGCTCGGGCTGCCGCGAGCGCAGCAACCGGAGCTCGACCCCGCATTTTACGACCTCCGCCCGGAGGACATGGAGCGTGTTTTTTCCAGCCGCACGATCTTCGGCGCCGAAGCGCTGAGTCTCAAAGAGATCATTCGGCGACTCAGCAGTACCTACTGTCGATCGATCGGTGTGCAGTTCATGCACATCGACGACCTCGAGGTGAAGAACTGGCTTCAGGAGCGGATGGAGGGCACCGAGAACCGGGTCAAGCTCAGCCGCGAAGAGCAGACCCGCATCTTGGTGAAGCTCACCGACGCCGCCATCTTCGAGGAGTTCATTCAGAAGAAGTACCTCGGAGCCAAGAGCTTCTCCCTCGAGGGTTCCGAAAGTCTGATTCCTCTTTTGTCTTTCGCGATCGAGCGTGCCGCGCTCCACGGCGTCAACGAGATCGTGCTCGGGATGGCGCACCGCGGTCGCCTGAACGTGCTCGCCAACATTCTCGGCAAGCACCCGCGCAACATCTTCCGCGAATTCGAGGACGTCGACCCAGAGCTCTACTTCGGAAGCGGTGACGTCAAGTATCACTTGGGTCACAGCTCCGACTACGTCACGGCCAGCGGCAAGCGCGTGCACCTGTCCTTGTGCTTCAACCCAAGCCACCTCGAGTTCGTGAACCCAGTGGTGCTGGGTCGCTGTCGCGCCAAGCAGGATCGAGTGGGAGACGTGGCCCGCTGTCGCAAGCTGGGCCTCTTGATTCACGGTGACGCCGCCTTCGCCGGTGAGGGCATCGTGCAGGAGACGCTCAACCTCTCCCAGCTCGACGCCTACGCCACCGGAGGCACCATCCACGTCGTGGTGAACAACCAGATCGGCTTTACCACCCCGCCCTCGCAGGGGCGAAGCAGCACCTACGCGACCGACGTGGCGAAGATGCTGCAGATCCCGATCTTCCACGTGAACGGCGAGGACCCCGAAGCTGTGGCTCAGGTCGTCCGCTTGGCGATGGACTTCCGTCGCACCTTCTTCCGCGACGTCGTCATCGACATGTACGGCTACCGGCGGCACGGGCACAACGAGAGCGACGAGCCGGCATTCACCCAGCCCCTCCTCTACAAGGCGATTTCGGAGCGCAAGAGCGTCCGCGACGGCTACCTCGAGCACCTGCTCAAGGGCAAAGAGGTCACGCGCGAAGAGGCGGATCAGATCACCATCGATCGTCGAGAGCACCTCGAGCACGAGCTGAGCGAGGCTCGACGCTCCGACTACGTGCGCATTCACGATTGGCTCGGCGGTGTCTGGCAGGGCTACCAAGGGGGACCGGAAGCGGACGTCCCCGAGGTGGACACCAGCGTGAAGGGCGAAATCCTCACCGAGCTGACGAAGCGCCTGACCGAAGTTCCCAAGGACTTCGCCCCACACAAGAAAATCTCCCGCCTGCTCAAGCAGCGCCGTGAAATGGGCGAAGGCAAGCGGCCCTTCGACTGGGGCGGGGCGGAGGCACTCTGTTTCGCTTCGCTCGTGACCCAGAACGTTCGCGTCCGGCTCACGGGGCAGGACGTCGGGCGCGGCACCTTCAGTCAGCGGCACGCCGTGCTGTTCGACGTGGAAACCGGACGCCGCTACATTCCTCTCTGCAATTTGGATCCCGACCAGGCGCCCGCGGAGATTTACAACAGTCCCCTCAGCGAAGCCGGGGTCGTCGGGTTCGAATATGGCTACAGCCTCGACTGGCCGGACGCTCTCGTGATGTGGGAGGCCCAGTTCGGAGACTTCGTGAACGCTGCGCAGGTCATCATCGATCAGTTCATCTCGAGCGCCGAAGACAAATGGAAGCGTCTGAGTGGTTTGACCCTGCTTCTGCCTCACGGTTTCGAGGGGCAAGGCCCGGAGCACTCCAGCGCTCGCATCGAGCGGTTCTTGCTTCTGGCGGCCGAAGAGAACATGCAGATCGCGCAGCCCACCACCCCGGCAAACTACTTCCACTTGCTCCGCCGGCAGGTGCTCCGCACCTGGCGCAAGCCGCTGATCGTGTTCACCCCGAAGAGCCTGCTGCGGCACCCGAGCGCGGTCAGTTCGCTCAAGGACTTCGAGGACGGAGGCTTTCAGCGCATCATCCCGGACTCTCGCGAGAGCCAGAAGAACACCAAGCAAGTGTTCTTGTGCAGCGGGAAGGTGTACTTCGAGCTGGAGCGCCAACGCGCCGAGCGCAAGCGAGACGATGTGGCCATTTTGCGTGTCGAGGAGCTGTACCCGCTCAGCGATGCGCACATGGGTGCCGCCCTCGAGCCGTACCCCGAAGGCACGCCGCTCACCTGGGTTCAGGACGAGCCCGAAAACATGGGTCCCTGGCGCTACATGCGGTCGCGTTTCGGCGACAGCGTGCTTGGGAAGTATCCCATGCGCGGCGTGACTCGACCTGAATCCGCGAGCCCTGCGACGGGCTCGGCACACACCCACAAGCTTGAAGAACAGAGGCTCATGGAGGCTGCTTTCGGCAGCTGACGAGCCTGCTTCGCCTCGGGAACTCGGGCCCGCTCGGATTTTTCGAGCGCAGTGGTCCCAATCCCCGTGCTGGGCGAAGTCAGCAAACGAGGGGCAGCTTCCCCAGGAAGCTGTCCAAATGGAAAGACAAGATGCAGCGACCAGATGCAGGGGAATTGCCCAGCGAGGGCGGCGCCGCACCCGTACAGGGTGCCGCGATCGCTGGGCACTTTCTTTTCTGGGGAGCTGTACCAACTCTCAACAGAGAGAGAACGATAGGGAGCCCGACGGATGGCCGTTGAATTGAAGGTGCCGCCAGTAGGCGAATCGATCACCGAGGTGCAAATCGGAGAATGGCTCAAGGGGGAGGGCGATTCGGTCCAGCGCGACGAGGTGGTCGTGATGATCGAGACTGACAAAGTCACCGTGGAGCTGCCGGCGCCGGTCAGCGGGGTGATCAAGCAGATCTTGATCAAAGAAGGTGATGACGCCAGCGTCGGCGACGTCATCGGTTTTATGGAAGAAGGAGCCGTCGACACCTCGGCGGATCGCGCTGCCATGCCTCCGATGCCGAGCGAGCAACCACCACCGCCTCCGTCGGCCGAACCCGCGCCCGCGCCTGCAGCCGCAGCGCCCGCCGAGCAAGAGGTGCGAGCCTCGGATGTGGAGGCGATGGCAGCCAGCGACGAGGTGGTGAGTGTGCGCGACTCCCTCCCGCCCGAGGCATTTGCCCGCGTGATGCCTTCGGCTCGGCGGGCTCTGGCCGAGGCGGGCGTCGACGCCGATGCGGTGACGCCTAGCGGCCCGGGAGGTCGGATTTTGAAGGAAGACGTGGAGCGGCACGTCCAGCAGGCGAAGGCCGCTCCCAAGCCTGCGGCACCGAAGCCTGCGCCTCAGGCTCGCCCAGCGGCACCGACCCCCGACCTTGGAGATCGGGGCGAAGAAGTGGTGCCGATGAGCCCCATGCGCCGGAAGATTGCCGAGCGCCTGGTGCAATCGCAGCAGCAGGCGGCACTACTCACCACGTTCAACGAAGTGGACATGTCCAGCGTGATGGCGCTGCGCAAGCAATACCAGCCGCAGTTCTTGGACAAGTACGGCATCAAGCTCGGTTTCATGTCCTTCTTCGTAAAGGCGACGATCGAGGCGTTGAAAGCGATTCCGCAGGTGAATGCCGAGATTCGGGATCGCGCCATCGTCTACAAGAACTACTACGACATTGGGGTCGCCGTCGGCGGTGGCAAGGGCCTCGTGGTGCCGGTGATCCGCAATGCCGAGCGGCTCAGCTTCGCGGAGGTCGAGCAGACCATCGTGGAGCTTGCCGGTCGTGCGAAGAAGAACCAACTCAAGCTCGAGGAGCTTCAGGGGGGAACCTTCACGATCTCCAACGGCGGCGTGTACGGGTCGATGCTCTCCACGCCAATCATCAACCCTCCCCAGAGTGGAATCCTCGGGCTTCACGCCATTCAAGACCGGCCGATGGCGGTCGATGGCAAGGTGGAGATTCGCCCGATGATGTACATCGCACTGACCTACGACCACCGGATCGTCGATGGTCGCGAGGCGGTCACTTTCCTCAAGCGAATCAAGGAATGCATCGAGCAGCCCACCCGAATCCTGCTCGAGGTGTAAGCCAATGAGTCGAACTCAGCATGATGTCATCGTGATCGGTGCCGGTCCGGGGGGATACGTCGCCGCCATTCGCGCCGCCCAACTCGGCATGAACACTGCCTGCGTCGAGCTCGAAGAGAAGCTCGGGGGTACCTGCCTACGGGTGGGGTGCATCCCGAGCAAGGCTCTGCTCGAGGCGAGTGAACGCTACGACGAGGCCAAGCATCACCTCGGTGATTTCGGAGTCGAGGTGGGGGACGTCAAGCTCGACCTCGGCGCGATGATGAAGCGGAAGGAAGGGATCGTCGACGGGCTCACGGGCGGCGTTGCCGGTCTCTTCAAGAAGAACAAGATCACAAGGTACCTCGGGCGTGGACGGCTCCTCGGAGGCGGCAAGGTGGTCGTGGAAGGCAACGACGGCGCCCAAACCGAGATCGAGGCCAAGCACATCCTGATCGCCACTGGGAGCAAGGTAGCCGAGCTCCGCGGCGTGGAGCTCGACGGTGACCGCATCGGCACGAGCACCGAGGCGCTCGCCTATCCCGAAGTGCCCGAGCACTTGGTGGTGATCGGAGCAGGATACATCGGGCTCGAGATGGGGAGCGTGTGGCGTCGCCTCGGCTCGAAGGTGACCGTGGTCGAATACCTCGATCGCATCCTTCCGGGCATGGATTCGGAGATTGCGAAGGAGGCGCAGAGGCTCTTCAAAAAGCAGGGGCTTGAGTTCCGTCTGGGTTCGAAGGTGACTTCGGCTCGTCGGGACGGCAACGGCTGTGTCGTCGAGATCGAGGGGCAGGAACCAATCCAGTGCGATCGGGTTCTTCTCTCCGCGGGACGTTGGCCCAACACGGACGGACTCGGCCTCGAGGCTGTGGGCGTCGGGACCGACCGGCGCGGGTTCATTCCGGTCGACGAGCATTTTCGGACCAACGCTGCGGGGGTCTATGCCTTCGGTGACGTGATCGGCGGAGCCATGCTCGCGCACAAGGCCGAAGAAGAAGGCATCGCCTGCGTCGAACACATCGCCACCGGCTATGGCCACGTCAACTACGATGCGATCCCTGGCGTGGTGTACACCCATCCGGAGATCGCCTCGGTGGGCAAGACCGAGGACCAGCTGAAGGAAGCGGGCGTCGCGTACAAGAAGGGTGTCTTTCCCTTCTTGGCCAATGGACGCGCCCGCGCGCTCGGAGGGACCGAAGGGCGCGTGAAGATTTTGGCTGATGCCGCGACGGATCGCGTGCTGGGAGTCCACATCATCGGGGCTCGCGCAGGGGATCTGATCGCTGAGGCCGTGGTTGCCATCGAGTTCGGAGCGAGCGCTGAGGACATCGCTCGTTCGTCACACGCTCACCCGACCCTCGCCGAGATCGTCAAAGAGGCGGCGCTTGGAGTCGGCGGGCGGACGATCCACGTCTGAATCCTGGTTCCGACGTCTCGCGTGTAGGTCGAATTCTCCCGCGTGCCCGAAGCACGCGGGAGGCGCGGCGTGTCTCACTCTTTCGGCTTGCCCGCGCTCGTGCCACGCACGCGCGTGCGAACGCTGAACACGCTGTCGCCGCTCAAGACGCCACCGCGTCCGAAGAGACGACCATTCTGCCAGTTCGAGAGCCCCAGCTCCGGTCGCTTCAGGGCGTACTGCCCGTCCACCCAACGGGTGAATCCGTCGCCGACGAAGGGCGCGTTGGCGTCAGCCCAAAACCGCTCCGCTTCCGCCGTGTCGGTCGAGAGCAGGCAGGCGACGAACTGGGGGCTGTAGCGGTTGAACAGGTCGACCGCGTGTGCCGTGTCCCGCACGATCTTCAGGGTGACCTCGGGCGAGTTTTCCCACTCCCACTCGTCGCCCAGCCGCCCTTCCCCGATGATCACGGCCTGCTTTTCCTCATGCGGTCCATCGGCTCGTTCGATCGTGGCGGTCTTCTCGAAAAGATCCGCAGGGACGAAGCGAGCGTCCGCGTCGACGACGTGCAATTTGAAGTCCGTTCCACGTCGGCTCGCGGCTCGCGCCATCCCTTCGAGGAAGGCTGGAATGAGGCGCGGAGCAGCGCTCTCGGAGATACAGCAGGTGTTGAGGGTGTTGCAGACCTTCCGATCGAGGGAGTCGAAGACTACTTGACTCAAGTCGCGCTCGCTGGCGCTGTCACCGACGACGAGCCAGGCACCTCCCGTGCCATGAAGGCTCACCGGGACGCCAGCGCTCTGCGCGAGGCTGCCGAGGGTGTCGACTGCGGGCCCCGAACCGCGTGCCACCGCGAGTGACAGGCGATTGTCCAGGAAGAGCGACCAGCCCGCGGCATGCGAAGCACTGTCGACGACGGTGACTGCTCCTTCGGGGAGACCTGCTTCACGTAGGGCGGGGGTCGTTGCCCGCTCCAGAATCGCCTTGGCCGTCTGAAGGGCGTCGCGCCCGATGCGGAAGACGACGGCGTTGCCCCCTCTGAGGACGCCGGTGGCGTCCGCTACGACGTTCGGGCGACCTTCGAACACGAAGGCTACGACTCCGAGCGCGGTGCCCACGAGCTCCGCCGACCACGAGCCGTGGTCGATCGTCTCGATGACCTGACCGCGCCGCGAGGAAGCGTGAATCCAACCGCGCAGTCCCTCGATCATGCCTGCGCGCATCTTGTCGGTCGCTTCGAGGCGAGTGGTCGAGCGACCGCGAGCACGAGCAGCGTCGATGTCGGCCCGGTTGACCCGCGCCACCTCGCTCCAAATCGTGTCGTCGGCTAGCTTGTCGGCGAAGCGCGCGAAGAAATCGCTGATCTGATCGTCGGTGACGCTGCCCATGCGATGGAAGGCTTCGACGGTCCGGCTGACCGCCGCCTCGGCGATCTGCTTCTCCGCACCGGGCAGATGAAGGACTTGTCCCGTCTTTTCGACGACGGCCAGGGCGTCGCCCGGGTTGAAGGCCCGTGCCAGCTCTTCGTCGACCGTCACGACGCGGTCGCCACCGACGAGGATCTTCATGCCGATTTCGAGCTGCTCGAGCGATTCGAGGCGTGCCATGGCGCGGAAATTCCCCTGCGGGGTCGTTCTTGTCAAACGGTCAGATTTTCCGGAAGCGTCGCAGGAGCCCGAAAGCTCGCCGGGAGGTCTCCCGTGCGCGCTCGGAGTAGAAGCGCACGTGAAAATGCGTATCGTGTCCCCACCTGTGGCGGATCAGGGCCTCGTCGTTGCCTGCCGCCTGCTGGAAGAGCTGCTCGAGCCAGGCTTCGTCGTCCGCTCGTGCACGGACGTGCTCGAGCAGGAGATTCTGCACGTCGCGGTGGAGAAAGATGTACTCGACGTTGCCCTGGGTGATCAGCGCCTGGAGGAGTGACCACGTGCGCTCTCGGTCGAGCGTTTCTGCAGTGGCCTTCTCGTACCAGGCTTCACCCGTCGAGTAATAGAAGCCGAGATCGACATCCCTCCCCGACTGGTGACTTCGATGCGGTCGCAACCAGCCGCCTGACTTTCGACTGATGTGCCCGACGTAGAGCGGATGGGAGTTGGGGTACTCGGTGATCACGCTTTCGATGGCGCGGCGCACCGAGTCGACTACCTCGCGGGTGCCCCAGCTGTTGTCCCGGTCCATCACCTTCCAGAAGGACCCTTCCGGCATCGGCATGCCGTTGAACAGACGTCCCTGATTCGGCTCCCCCACGGACAAGGAACCCAGCTTTTCGGGCGAGTTGCGTACGAGTTCGACGAGACCCTGCTCGTCAAACTCGGCGAGGGGGTGCCGGAGAGGTGTCACCACGACGGGTGCAAGAACTTGAGGCAGTCTCGGGTGGCGGGTGGCGTCGCCCTGCGGAGATCCATCGCGCCGCGCGCCGGGTACCCGCCCCACGCGCTGTTCCTCCAGTACCGGTGCCGTTCGCCCGGAGCCGAGCGCGTCCTCCTCCACGGCACATGCGCTGGCCGCCAGGATGACGATGCCCCCCACGAGACCACGGGTGATGATGGACCAGTTCAAGCCAGCCGTTGCTTTAGCACGAAAATGGGTCCGATCGGGTGGAGCCGCGGGCGTCTGCGACGTCATCCAGGGTGCCTCGAACGGGGGCAGTGCGCCCGAACTGAGGGACTTTCGCCACTTGGAGATGGAGCCGGTACAGAACGTTCAAGGTCGGCCCGTTGCGACCGCCGGGGTGACCGTCACGCTTGATAGGAGGGGCCGGCTTCGGCGAGTCGGCGAGAAAGGGGCGTCATGGGACACACGGGTTCGCCCGGCGGAACATCGCCGGAAGGCTCGCCCCGGAGATTTCCGGGGCCGCCACTCAGGTTGCCCGAGGAGGTTTGGGTGACACTCGAGCCGCGTAGGCGGCGCATCTATCAGGTGGGGCAGTCGATTGTAGACGAGCTATCGACGATTGGATCCATGCCTCTGCAAGAGCTCATCGCTCGGTTGCGGGTGCCTCCCGCGCAGTTCCTCGGAGCACTGCAGTTGCTCTACTCGATGGATCTCGTGAGTATGGATTCGACGGAGAGTCCGACGCTCACTCTGCTGGCCGTGCCGGACGAGCACGTGAAGGTGATGGGCGTTGACGGTAAGGAACGCTGGGTCTTCATCGCGCGCCCGCTCGAAGAACCGCCCAAGAGCCAAGAAGAGCTCAACTAGCTTTCGGTCCCACCCCAAAACCGCTTCACGAGTCGTGTTGCATTGCGAAGTGGCGCTCCGAGCGTCGTGGGCCCCTGACGGGTGCTCGCAGCCGAAGTCGCTTCGAGCTCGCGTGAACGTCACGCGGGTGATCCCTTTGAGCGTTCGGTGCTCGGGCCGTGCCGACGAACGTTTCCGAGAGATGTCGACGGGAGCGTCTCCGAGCGAGACTGGCTCACCGTTCGCTCGTCGCGCGGTGAGCGATGTACGCTTCTTGCGACAAACTTGCCCGCGGTGGCCGTTCGGGTTTAGCGCAAGGGTCGGGACCTTCGTCCGCGAGAATCGGTCGTCAGCGACGTGACAGCGGACGCAGCCTGCACGCTTGGGTGGTTCGAAGAAGTGGGGGGGGCAGCGAGCCCTCGGAAAGGCGGTCCGTCGTGGAAAGTCGAACGCAAGACGAAATCAGTGATGTGCTTGTGGTTGCCGAGCGGGGGAGCGTCTGGCCGAGCTGGCTTCCTGTCTGCGAGAACCAAAAAGAAAGGCAGGTGATCGTTCAGGGCGAAGACGAAGCACTGGCCGAGCTGGCCGAACGGGTTCGGGAGCGATGTCGCGAGCGTCTGGGATTCGATGCCGTCGTCGTCGCGTGTTCCGATCGGGCCGATGACGCTGCGCAGGCTGCGCGCAGTCGGTTCGTTCGAGCTGCTGCCGACAACCTCGTGAGCACGGGCGGCGGCCGGATTTACCTGACGGCGCGGAGCCGGAGCTCCGGGCGTTCGCGCGGTAAGCTGTCTGAACTGGCTGCCCACTTGGGTGCGGAGTGGGAGGGGTCAGAAGTGACCGTGACGGTACGCTTCGGCTCACTGGTCAGTCCCCCGAAACGACCAGGACACGATCTCGCGGGTCTGTCACGAGGCATGCGTCAGAACGCTCACTCTCGCGTCGCGTAACCGTGAGCTCGGCCGAGCGAGGCTCGGTCACCTCGCCTAAGGGACGGGGTCGGGTTGGACTATTTCCCAACAGAAATCCGCTCGTACCCCCTTGCCATGGCTCACCCGGCCGACGAAAAAGGGCCCGAACATGCTGGGCATCGATCTGACCGGGAAAAGGGCACTGGTCGCCGGCGTCGCCGACGCTGGCGGCTTCGGCTTCTCTATCTGCAAGACCCTCGCTGAAGCGGGCGCCAAAGTGAGCGTGGCCTCCTGGCCCCCTGCCATGGGCATTTTCGAGACCATGCTCAGTCGCGGAAAGTTCGACGACGCGCGCCGTCTGAGCGACGGGAGCCTCTTGGAGTTCGAGAAGGTCTATCCCCTCGACGCCGCATACGACGACATGAGCAGCGTTCCGGAGGACATCGCACAGAGCAAGCGCTACTCCGGACGGGGCGACTTCACGATCACCGGACTGGCGAACGCGTGGCAGGCCGACTTCGGAGCGGGCTCCTTGGACATTCTCGTGCACTCACTGGCCAACGGCCCGGAAGTCGCCAAAGACCTGATCGACACGAGTCGTCAGGGCTATCTCGCTGCTCTTGGAGTTAGCGCCTACTCGCTCGTCGGCATGGTGAGCAAGCTCGGCCCCCTGATGAACTCGGGGGGCTCCGTCTTGTCGCTGAGTTATCTCGCTGCCCAGCAGGTCATCCCTGGGTACGGCGGGGGCATGTCGGCCGCAAAAGCTGCGCTCGAGTGCGACACCCGCTATCTGAGCTATCAAGCGGGACGTCGGTACGGCATTCGAGTCAACACGATTTCGGCGGGCCCCTTTGCCTCCCGTGCAGCCAGCGCGACGGGTATGATCGGTGAGTACATCGAGCACTACGAGCAGCACGCGCCGCTCCAGCAACGTCTCACCCAGGACGAAGTTGCGAACGTCGCGGCGTTCCTGGCCAGCCCCCTTGCGAGCGGCATCACCGGTACGGTCGTTTTCGTCGACAAGGGCTTTCATGCCATGGGCATGAGCCACGGCTGACCGGCGCGGGTCAGTCTGAATCGAGGGGCTCCGCCAGCCGAGATCTGGTGATCGATGTGCCGGCGGGGTTCAGTCGATGCGCCGTGGCTGCTGGTGGCGAGAACTCGCTGGCGCCCTCGACCGGGTGCGCTAGGTTGTTGGGCTCGGATGGGGCGGTGGACCGTGGTCGGCGAAGCCATGACGGGGTGGTGGCTCCTGAGTTCCCCCGGCGCGGGGTCCGTGGCGACCGCGGCTTGCGGCGATCGTGGGATGCGAGAGCTAGATGGGAAGTCCCGTGACGCCACAAGGCGATCGCCTTGACCGCTGCGTTCTTCGAGACGCGATGTTCAGTTGCGAGGGTGGAAGAGCGTTCGAACTCGCCGACAACAGGGAGTTCAGCGAAAACACACAGCTGGGGGACGCGCGGGCTCTCAGGGTTCGCGGGGGGCGCGGGAGCATGAGTAGTTCTGTGTAGGACAGATGAGCTAGTGCGCGCGAAAAGTCGGACACGTGCTCCGGTATGGGTGTCGGTGCGTTCATCGCCGCAGTCGAGGTCGACGGCGTCGTGCTGGGGGGGGTCTGAAGTACGCTCTTGCTCGAAGGTGAGGTTCACGGAGTTTTGGATCGAGGCTGTTTCCTCTCCGAAAACGACGTTCGAGCAGCGTTCACGTTTCACTGTCGTTGTGACTTCGAGGGCACCTCGGCTGCTTCGTGGTCTTGCGGTAATTCCGGAAAACTTCCGCGACGAATGATCGTCGTTCCGGGGGCGAAGAGTCAGACCAAGACGGCCGTATCCGTCAGGTGGCGCCGAGGGATCAGTCGCGGTGGGCGCGAGCGGCCGTGGGTGTGAAACCGGCAGGAAATTCGGCACGTTAACCGTAGGTGAATTGTGCTCGTCTCTTCACGACGATTTCACGCGATCGAGCCTTGACGAGGTCTATGGCGATCAGCCATTTTAGGTTTCGAGACGGGGGTGGACACCAGCCTCGGGCATCGCAATCAAGGGGATTTTCGAGCATCACGATCGTCAGGAGCGGATTCCGCGTCACCAGGAGCGGACGCTTGACGAAACGGATGTCTCGAGGGGTGCGGTCCATGAGGTAGGGGTCGAGCGCCGAAGCCCTCGGGTCGAATCCGGGTTGGATTCGACCCGGGTTGGGTCCGGCGCAGGGGAGCGTTTGCGCCCTGCGGGCTCCGGTCTCGAACCAAAAAAGACGAGGAAGAATTCACTCGCTCGACAGTTGAGTACGAGTGTCCCGGGCGCCTTGGGCGCATCGGGTTTGGGGGGGGAACGTGAGTTGCAATCCGAGAGAAGGGGACGATGTGACGGAAAAGCCGGAAAGCGATGCGCCGCGGGGGGGCGCGAAGGCTGACGTGCTTCCGTCGAAGGCGGCCTTTGCGGTGCGGGTTCTCATCGACGGGGAGGCCGAACGAAACACCACGCTCGTCGTGATGGAAGCTGGTGCCGTGTGGCCTGCATGGGTCAAGGACGTGCAGCGTCGAGCACCCAACTCGATGGTCGAGGTGCAGCCAGGCTCGGAGTCGAGCGACACCTTTGCCGGACGCGTCCTCGGTCGCCTGGCGACCCTCAAGAAGAGGGGGGTCGTCCTCCGCGGTGCCTTGTATGCGGCATCGTCACCTGCCTCCGCGCCCGTGCTCCGCGCTCGGCGTGAAATCTGCGAGGCCTTGCTGGAGGCGCTCTCCGACGATGCGTGCGGCGAGCTCGTCCTTTCGGGTGCGGGGTGGAGTAGTTGGGGGGTGGACGCCCTGTCCCGTGAGGAACTCATGGGTTTGGCGGGGCATTTGTCGTGTCGGCTCGAGGGGCGACCGGTGACGGTCTCCGTTCGCTTTGGCGAGCCGCCGCTCGAAAGTGGGGTTCATCGCGCAGCCGGGGTCGTCCCTGCCCAGGCGGGGCGATTCGACGCTCGGGAGGAGGACGAGGTGAGCGCGCTGGAAGATCTGACGGATCCACCGAGCACGGTGGTTCGCGAATCCGCGTGATTCAGCAGTCCGAAACACG
>JBNKGC010000136.1:0-15891 GCA_050289625.1 Polyangiaceae bacterium | reverse complement strand
GCCCGGTGTTCTCCACCGCGCGCCCGACCTGACCATCCTCGATTTCGCGTGGGCACCATGGATGCCCTTCAAGCCGCACAACCACTGCATGTGGTCGGTTGTCGGCATCGTCGCCGGCCGCGAGGACAACATCTTTTGGCGGCGTACACCCGACTCGATCGAGGCCGCGGGCGCGCGCTCGCTCGGCCCGTGCGACGTGACGGTACTTGGGACCGATATCATCCACTCGGTGGTCAACCCGATCGGCACACCGACGCGGGCGATCCATGTCTATGGGGGCGACTTCTTCGCGCCTCCGCGTCCGCGCAGCGAGTGGGATCCCGAAACTCTCACCGAGCGCCCATGGAACATGGAAGACACCTGCCGCCTCTTCGCCGAGGCCGAAGCCCGCGCGGCGACACCGCACCGCTGAACGCGACAGCCGAAGTTGAACCCCTCCGAGAGATAGGGCCAGCGAACTCGATCTGGCTGTCATTCATCGAACAGCGGCACACGCTCTACCGCGCGCTCGAGAAACGGCAGCTGTGCCGGCAAGATCTTCCGGCCAGCGTCCTCCAGCGAGAACGTCTCACCCCGGTCGACTTCCGGGAACCTCTGGTGCTTGCCCGAACGCGGCGGCCATTCGAGCTCGAACTCGTTGCTCCGGATCGTAGCCGGATCGCGATCGTCCACGAAGGCCCAAGCATGAACGACCTTGCCTCCCTTTTGTTCGACGGACCCGAGGTGGACGAAACGCTCGCCTTTCGAGTGCACTTCCGAGCCGCTGTCGCTCGACAGAACATCGTACGCCCCCCGATGCGCCGCGTTGGACGGAGCCCCGATCGACCATCCCGTCTCCTCCTCGAACTCGCGAATCGCTGCGCGGAGTAGGTCCTCTCCAGGTTCGATCAAGCCTTTCGGAATCGACCAAGCCCCCGCATCTTTTTTGGCGAAGAACGGTCCTCCGGGGTGGACGAGCAAGAACTGCTTCGCCGGCGTCACCATCAGGAGCCCCGCACTGACTTTGGGCATCCCTCCCTCCTACCAGGTCCCCACCCGCGAATTTTGCATGCCTGCTCGCACTATGTCCTCAGCGCGCCGCCCGGATCAAGATGCGGCGGCGCAATTTCGGGCTCCGCGGATAACCTTGGCGGCTCCGGCCCATCGACCGTAGGCCCAGAGTTCGCGTCACTCGGCTTCCGCTGCCACTGCTCGGCGCGCACCTGTTCGGCTCGCGCTGCTCGGCGCGCACCTGTTCGGCTCGCGCTGTCGGGAGCGATTCGGGAGTCAGTCGCGTGGCAAGGATCACCGGAGCGGGGTGCGCTTGACCAGGGTGTGCAGGAACGGCCGCCCTGCTTCGACCAAGAGAAATTCGAAGGTTCCGAGCTGCACCAGGCCACCGAACTCCGTCATCCCGTCGCGCCCGAGCTCAACGGTCGCGAGCTCCGAGGCGTCGGATCGGTCGTGGATTCGCAGCTGGGTTCCCCTGACGAGGACAATCTCGTCTTCGGTCACGGCGATGCCCGTCGCACCGAAATCCACCTCGGGGAGCAAGTACCAATCGAGTGGCTCCCCGGTCAGCATGTCGAAGGTCGCTGCCTCCGAGCCGTACACCTCGTTCGTCGTCGCATCGAGGGTTCGAGGCGCCGCCCAGAGCAACCCGGTCGCGGCGTCGTAAGCCAGCGCATCGGTGATCTGCGCGACTTCCACACCCGATGCAGCGAGGTCCACCGAAATGCTCGTCGATCGGTCCGGCAACAGGGGTGTTGGAGGCACGTAGCAGAAGTGGCGGCGCAGGGTGCGCAGCTCCAGGTCGAGCAGATAGCCCTCGTTGGGAGCTGTCAGTGCAAAGCGGCCGTCTCCCAGCGAGGCCAGATCCGTGAACGTGCCCTGCGGCTCGTACTCCTCCGGTGCGATCTCCCCGACGGAGTAAATCAGCTCTGCGGAGTCCTCTCCCAGTCGATAGATCCCCACCGCCGGGTCGAGCAGGTAGATGACACCCGTCTGCGGATCGACGGTCACGCCGGTGAGCGTCGTCTCGGCCGGCAGGAACTCTCCGAGATCGCGACTCGAAGTCAGGTTCCAGTCCCAGCCGTAGGCAGGCACAACGTCGATTCCGAGATCGATGTCCGGGGCCCCACCGGTTCCCCCACCAGAACCCGTTCCTCCACCCGAGTTGCCTGCGCCCCCGCTCGCGCCGAGTGCCGGCTCGGACTGCGAGCCGTCCGGCACTTCCGCACCGCCTCCGGGCGACCCGAAGTCACCGCTTTCGCCAAAGCAGCCGCTCGTGGCAAAGGCCAGCGTCGTTAGAAGAGCTGGCGCACCCAAAGAACCAAGCAAAACCGGACGTCGTGCGCTGCGCATCTCGCACGATTGAGCAAGGTGCGTGCCATTCGGCCGAACCTGCCTCCACGGAGTGGACACGTCGCCAAGAGCGACTTCGGACCTGTTCGACCGACGAAACGCCGCGCGAGAGGGGGTGTTTCGGCGGGGGTACACCAAAACTGGGTAGCAGGTCGAACAGGCGCGTCGCCAAGACGAGCACTCCAGTGCCCAGGTCGACGAGACTTCTCGGACGGCGACCGCCGTCTTCCCCGTCGAGCGCGACGGAACGAAACCCGAGGTATCGTCCGTTTCCGACCTTGCTTACTCGGTGCCTCGCTCCGGCAGGGTGCGCGCGTGCTCGCACAGGGCACGGCGCGCCGCGTCCTGGGGAAGTGGAGGAGTCTCACGCGGCGGCGGCACGTAGCGAGGCACCCCCTCGCAAGCGACGTCGACGGAGAGGGGGTCAACCGCCACCGCATGCTCGAAGAGCTCTTCGGGCGTTCGGCGCGGAGCCTCCGCTGAAAGTAGGCTGTCCGACGCGGCGTCATCGCCTTCGACCGGAGGATTCTTCATCCACTGCCCACGCACCGCGAGCCACGCGCCGTGGACGGCGTCCACGTCCCGAAGGGTTCCGAGCGCCTCCTGGGCTGCCGGCTTGCCGGCGAGCCATGCCGCCCGAGCCGCTGACCAACGCAGGGGGGCGGAGCGCGGGGCCTCGGCGACCCGTGGCTCCAAGAGCTCGGCCGCCGGACGGAACTGTTGGGCGTTCACCAAGAGCTCACTCAGGCGAAGCCACCGGGAAAGCTCGCGCGCGCTCACGGGCCCGAGGAGTTGGTCGAGCCCCTGATCCGGCGGTGCCGCTGTTCCGAATTTATCGCGGACGTGCTCCTGCCAGCGCAACTTCCACTCGGTGAGTCCATAGCCACTCACGCTGCGAATGGCGGCATCGGCGTCTTCGGCGACCTTCATGTCTTCGAGCAGCAGCGTGAGTGCGGCAGGACCGTTTTCCTCGATCCAGTACTCCATGAAGCTCGACACCTCGGCGAAAGCGATGCTCGCCGCTTCGGGGGTCGGGAGCATGGCGATGGACTGACCGAGCTGATCGATGCCCACCGAGCGCCCCGATTGCAGCGCATCGAAAGCCACACGATTCGGATCGGGCGACGCGTCGAAGGGACGCGGGTCACGCCACCGCGTTTCCTCCCGCTTGGCGATCCCCTCCTGCAACCAGAGCGGCGCTCGGTCGCGCGAGCCACGTGCCAAGATCAGATGGGTGATTTCGTGGGCGAGCGTATCCTGCCAAGGGAATCCGAGCTGCATCGCGCGGGGCGACACCATCGTCACGCGGCCCCAGCGCGCCACCGCGACCGTCCCCGTCGTCTCCGCCGCGGAGAGAGGCAAACCCGTGAGGGCTGCGAGGGAGAAGAGATCCCGCACCAGATCGATCCGAAGCGGCCTTGGGAGATCGACCCCCAGATCCTTTTCGATGGAGTCTCGAGCGCGCGCCGCGGAAGCCGCGATCAAGGGCACCAGAACGCGATCTTTGTCATCCTGCAGGCGGAGCCATACGCCGTGCTTTTCGTCCTCGACCACGACAGAGCCCGCCGTGGCGGCCGCGCAGCGCTTCGCGAGGTCGTAGAGACCGGCAGCTTGCTCGTCTTCACGGAACGTCGGGGAAGAGAGGATCGCCTGGGCACCGTCGCAGTCGGCTCGATAGACGGAAAGCAGTGCCCTCAAGTAGCTCGCCTCTTCGCCGCTCTGCCCGCGTAGAAGATCTTCGGCGCGGGGGAGCTCGATCTCGTCGATGGCGTGTTCGGCCTCACGGAGCCCTGGACTTGCCGAAGACCGTACGGCGAAGCCGACCGTCGAAAGGGCGAGGATCCACTTCAGCGCCGTGCAACGCACTCGCCCGAATGCTCGTCCGTTCATTGCAGAGCCTCCGCATAGCGGCGCACCGCCGGTCCCAAACGCCCGCTCGGTCGACCGAGGCCGCGCTGGACGCGTCGTCGAAAGTCCTCGGCGGCGTCCTTGTCGCGGGCGCCGGGCACCTCGCCTTCGAAGCTGAGATCGTTACCCTCCGCACTCGAGTCGTCTCCTGGACTCTCCTTGGAGTCGGACTCTCCCACGCGTCCGGTTCGCGCTCGCTCGAGGTTTCGTTGCGCCTCGTTCTGGAGCTCGAGTCCGCTTTGGGGATCGCCCGCCGCGAGGCGCCCTGCCGCGTCTTGCATCAGGCGGGCTGCCTCGCGCAACGAGTCGATCGCCTCCTGTGGGAGACGCGACTCCGACTCACTGCCTCGCTGGGCGAGCTCGCGTGCCCGCTCGGAGAGCTCGGCTTCACGAGCTGCCTGTTCTTCGAGTCCCTGTTGCGCAGCTTCCGTCGTGCGCCGGCGATGCTGCTCGAGCTCGCGCTCGACCGCCTCGAGCTCCCGCCGCACCTGGTCCTTCGCGCGGGCCACGTCTTCGGGGCGCATCCAGGACATCTCCGAACCCTTCTCGAGCAGGCCCTGAGCTCGGTCCAGAGCCTCGAGGGCGGCTCGGCCGCTCTCAGCCGCCGACTCGAGGTCGAGCTGCTCCAGGTTGTCGGCCATCGCTTCACCGTGTCCCCGCCCCTGCGCGGCTGCTCCCCGCGCCCCATCGGGACCTCCGACCTCGGGCAGAGGACGGACGGCCTCGCGCAGGGCTTGCGCACGCTGCTCGGCTTCCTGACGCAGTCCAGCGTCCGCCGCAGCGCGCGCCGCTTCCTCGATCAACCGATCCAATTCCGAGATCTGCTGAGCGTGATCGGCAGAAAGCCCATCCAGCTGTCCCGCGAGCTCGTCGAAGTCACTCGGTGCCGAAGAGGGCGGTGCTCCCTGTCCGGAGCTGCCCCGACCGGGCATTCCGCTCTCGACCCCACCGGAGGCCGCCGACCCGAAGGACGGGTTGGGACGCCTGAGGCGTGCGGCCAGGTGAAGCGCCGCGGCTTCCGCGTGCACGAAGTTCTTTTCGTCGAGAGAGCGCCGCACTCGGCCGAGATCAGCGTGCGCGACGCTGCCTAGGTCACGCCCCAGAGTCCCGAGCTCCCCGAGCTGGTCCGCTCCGGCTTCGGCGAACCCGAGCACCACGCCGATGTCCTGACCGAGAGCGTCGGGCGACGTACCTTCCAGAGACCGCGCGTCGCGCGCTCGCACGGCGACTTCCTCGACGACGTCGGCCAGGCGCATCGAAACCGCGCGCGCCTGACCTACCGAGAGCCTTCCTATGAGCACGTCCATTGCCAGGAGAACGGCTTCGGGAGAGGCGCGCTGTCGACCTGGGCGGCGCAGCGCCTCCAACTGCGCATCGACGAAGCTCTGCACTCCCCGCGGCATCTCGAGCCCACCGGGGCGCCCTTCGAGAGCTTGCTTCCACGACTCATCGACTGCGGCCACCGCCGCCTGGTACTCCTCTTCGGGTACGTCCCGAAGCTTCGCGCTCAGGAGCTCGACGAGGGCATCGCGCACGCCCTTGAGCGCCACGTGTCGCTTGGCTTCGGGCTGACCGACCGGCGGCGGACGGATCACGATGGCGGGGCTGCGTCCCCACTTGGGTCCGTCGATGGGATCGTTGTCTTTGGCCTCGATGGTGACCGAAACCGGAAGGAACATGCGCCTGAGGAACGCATCGGACGAAGTCAGCGCATGGCCGCCGCGATGGCTGGTTTCCTGTCCGTCCAGCTTCACCAACTGACGGCGATCTTCGCGGCGCCCCGAGCGCAAGACCAAGTCGATCTGCTCGAGTCCATGGTCGTCGGTCGCCAGAAAACCGAGCTCCAGGCGATCGAGATCGGCGAGCTCGATCGTCCGTGGCGCCCCCTGCAAGAGCACGATCGGCGGGCTGTCGGCGCGGGGCGCGATCACCCGCTCGAGGGGATCGTAGATCTTCACGTCGCCGAACTGGGCAGCCACCCGAAGCTCGACCGGATCGGCCACGGTCCAGCGCGCCACCACCCCTCCCCGGCCGTCACTGACCAGCGGGACATCCGTCACACCGTCGGTGAGCACCAGCTGCCGGTCGGCGACGCGCGGCCGGGCACGCAGCGTCAGGACGCTGCCCACGGGCAGGGAGCTCGTGGACGGACCGAGGAACACCGACCCGCGCCCCTTGCGAAGGTAGCTGGGGAGTTCCGCGGTGATCTGCGTCTCGTCGAGGTAGGCGAGCTCGAAGGGTGCCACGCCCCGCCGAGCCACCAGCACGCCCATGCCTTCGACGATCCGGAGCGGTCCCGGAGCAAGACAGACTGCCGCGGAGACCGCCAGGACGATCCACACCGCGCGCCAAATCCGCGCTCGGCGCTTGGCAGCGCCTTCGACGGCTTCGATCGAAGCGCGCTGGAGCAGGCGCTCGTAGTGGAAGGTGGCCAGGGCCTCCGACTCCCCCGCGGGGGGGTTCACCGCCAGCTTTTGAGCTCTGAGGGCGCGGTGCGAAAGCTCGGGATCGGTCGGAGCGAGCACCCGCCGAATCACGCGCCGGGGGTCACGCCAGACCCGCGATTCCCGCACCGAGAAGGCCAACAGGCCCAAAAGGACTAGCCCGAGTCCGACGCCGGCGCCGAGGCGGGCCCAATCGGAGCCGACGCGCGCCATCAAAGCGCCGAGCAGGACCGACAGTGCCAAAAACCAAAACACCGCCCAGAACACCGGTGAGCGGACTCGACCTCTCCACGCGCGGCGGAGCCGCTCGATGACGCGCTCGGCAGTCACTCGGGCAGCTTAGTACAGCTTCCCACGGGAAGCACCGCACCCGCCAGGGCATCGACCTCGCTCTCGGGGTGGTCACGGCCCACACGGATCCTAAACTCGCCCCTGATCCCCGACGACGCCACACTGCCACGAACCAGTTGCCGAGATGAATCAGGGCCCCGACGCCTCCCACGACCTTACCCGACCCCTGCTCGGGATCGGCGAAGTGCGTCTCCGGGTAGCGTGGCTCGCTGACTGGCACCGGCGGACTCCAACGGAGGAGGCAGCGCTCGCCCTGGACGCGCTCTGTGAGCAGGCGGACCGAGCCGACCCTCGGGCGCGAGAAGCACTCCTCGCAGTGGCCGTGTTCTTCGCGGGCCTCGGTCCCTCGCCGGCCCTGGACGACATGCGGGAGGTAGCGCAAGAGCTCAAGCTCCTCTCCCTCGATCGGCTCATTCGGAGCGCCCCCGAAACGGTCGAACGCGATCGCCCTGTCGACGAGCTCCCGGTACCCGACTACGGGACCGGGCGGGAACTCACTCTGGGCGAGCGACGCTCCCTTGCCCGGCGGCCGACCCGAGCCCAGCTCGAGAAGCTGCTTCTGGACCCACATCCTATGGTCCTGGGCCAGCTCTTCGAAAACCCCAAGCTCACCGAAAACGACGTGCTCCGCATCACCACGAAGCGTCCGGCACGCCCGGAGGCCCTCCGCGCCCTGGCTCGCGACGTGCGGTGGATGTCGCGCGGTCGCGTGCGCCTGTCTCTCGTGCTCAACCCGGGCTGCCCTCCCGACGTCGCCATGCCCCTCGTGTCGACGTGTCGACGAGACGAGCTCGGCTTGATCTTGAAGAGCACCGCGGTCAGCCTCGTGATTCGCGGTGTCGCTCGGGAGCTGCTGGAACTCCGTCCGCCGCTGGGGGAAGCGGAAAGACGCCTTCAGTAGGAAACGCCCCAGCGCACCGAGGATCCTGCCGCAGCGGGGCCCTCGGGGTGACCCCACGTTCGATTCTCGGCTGCGTTACCCGTGACGCTGCCCCTCAGGCCGCACTCCTGGACGCCGCCGGACGACCGCCGATACGAAGTTCGCGGGGCGCGGTTTCGATGCCCACGATGTCCCGATAGATCTTCTCGATCTCGTCGGCCAGGCGCTGTGGCGTGTAGTACTCCTCGACGCGTCGGCGAGCGTGGTCGCCCATGCGCTTTCGGAGCTCCGGATCGCTCATGACTTCGAGCAGGTTCCTGGCGAGACCCTCGATGTCCTTCGGCTTCGAAAGCAGACCGGATTTTCCGTGGTCGACGAGCTGCGGTGTCCCGCCGCTGTCGAGAGCCACCACGGGCTTGCGCATGGCCAGCGCTTCGAGGAACGCCACGGCGCACGGCTCCTCGAAGGTTGGCATCGTGTACACGTCGGTCGCCGCGAGGAGCTGCTGGATGTCACGGCGGAACCCGGTGAAGACCACCTGTTCTTCGAGCTGGAGCTCGGCCGCGAGCTTGCGCAGGTCTGCGATGAAACTGCCACCACCGGGTGTCGCACGCGGGTCGTCTTCACCGACGAGCAGCAGCTTGAAGCGCGGGTTCGTCTTCTTCACGATGGCCAGGGCCCGGAGCAGCTCCGCATGCCCCTTCCAGGGAAAGACTCGAGCGCAGATGGCGAAGACCGGAACGTCGGGAGCTATCCCGAACTCGGCACGAACCCCGCTGCCGTCCGTATTCGGGTCCCAGCGCGACGCCTCGACGCTGTTCAGCGCGTAGTAGACGCTGTTCTGATCGTAGCCCATGTCGACGGCTGACTGCGCGACGAACTCCGACACTGCGATAAGACCATCGTTGCGGTGCATCGCGTAGCGGGTGAGCGGGCTGATCCAGTCCTCCACCTTGACGTGCAGGTGGGTGATCGTCTTGGCGCCCGTAAGTCGCCCGAGCAAGTAGCCGTAGAAGGCGTCGCGCGGCTTCTCGGTGCCGTGGATGATCTGGATGTTGTGCTTGCGAACATACGACACGAGACCGGCGATGCTCCACAGGAACGGACCCGTGGAGGTCAGCTCCGAAATGAGCTCCTTGGGACTCTTCGCATTGATCGATACGCCGAACTCGGTCGGGCGAACGTGGAGGTTCGGAATCTGCTCGAGCGCCCGCAACGCCGGAGACTTCTCACTCCCTTTGCCTCGGTTGCAGGCAACGTGCACGTTCACCCGCGAGCGATTCAGGTGCTGCATGATGAGACTGTGAATCATCGAGTCCGACCCGAAGTAGGACTGCGACTGCATGAACAGCACGTTGAGCTCCGACATGGCGCACACTTTCGCCCTCTCGGTCCACCCAGGTCAATTCACGGTTTCACGATTCGCCGGCGGATTCCCCGGTGGAATTTCATCCCTCGCTGGAACCGCTCGACCATGGGGCCGGCTGCCTCCCCGATTCGGCCCACGGACGGTGGGCGCCCATGGAGGGGCTCCGATAATGCGAACCGGCCGGACACCCGCTCTGTCCGGCCGAGTGCATTCGCCTCGATTTCAGTGGGACCATCGCCACCCCAATCGGGGCATCGCCCCCCTACTCGGCGGCCCGCTCACTCACCGCACACGCTTCGGCGAGGAGCTCCACGACGTCGAGGTTGCGCACCGTGTCGTCCTTCGACTCCGCCTTGAGCCCATCCGTGAGCATGGTCATACAGAAGGGACACGCGCTCGCGATAGTCTGAGCTCCGGTGTCGAGAAGCTGCTTGGTGCGTTTCACGTTCACCCGGTTCTGGTTCTGCTCTTCCATCCACATCTGGGCGCCGCCAGCACCGCAGCAGAGTCCTTTGTTGCGGTTCCAGTGGTCCACCTCCACGAGTTCGACACCGTCGATGCGTCGGAGTAGTTCGCGGGGTGAATCGTAAATGTCGTTGTAACGACCCAGGTAGCAGGAGTCGTGATACGCCACCTTGGCTTTGACCGACCGCCGAGGTTCGAGCTTCTTCTCAGCGACCAAGCCCAGCAGGTAGTCCGTGTGGTGCACCACTTCGAGGCGTGCTCCGAAATCCGGATACTCGTTCTTGAGAGTGTTGAAGCAGTGCGGACAGGTCGTGATGACTTGCTTCACACCACCCTGCTCCCGGTAGCCGTTGAGCGTCGCCGCGTTCGTTTCGGCAAGCATGGAGAACAAGTATTCGTTCCCCGCGCGGCGCGCCGGGTCGCCGGTACACGTTTCCTCTTCGCCCAAAATCGCGAAGTCGACTCCGGCCGCCGTCAGCAGCTGCGCGGTTGCCCGCGCGATCTTCTTGGCGCGGTCGTCGTAGCTCGCAGCACACCCCACCCAGAACAGAACCTCTGCCTGGGGGTGATCGGCCGCCGTCTTGATGTCGAGGCCCTCGGCCCAGCTGGACCGGTCCATCCGCGAGAGGTTCCAGGGGTTGCCGTTCACCTCCATCCCCTCGAAGGGCTTGCTCAGCTCAGCAGGGAACTCGCCACGAATCACCACCAGGTTGCGACGCATCTGCACGATCTTGTCAACGTAGGTGATGTTGACCGGACATTGCAGTTCGCACGCGCGACACGTGGTGCACGCCCAAAGGACGTCCGGATCGATGATGTCCGGAACGAGATCCACCGGCTTTTCGGCGGGCGCGCCGCTATCGCCCGCTCTCGTGAGCTCCGGCTCGGGCGCGGCCGGGTCGGGAGCATCTTCCACGACGAGCGACGATCCGGCGTGGGCCTTCGCCGCCACCGCGTCCTGCATGGAGTACAGATTGTTACGGAGATCGAGCGTGAAGTGCTTCGGGCTGAGCTTCTTCCCCGTGATGTACGCAGGACAGTTGTCGCTACAGCGCCCGCATTCGGTGCACGTGTAAAAGTCGAGGATGTCCTTCCAAGTGAAGTGATTGATCCTCGCGTAGCCGATACGAGCCGCACCCAGATCTTCCTGCTCCGTCGCCTTCTCGACTTGATTCATCAGATCTTCGGTGTCGCGGGCGAGCGGACGCAGGCGACCACGCGCGGTGAGGTCCGACAGGAAAACGTTCGGGATCGCCGTGATGATGTGGAAGTGCTTCGAGTAAGGCAGAATGTTCAGGAAAATCAGCACGAGCGTCGCGTGCGTCCAGAAGCCGGAGTGGGACAGGGCCACCAGCGTGGCGAGGGGCGCTCCAGACAAGAGCGCCGCAAACGCGCTCCCGCCCGGCTCCGGGTAGGGGTGCCAGCCGAGAGTCTGATGCGGCTCGCCCAGCGGTGCGATGATGGTGCGCATGGCATCGCACGACGCATCGACCGGTGCGGTGCCGCAGGCCTCGGGAAAGCGATGCGAGAGCACGGTGGCTGCTCCGTCGTAGAGCATGTCGGCGAGCATCATCACCGCGATGATCCCGAGGATGAGTAGCCCCTCGAAGCCAAGCGCCATGCGCTTCTGCGGGTGGATCACCCGGTAGTAAACGAAGATCGTGACACCCACGAGCACGAGCATCGCGAACACGTCCTTCAAGAACGCGTAGATCTGTCCGAGTGTGGTGTCGGCCCCGAGGATCCAGAGATTGAAGCCGGGATCGAACCCCCGTCCCCAGAGCATCACGCTGCGAGCCAGGAGCACGATGAACCCGGCAAAAATCATCTGGTGTCCGATGCCGGCCCAGAAGTAATAGCGCATCTTCTTCTGAAAGAACGCGAACGTCCAAACCGCCTTCAGGCGGTCCGACACGCGATCGAGGCGGCTCTCCCAAGTGGGGGTCCCTACGCCCATCAAGGCCCAGCGCCGCCGAGCCGTCCAGATGAACAGGCCCACCAGACCTGCAATTATTGCCCCCATCGCCCAAGGGTTCATCGATGCACCTTCCCCAGCATCCGTAGCACGGCTCCTCGTCAGCGACGACCGCTCGTGCTGCTTGTGAAGGACGGTGGGGCTTCGAAGGCTTTTTCTCGGGTCATCGCAGGGCGATGATCGTCAGAAGGAAACCCAACCAGAAAACACCAAGAGCAGGACGAAGATCAAACAAAGTCCTACGGCCATGATGACGCTACGCTGAATGAGTGCACGCTGGTCGACGGGCGCCGGCGGAGGTGGAGAAGCCGCTTCCTCCACCTCCATGCGAGGCTCCACCCGTTCGACCCCCGACGAAGGTGCCTCGTCCGGTGCCACGCGCAGAAGCAAAAAACCCCGATCCAAATTCGGGTCCTCAGGTCCAAAGCCACCCCGCTCTGGAATGCGGATCCACACCGGAGCGTCCGGATTTCCCTTTCGCGGAAGAGTGACGCTCAAAAGCTCGGGCGGCTCTTCCCGGCCGCGCATGGTGACCGCCCCTGCGCGACCGCAAGCATCGCATCCGCCGCCCTCACAACGTGCACATGCGAGGTTCCTCGGCAGCTCGACTTGGATGGTCGCCCCCTCAGCGAGCCATGCCGCCGGCACTCCCACTCGGTACAGCACATCGGGGCCACGCGGCTCATCTGCAAGCGGCGTCGTCAGTTTTCCGAGAACTTGTCCCACGGCGAACGCAACCTACCTCGAATTGGCCCCCTGAGCGAATCCCCAACGCACCCTGAACGACTCCCCAAGGGCTCATCGGCGGCGCGGCTGAGCGGCTCGGTCGTAGAGTTCAGTTTTCGCGCAAACTTTCGCTGCGAACGCTGTTACAGCGAAAATCGTAGGGTTTGCTCTTCGTCTTCAGCTTTGAGTTGGACGACGGCAGCGCGCGTGGCGCCCCCGATGCGCGCGCCTACGGAAACGGACACGGGTGGCTCTGCGTCCCCCAGAGCTTCGAGACGGAGGGTGACGATGTAGGTGCCACGCGCAGGTTCTTCCCCTTCGAGGTACACGTTCTCGTAGTTCTGCCCCTGGCACAGGTTCTGAGTTCCTGGGCAGTCGTGCTCAGCGTGGCGTTGATGCATCCGAAGGGCGGAAACCTGAAGTGGATCATCGAAACCGGCGATCCGCACCACTTCGACTTGAAGAACGCGGACCAGATTGCCGAGGATATCAAGAGGCTCGTCACGCAGAAGAAGTGAGCGTGAAAGCATTCATTTGAATTTCTCCGAGATTTTCTGCGTCAACTGCTCGGGGTGCTGCACTGGCGATCCGTCGCAGTCGACATGACGGAGAGCATCGAGCTTCAGCAAGGGTGTGACGTCCGAAACCAGAGTATTCCGAAACTTGATGGTTTGAAGATTCTCGAGGCGCCGCAACGATCGGCCGAACACGGGCCCGGCCGCTGCGACCAACGAGAGAGAACCACCCGCAGCAACGGAAGACCTGTGCGCGGGTTACGACCGGCCGCCGCGCCCCAAGGGGGTGAACCGCCCGCGGCCCAGACGAGTCGCCGTCCGCGGAGCCCGGCAGTCCAGCGCGCGGACAGCCGCATCCTGTGCGCGAACAGCGAGTTGGGGTTTGGTAAGTCAGCTGTTCTTCCCCAGGTTCTCAGTTTAACGTGGGCAAGTGCGTGCGATGAAAGGTGCCCTACACTTCAGCTTCTTCTGGCGCGCGCTCGCGGGACCACTGGGACTGACCGCCTGCGGCGGGATAGCCGTACCACCGGAAGTTCGCGACGTGACACAACAGACGGGAACCCAGGAACTGCGCCTCGATGTTCCATCGACGATGAAGTGGCGCTCGGGTCAGCTGGAGCGACTCGTCTCGCCCGACATCACCATCGAGGCGGCGAGCTACTGGGTTCGGGCGTTCAAGAACTACAACGTGCTGGTGGAAGATAAAGGCGGGCAGCGTTGGCGGTGGGATTGTTCTTACATCGTCGGCATGTCGGGCGCTTATCGGTTCCCCGACTCGCTTCGATGTCTGTCCAACGGAGCCTTCTTCTGGGGCGGGGAATGTAGTGCAACGGTATCGGACCGCGCTGCCCAGCCGTCCACTAGGTACAAGGTCGAAACACAAGAGCTCAAAGACCGCTCGAGAGCCAGGTTCGCGCTGGTCGTACTCGACCCCTCGGGGTTCCGACTCGCCGCCGGCGTGAGGTATCCGGACCATTGGAGATTTTTCCTCCCGAAGAGTCATCCGGAGCGCGATCTCCTGATGGGAACGCTGGCACTTCAGGCCGAAATGAGCATGGCGTCGGGCGGCTGTCCCAGGCCCAAACGGTCCTAAGCGCTGAAGAACCCCTCACCCGCTATGGGCCAACACGACCGCGGGTCAATCAACGCATGTGGTTTCCGCTGAAGGTGGGGTGCACTGCCGCCAGTCCTCGAGAGTGAGGGCGTAGCGCTTGTGACCCCGCCACTGGCCACCAATACGCAGCAGGCGCGGGGAGAAGCCCTCCAACCGGAACCCGAGCGCCTCGATGAAGGCGCAGGACCGAGTGTTGTCCGGCTGGACGTTAGCTTCGAGGCGATGGAGGTCGAGCCTCTGAAAGGAGTGCGCCATCACCTGCAGGACGGCTTGTCGCATGAGACCGAGGCCCTGGAAGGGCACAAAGGCGTAGAAAGCGAGACAACCGTTGTCGAACGCACCGCGCGTGATCGCATTGACGTTGACGACGCCGATGAGGTTGCCATCGCCCGTCTTCGCAAGAAAGCGAAAGTACTCCTGTCCGCGAGGGGCAACGTAGTCCCGAAACTCGGCGACCGTGCGAGGTGGCTCTACCCAGGGGTGATGAATCGCCTGACTCCGTCTGACAGCTTCTACGAAGACCACGGCATGGGATTCTTCCAGAGGCACAAGATCAAGGCGTTCCACCGGTTGTCCACCATCTAACAAACTACCAATCGGCCGCCGCGCAGCCGCTCCTCCAGAAGGCCGCCACGACCAACGACGTGAAGCAGCGTGGAACGGGCAACGACGGTCCAGCGCGACCTTCGCAATCAAGTCGTCCGGATGCAACCTGAGTAGGAGTGGAAACGCGCTCGTGATGGCGATGGCCGCTCGCGGTGATCGCTGCTTGACGTCCGCCTGTCGCGCCAGTCAAAGATCTGGCATGGGGCAACTCTATCTGGTGCTTGGACCCGTCGGCGCGGGAAAGTCGACATATGCAGGCCGACTGGCATTACGCATTCGGGGCGTGTGGCTCAACCTAGACGATTGGATGGTTACCCTTTTTGGCGAGGACGATCGACCTGAAGTCGGTCGGATGGACTGGTACATGGAGCGGTGCGATCGGTGCTTGCGCCAGATCTGGAAGACAACACTAGACCTAGCCGAACGCGACATTCCCGTCGTTCTCGAGCTTGGTCTAGTTCAGCGGCATGCGCGGTCAGCGTTCTACGAAAAGGTGGACGCCACTGAGCACGAGCTTTCAGTCCACGTTCTAGATGCGCCGTTGGACGCTCGGTGGGAGAGAGTTCAACAAAGGAACGAACAACGGGGCGCAACTTTCTCCATGCTCGTTTCCCGAGAAGTTTTCGAACTCGCCAGCCGAGTTTGGGAGCCACCTGACGAGCAGGAGCGTCTGCAGCGTGCGATGCACTTCGTAGAACCGACCTGAGAGCGCTGAAACGGCAACCGAGGATCGACCGGCCCCCTGAGCCCACAGAGCCACGCACCAGCAAGGTAAGACAGTCCCAGTACGCGGTCAGCCGAATTCGGTGCTACAGCGATCATCGCTTGCGATGATCGCGAAAAACATGCGGGGCACGTGTGGCGGCCTCCCGTAGCATTGCCCTCCGCCGACTCGACCCCCATCGAGTGAGGGCCAAATCGGCCCAGTGCGCGGTCAGCCGTATCGCTTCACGGAAGACCCAACGGTCGGATACGGAATCCTCAACATCGACGCCAGCAACAACACACGTCAGCTGTTCGCGTACTTCGGAGTGGGAGCGGAATTGCGGTGGCCGAGGCACGACCCGCCCGCGGAGCCCCGCAGTCCCACGGCGCGGACAGCCGCATTGGGGGTTGGTAGCGTGCGTCCATGTTGGCGAGAATCGGCGTGGGGCGGACTAGATGGACGTACTCGCGCTCTGTCCGCCTAGCGCTA
>JBNKGC010000135.1:0-15896 GCA_050289625.1 Polyangiaceae bacterium | reverse complement strand
CCTCCCACTTGGTCGGCGGTGGTGCTCGACGCCTCGTCACTCCCCGGCCTTCGGCCTCGCTTGCCTTGGTTTGTTCCCCAGCACCGGCGTCATGACCCTCCCCCCGGCCGCGCGAGCACGCAGGAGGCGCGCGCAGCCCGGCGGCTGCCAGGTTTCCGATCTTCAGGCGCGGAGGCGGCTCTGGATCCAGGCGTCGCGTCCCGGGCTCTGGCTGACGTGGACGACACGTCCGTCCCGCACGAACACCTCGGCGGGAAGGGGACGCCCGTTGTACTCGCTTGCCATCGTGAACCCGTAGGCCCCCGCGTCGCGGATGACCACGCGCTCCGGTGCTGCGCCAATGGCGTGGTGTCCGAAGTCGTCCGTGCTCTCGCAGACCGGGCCCACCACCCGGTACTCGTCTTCGCCCGGGGGATACGCCAGGGGCTCGATTCGGTGGGGAGCGCCGTACAGGGCTGGGCGAATGAGATCGTTCATGCCGGCGTCCAGCATGAGCCACTTTCGCTCGCCGCTCACCTTGGTCTGTACCACCGTCGACACGACAACGCCGTACGGACCCACGAGCGAACGACCGGGTTCGACGACCAACATGAGATCGTCGAGTTTCTCGGCGCGGAGGAGCTCCAAGGCAGCGCGCGCGAAGTCTCGCGGTGGCTTTGGATTGTTCGCTCCATAGGCAATCCCGAAGCCCCCTCCGAAATCGACGAACTCGAGGGTGCTGTTCGACTCCCTGCGGGCCCGAGCCACTTCGCACACGGCGCGTGCCGAGGCGACGTAGGGATCGGGCTCGTTCAGCATCGAGCCGACGTGGGTCGAGATACCCACGAGGACGAGGTGGTCGTCGGATTCGTCGATCTTTTCCATCGCTCGCTCGAGATCGCGACGGGCGATCCCGAACTTGGCGGCATCGTGTCCGGTCGACACGTGATCGTGCGAGTCGATCTCCACACCGGGATTTACGCGAATCGAGATGCGTGCGCGCTTGCCCAGGGTGGACGCGCGAGCGGCGATGCGCGAAATCTCCTCCACACTCTCGACTTGAATCGCCAAGATGTTGCGCGCGACGGCTTGATCGAGCTCGGCGTCGGTTTTCGCGACTCCGCTCATCACGATCTTGCGCTCGGGGATCCCGCAAGCGATCGCCACCTCGAGCTCGGCTCCGGACACGACGTCCGCACCGGTGCCTCCTGCGATCGCGGCGCGTACCACCGAACCTGCGGTGTTCGCTTTGAGTGCATAGGCGATCAGGTGCGGGGCCGTCCCAAAGGCCTCCGACAGGTCGCGGGCGGCGAGTTCAATCCCGGTGAGATCGTAGACGTACGCCGGGGTCGGGACGCCAGCCTGCCCAATCAGGTCACTCAGGCAAGTCCCGCCCAGGGTGGCATGTCCTCGGGCGTCGCGGCCGAAGCCGCCGGTTCGTTCCGTCATCGGGCCCGGGAGATACCAGGGTCGAACTGGCCATCAAAGGGGCGGGTTTCCGATCTTCGTGCTCGGGGGCAGGTGTCCGGCCCTCAGGCCATCCGCGAAGCGATGGGGCGTGAAGTTGGTGCGCTTCCATCGTACATTGGGCCCCTGCCGGATGGCCAAGGACGGGGTATTCTCGCGCCGCCGTCGCACCGAGGAGGATCCCCTGATCGACCCCGCTGAATCCAAGCCCATGCTCGAACGCTACGAGCTCTGCGAGGAGATCGGCCATGGCGGCATGGCGACCGTGTTTCGGGCGCGTGATCTTCGTTTCGAGCGAGACGTCGCGGTGAAGGTGATTCACCGCCACCTCCGGGAAAACCAAGAGGTCGCGCGACGCTTTGCCAGCGAGGCGCGGGCGGTCGCGAAGGTGAAGCACCCCAACATCGTGGAGGTGTACGACGTCTCCAGCGAAGACGACGAGGAACGCTATCTGGTCGTCGAGTTGGTTCGCGGTAAGACGCTGCGACAAGTGCTCGCCGGACCGGGTCGCCTCCCGCCGGAGCTCGCTGCGGCCATCGGAATCGAAATCTGCTCGGGGCTCTCGCATGCGCATCGCCAAGGCGTCATTCATCGCGACGTCAAACCGGAGAACGTCCTCATTCAGACCGAGGTCGAGTCCTCCGCCACGAGCACGAGTGCGGGTATCGAACCCACGCGCGTGAAGATCACCGATTTCGGAATTGCCAAGCTGCTTGATGCCCAGGGCGTGACCTCGACGGGACAGGTGCTCGGTTCGCCGGCGCACATGGCTCCCGAGCAGATCGAGGGTCGCGACGTGGATGGTCGAGCGGACGTTTTCGGCGTCGGCGTCTTGCTCTACGAGTGCATGGTGGGTGCGCTCCCCTTCGAGGGGAGCAATCCGGCGCAGGTGCTCCGGCGAGTTCTGGAAGGAGTGTTCACTCCTGCGGACCGGGCGCGACCAACCGTTGGTGCGGGGCTGGGTGCCGTGGTGGGGCGTGCCCTGGCGCATGCTCCCGAAGATCGCCTTGCGTCGGTGGCCGAGCTGGGCGGGGCGCTCCAGAAGCAGCTGGACGAAGTCGGCTTCCACGACCCACGGACAGAGATTTCGAGCTACCTTGCCGATCCCGAGGGGTACGTCGAGCGCTATCAAAAGCGCATCGTCGAGGCTCTCGCCGTTTCCGGTCAAAAGGCCCGCGAAGAGGGCGACGTGACAGGCGCTGCGGGACACTTCAATCGCGCTCTGGCATTCAGGCCCGACGACACGCAGCTCCTCGCCGAGGTCGCTGGGCTTGCCCGGCGAGCGCGACGACGTCGTCGCCTGGCGCAAGGAGCGGTTTCTGTTTTGGTGACCCTGACCCTCGCGGTGAGTGGGTACGCCATTTATCAAGAGCTCGCCGAGCAGCCAGCAGGGGAAGAAAAAGCATGGGTCGATGCCGAACAGAGTTCCGTGCAGCCCGTGGCCGAGAAGGAACCGACCAAACCGGAGGTCGACGCGGCTCCATCGGCGTCGCCGACGCCTGTTCCGGTGCCGGTGGTGTCGGCTTCGGTTGCCGATGAGCCGCATCGCATCCCGAAGCGGCGGCCGGCGCTCCGACCCTCGCTCGAGGCGAGTCCCGGGACGCGGCTCGTGCGTACCCCGGTCGTGGGCCCGCAAAATGCGAAGGTACGCATCGACGGTCGACTCGAAGCGTGGTTCAAGACGCACGAGCTCGACATCGGGCCTCACACGTTCGAGTTCGTTCCGCCGAATACCGAGTGCTGTGTCGCAAGTCCGCCGCAGACCGTCGAAATCGTGGCGGGGGAGGGGTCGCAAGTGGTGCGTGGCTCAATTCCCTTCAAGCCAGCGGTTCTGCAGATGGCCGGACCGCCGGGGTCGCAAGCGACCTGCGGCGTCGCCGGACAACTTTCGAGTGGGCAGTCCAAAGAAATTCCGATGAATCGGGCGGAGCTTCGGTTGTCGTGCACGTATTTCGAACGCTCAGGTGGCGTTACTGACCCCAAACGGATTGACGTCACCCTGCGCCCCGGCCGAACCTTCACCCTGACCGGGTCCTGACGTCGAGACGGGGCCGAGCGACGCCAGAGGGCGTCAGCGAGGGTCGAAGGAGTCTTGCGCATCCCCCGCCCCATCTTTCCCTGCTGTCGCCCGCACTCGCCTCGCCACGCGTGGCTGGTGGCTCTCCTCTGCGCGGTGGGCGTGTTAGGGGTGCCACGTCACGCGCGTTCGCAAAGCGAAGACGAGGCGGCGGTCGACGACTCGTCCGAGCCGGACGCCTTTGGGTCGCCGGGTGAAACGCCTCCCGGGAACGCGTCGACAGGGTCAGCAGCACGCCCTCGCATGAGCGATCAGGCGGAGCTCGACCGCGTCATCGAGATCTACCTCGCAGGGGACTATGGGCGGTGCGACCGAGAGCTTTCGGAGCTGCTCAGAGCAAAGACGCAGAACCGTCTGCGAGAGCCCCAGGTGGTGGAGCGCGCACGAGTCTACTGGGCGACCTGCATCTTGCTGGCAGGGGAGCGCGAGCGGGCGAAAGAGCCGCTTCGGGCAGCTCTTTCGGAAAACCCGATGATGAGCCCCCCGGACAGTCTGACCTTCCCCCCGCCTGTGGTGAGCCTGTTCCTCGAGGTGCGAGACGAAATGCAGCAGCTCATCCAGCGCCGTGAGGAAGAGCAAGTTGCGGCGCTGCGCGCGGAGGCCGCTCAGGCCAAGCGACGTGCAGAAGAGCGTCGGCGCCGCGTCGAGGAGCTCGAACGCCTGGCGAGCCAAGAAACGGTCGTGGTGAGGAACTCGCGCTGGTTGGCCGCGGTACCGTTCGGCGTGGGCCAGTTTCAGAATGACGCGCCGGTTCTCGGTTGGACGTTTCTGTTGACCGAGACCCTCCTCGCGGGCACGGCACTCGGCGCTCAGATCGTGATGCTCGACCAGTACGAAAAGGGTCTCGGGCAGGGGGCGGGCGAGCGGCTCGATCCGAACGATCTGAACGCGAATCTGGACGCTGCGCACACGACTCTGGTGGTGTCGAGCTGGGCTTTTCTGGCCGTCGCTGCAGCGGGAATCGCCGAAGCCCAGATCAACTTCGTGCCGGAGCGCAACCAGGAAACGCGCGAGCGCTCCCTGCCCGAACACCTGAAGTCCCACGCCGAAGGCGAGGAACGCGCACCCGCTTTCAGGTCCCCGTCCTGGACTCCTACCGTTGGACCCGTGAGTGGCGGGGGGATGGAGTTCGGGATCATCGGGCGCTTTTGAGCGCAATAGGACGGGCGTGCGAGGGTGGGGTAGTCGACGAACAGCTGGATTCGCAGGTGCCCGCTCGGGACCACCACTGCGGCGAGGCCGCGCACCCAGTCGAGTGTGACGAGAGCCCCGGGGTCGAGGCGCGCGGCCAGGAGCGGTCTCGTGCCATAGATCGTCAGATCGTGGTCGGTCGCGGGGCGCACCGTCGTTTCGCGGAAAAGGGAGCGGCACGTCGCCCCGAGAGCGGCGACGAGCAGCGCCAGGGGAAGCCAGCTCAGCACGTCCACGTTCCTTGCTCCACTCGAGGGGTCAGGACGCTGTGACGATCACCGCTTCGCGATCCGCCGCACGTTCGGCCGCTTCGATGCTGGTGGGGCTCGGCTCTCGGCACTTCCTCAGCTTCGCCTTCGAGAGGCCAAGCAGCCACAGCACGAGAGTGGGAGGTTCAAGCCCGAGGTCCGGTTCGTTCAGGAACACGTGGGAGAGCTGCTCGGCATAGGCTCGCGCGAGGCGTCGGGTCCCGATTCCGTCGAAGGCTTTCGCCTTGGGACGGCTCGCCAGTGGCAGGCAAACGAGACTCGAGAAGAGGAGTCGGAAAATCCACTTGAGGCGCCTCTGCGCCGCTGGGTTCCGCGAAAGGACTTGGCGGAGGAAATGGACGTTCAGCGGGACGTGGAACGACTCATCTCGGGTCAAGATCGTGAGCATTTGCCGCGCAAGCGGGTACTTCACGTTCCGCAGAGCGAGGCGGTAGGTGGTAGCTCCAATCGTCTCGAACATCAGGTTCGTGAGCACGATGGTTTCCATGCGCTTCGCTCGGGCATAGAGGCGATAGAAGGTGCGGGTGACGCGACCCATCGGTTGCACGTCGCCACCAAGATGCTCGAGAAACTCGGTGAGCAGCTCCCGGTGCCAGCCCTCTTCGTCGCCGTACAGCTCGAGCACGCGCGCCAAATCCGGATCCCAGGCGCGTACTTCGTCGGAAAGCTCATGCGCCTGCCGGAGGCCCGACTCCTCGGCGCGAAAGGCCGCGTTGAAGAACTTCAGAGCGGCCGCCCGCTCCTCGGCGCTCTGCCAATCGATCTTTTGTGAAAGGTCTAGGTACTCTCGATCCATGCGCTCGCCGCGCCGCTCGAGAACTCCGAGCCACCAGCTCGTGGGTCTCTGAGTTGGGCGCACTGGACCTTTCGCTCGAACCTCGACCATCACGCTCCTTTGCGATACGCAGCCACGTAGAATCCGGCGAAGTTCTTCAGCGGCGTGTCACAAAGAGCCTCTTCGGCGTGCCACAGGAGCGAGCCTACGCCGGGCAAGCTGACCATTTCGGCGGTAGGCGTCACGATGCGCACCCCGCGTGCTCCGGCGAACGAGCAGCCGGGGGGCGTGAGCTCGCGGGCACGGGTGGGGGTGTCGAATCGGGTGAACACGTCGCTCTCATCCGTCTTATGGCCCACCTTGCGGGCGGGACCCCACTTTCGCAGCAGGCCGCGGATGCTCCAGGGATTGTACAGCTCCGCGAGGACCATGCCTCCTGGTCGGGTCACCCGGGCCATTTCCGACAGGGCCTTCTCGATGGCGGGGATGTGCGCGAGCACCTTGAAGGAGCAGGTGACGTCGAACGACTCGTCATCGAAGGGCAGATCCGTCGCCGAACCCTCGACCACGTCGAGGCCGCGTTCCCGCGCCTTCTGCAGCATCCCAGGGGAGAGATCGATGCCGCGGGCGGCTCGAGCGAAGGAGGCAATGCGCTCCAAGACCAAGCCAGTCCCACACCCGACCTCCAGGACGTCGCGTCCCTCACCGAAGCGGCGGACGTACTCGCTTTCCAGGGTATCGAGGAGGTTGTGATAGCCGCGGGGCGCATTGTCCCCGCGCTTGCTTTCGTACCGTTTCGAAAACTCGTCGTAGTAGCGGCGGCTTCGCTCGTGGCTGCTATCCATCGGGGGCCTTTTAGCCGAAAAGGAGGTCCCCCGCTCGCCTCCGCGAAGCTTCTCCGCCAGGGCTGTCGACCTCGCCGGCGCCCCCCGCAGCCTCGTCAGAGGGGCGTGCTGGGTTCGGACGGAGGGACCCCTGGACGCGTCGCCTGGAGGTACCCGCACGTATCACACAAAAATCCATCGACCTCGGCTCGTACTCCCTCGGCCTGCACATCCATTCCGCATTTCCGCAAATCACTGCCGCAAGTGGGGCAGAGGCGGTAGCGGGACCGTGCGCGCGGTCGCACCGACGGGGGAGGACGGCTCTGACGATTGGCGATGCTTTCGGTGAGGCTCCCCAACGAAGCCTCGATGGCGCGCCACAGGGCCATGCGCGCGACGAGCCCAAGCGAGAGTAGAACGACGGCCGCAGCACCGAGCCCCCAAAACAGCGGGCTCGTCGGAAGGCCGTCCCTTGCGAAGGCGAAGACGCCCACGATCACGGCGATTGCAACTAGATCGAGCCCCTGACCCCTCTGAAAGTTGCGATCGACTTGCCGGCGCGCACTGGCACAGGCTCGGCCGAGGGCGTCGCGATCCGGTGGGGCGCCCGTGTCGCGAGTCATCCGGATGACCCCACTCGCCACCTCCGCGTAGGGGGAGCGAAAGCCGAGGCGACGTACCAGGCGACGTGCGATGCGCGGATCTTCGTTTTCGAGGGACGCGATCAGCCGTTCGTGCACCCGGGGAACGGCACGTGCTGCTCTGAAGAGACTGAAACAGCGGGCCGCCAGCAAAGCAGCTGCGACGCCCACCACGACTTCGATGTTCGGGAATCCGTTTTCGCCCACGCGTGGCCTCTCCCCCCCCCCCATTCGAGCACATTGCCCGCAGGTTGGAAGTGTTCGTTGACGATGGGTGCGGATTCGCCGAGGCGAGTTCTCGCTCGGGTTCGCCGTGTTTGTGCGCGGCAGGGTCCGCCCGTGGCGGAAAAGGGCTCGACCCGGGCCCGCCCGCACGGGCGCCGTGGTCGCGACCACGCGGACGTGAGATTCGAATGAGCCGTGCGGGTCGAACGAGGAGCACGCAATGAGAGCGGTCACCGCTCTGGCTGAGCGGTCACCGCTCTGGCTGGGCTACCCCCGCCCGGTCGGAGTAGTCTTGCCACGTGGTCGCTCGACCCAAAATCGAAGCAACCGCTTCCTTGGCGGGGTTGTCCGCCGAAGATGCGCGGTCCCGGTGGGATGAAACCGGTTGCTCACGCATGGCCGAGGGGGGAAAGCCGGTGATCGTCGGCTACGTGGAACGTGTGGCCCTGCGTCGCTGGGGAGTCGGCTCGATCGCGGCCAAGGTGGATACGGGCGCGGAGAGTTGTGCGCTGCACGTCGAACGATTGGATCACGTGGGCACGACCCGAGTCCGATTCGAGGTGCTGTTCGGTCGGGGCGCGAAGGCGCGTCGGGTTTCGGCAGTGGCGCGCGTGGTGCGCCGCGGGCTCGTCCGAGTGTCGAATGGAGAGACTCGAGAGCGGATTTTCGTCCGAACCGCGCTCACTCTCGCGGGACGCACCCAGACCGTGGAGGTCGGCTTGGTCGATCGGGAGCAAATGATTTATCGGATGCTCATCGGTCGGTCAGCGCTCGATGGCTACCTCGTCGATCCCACCCGAAAATACCTGACGAAGCATCCGGTCACGCGATGAAACCCGGGGATCATCCCGAGTTTTTCACGCGGTCGCCTCCCCCGGGGCGCACCCGAGAGAGCACCATCGTGCTCGATGAGGAAGGCCGCTTTTGGCACGAAGGACGTCTGGTCGAGCATCGAGGCATGGCCGAGGCCTTCGCGTCCTGGATCGACCGGCATCCCCACGATGGGCGCTACATCCTGAACAACGGTTACGACTGGAGCTATTTCACCGTGAAGGACGTGCCGCTCTTCGTGCGGACGCTTCACCTCCCTCTGAACTCCGACGAGCCGTCCTTGCGCGCAGATCTCTCCGACGGCCGGTGCGGTGTCATCGATCCGGCGAGCCTCCACGTCGGGTCGCGTGGCGCGGTTTACTGCACTATCGACCGCGCGGCGCCCTCCGGGCGCTTCGACGCGCGCCTTTCGCGGGACGCCCAACTTTCTCTGGCACCGCTGCTGCGCGAAGGGACGGCGGGCGGCCCGCTCGAGCTGCAAATCGCCGGCGTGCGCTACCCCATCGCGGGGACCTGAGGGCCCCGCCACGAAGGCGTGCGCGGCGGCCCCGCGCCCGATTTGCGAGTTGCACGGGTGACCCCCTTTCATTACACTTCGCGTCCACAATCTGGGTGGATCCCCACGGGCCCCCGCAAGCGGGTCCGTTTTTTTTCGCCTGAAGAACCGCCCAGGCCCCCCAAAAGACTGAAATTTCAGTCCACATCCGCCTCGAATCAACCCTCTCGTGTCGATCTCGTTCACCAAATTGCCCGGTCTCAACGAAGCCAAAATCGTCGCTGCCGTGGAGCCCATCCTCGCCGCTCATCGCGTCGAAGGAGTGGAGCTGATTTGGCGTTCGGATCAGCAAGGGTGGGTGCTCGAGCTCACCTTGGAGAAGCCAGAGTCGGTCGTCACCGGTGCCGGGATCACGATTGATCTCTGCTCGGAGATATCCCGTGAGCTTTCTGTCGCTCTCGATGCGGCCGACGCCATTGGGCCGGCGTACCGCTTGGAGGTGGGATCGCCGGGTGTGGAGCGAGCTCTCTATCAGGTGTCGGACTACCGGCGCTTCGCGGGGCAGGGGGTTAAGATCAAGCTCAAAGAGGCAATCGGTGATGCGGGACCCTTTCAGGGTCAGCGCGTCGTTCGCGGGTCGCTCTTCGGCGTGGACGAAGAGACGCGCGTTCTCCTCGAAACTGAAAATGGAACGCTGAGCATCGAGCTCGGCAACATCGAAAGCGCACACCTGTTGTTCGACTGGGACACCAACGTGCGTGGCGCTGGGAATTCCCGGCGTTCGACCGGACGCGGGCCCAAGTCCCGCGGCGCAAGACGGAGCAAGTGAGCATGGCAGCGCAAGCAGCAGGCTTTGGTATCGATCTTGGAACGATTGTCGAGCAGGTGGCGCTCGAGAAGGGCATCGACAAGCAGGTGCTCATCGAGACGATGGAAGCAGCCATCCTGAAGGCCGCTCAGGCGGCGTTCGGCCCGACCCGTGAACTCGAAGCGCGGTTCAACGACGAGACGGGCACCATCGACTTGTTCCAGTACATGACTGTCGTCGAAGAGGTGGAGGATCCCGAGCGGGAACTTTCCATCGAAGAGGCGGAGAAGGTCGGTCTCGAAGCGGAAATTGGGGAAGAGCTCGGGTTTCAGGTGTTCTGGCACCCGCGCGATGCCGAGCGCGCCGCTCAGCAGGACAAGGAATTCGGCGACCTGCTCGACATGGCGCAGGCGCGCAGCACTTTCGGCCGTATCGCGGCTCAGACCGCCAAGCAGGTGCTCCTGCAGCGCGTCCGCGACGCGGAGCGCGACATCATCTTCCAGGAGTACAAGGATCGTCAGGGTGAGCTGATCCGCGGCATCGTGCGGCGCTTCGAGCGGGGCCACAACATCATCGTCGATCTGGGCAAGACCGAGGGCATTCTGCCCGGTCGCGAGCAGACGCCGCGCGAGACTTATCGCCCCGGCGACCGCATCGTCGCCTACGTCAAGAATATCGACCGGGAAGCTCGGGGCCCGATGATCATCCTGAGCCGGTCCGCCCCCTCGCTGGTCGAAAAGTTGTTCGAGGCAGAGGTCCCCGAGATCTACGAGGGCATCGTCAAGATCGTCGGTGTGGCTCGGGAAGCCGGATCACGCAGCAAGATCGCCGTGACATCGCGTGATGGCGACGTGGATCCGGTCGGCGCGTGCGTTGGAATCAAGGGTTCACGCGTCCAAGCGGTGGTTCAGGAGCTCCGCGGGGAGAAGATCGACATCGTCCCGTTCGACCCGGACGAGGCCCGCTACATCATCAACGCGATTCAGCCGGCCGACGTGAACAAGGTGATCGTCGACGAGGCCGACCACCGCATGGAGCTCGTCGTTCCGGACGAGAAGCTCAGCCTCGCGATAGGTCGCAAGGGGCAGAACGTCCGTCTTGCCGCACAGCTGACGGGCTGGAAGCTCGACATCATCAGCGAGAGCAAGTTCAAGCAGATCGAGGAAGAGGCGCTCGGCGCCCTCCAGGAGATCGAAGGCGTGGGCGAGGAGCTAGCTCGGGCGTTCTATCGACTTGGGTTCCGGGCCTTGGAAGAAGTGGCGGAAGCCGCGCCCGAAGAACTTTTGGTCGTCGATGGAATCGACACTCCCGAGCAGGCAACTGAGCTCCGCGCGGCGGCGGAGCGGTCGATGGAGCGCTTGCGACACGCGCGCATCGAGGAAGCCTCTTCCGGGAGCGAGCCCCTGACGGATCGCGAAAAGCTTCGCTTCGTCGAGGGCGTGGGCCTGCGCACTCTGCAGCTCCTCGAGGAGTCCGGTTACCGCACGGTGCAGGACCTCGCGAAGGAAGATCCCGATCGTTTGGCGATTCGTGCCGGGCTTGGAGTGAAGAAGGCGCGTATGGTTCAGCAGGGGGCAGCCCACTTCCTGCAGCACGAGGCTCCGCAGATCGACGCCGCGCGCGCTCGTCTTGCGGCTCAGGCTCGGGAAGCCGCCGAACGTACGACCTCGGAACGCTCCGAGGGCTGAACCCCCGCGCTCCGACGCATGAACTCATCGACCTTGCAGCAAGTGAACCGGCATACCGTGGACCACACCCCCGCTCCCCCTTCGAAGGGGCGGGGGCCGGTGCGCTCTTGCGCCGCGTGCCGCAAGACCGAAGATGCGCCAGCGGCTGGGCGCCCTCAGTCCGAGCATGAGGGGGCGAATCTCGAGCGACTCAAATTGGTGCGTTGGGTGCGTGACGCCGAGGGTGAGGTCTTTCCCGATTTGGGGAAGTCGGCATTCGGACGCGGAGCGTGGGTGCACCCCAGCGCGGAATGTTTCGAGAAGTTGCAGCCGGCGCTGTCACGCAGCTTTCGTGCCCCCGTCATGACGACGCCGGAAGCTGCGCGGGAGCGGCTGCGAGCGGCCGCCAACAAGCAGGTCCGAGCCTTGCTGGGAAGTGCTCGTAGGCAGAAACAGCTGGTGTACGGGACCGATGCTGTCTCGGAAGTCTACCGCCGCGGGGATGCCCACGCGCTCGTCGTGGCGACGGATGCTCGAGCGGCCGCTTCCAGTGACAGCGTGCGGGATGCCGCTGCGCGGGGGCGTGCGGCGGCCTGGGGCACGAAATCGTCCCTGGGAGTTATCCTGGGGCGCTCCGAGGTCGGAGTGATCGCAGTGTTGGAAGAACGCTTGGCGACGGCGCTTTTTGGCGCTATCGCCTTGGCCCATCTGAAGGCCCCCCCGACCACAACCCGTCGGGTACGGACCAACCGACGGGCAGACGTTTCGACGGAGGTTGAATGAGCGGTAAGCGGCGTGTCTACGAGGTAGCGCGCGACCTAGGAATGGAAAACAAGGCACTGGTGGCCTTGTTGCAGTCTGTCGGTGTGACGGAAGCGCGGAATCACATGAGTGCAATCACTCCAGAAGCCGAAGACAGGGTCAAGCGGCACCTCGAGAAGAAGAGCGACGCCAAGAAGGTGGTCGAGGAGCGAATTCGCCCCACGGTCGTCAAGCGTCGTGCCGTCCGCAAGCGCAAGCCCGCTGACGAGTCTGCTGCAGAAGCCTCCGCAGGTGAAGCGGCGCCCTCGTTGCCGGAGGCGGTCTCCTCCATGCCTACTCCAGTGTCGTCCGAACCGGTGCCTTCTGCTCCGGAACCAGCGCCAGCGCCGGTGTCCGCCGAGCCGCCTGCACCACCGGCGGAAGTGAGGCCCGCCGAGGAGGCACCCGCACCCACTTCTGCGGAGGTGAAGCCTCGAGAACCGGAACCCGTCCGGGAAGAGGCTCCGCCCCCGGCGGCCGAGGTCGCGCCAACGGCCGAGCCGAAGAAGGAAGAGCCAGCGGCGGCGGCACCCGCGCCGGCGCCCGCGCCGAAACCGGCGGCGGCGCCGCCCGCAGCAAGGCCCTCGGCTCCCGCACCGGCGAAGCCTGCGGCACCTGCGGCGGCGGCCCAAGCGCAAACGACTCCGCCAGCACGGCCTTCCACCGCACCCAAGCGCGGGATCGACGTGTGGGAGGGGCGCCCGGGTGTTCCGATGCACAACCACCGACCTGGCCCCCGGCGCGTGCAGTACGACGCGAAGGCGCCAGGACCTGCTGGTCACCGTCGTGGTGGCCCCATGGGTGGACGTATGGGGCGCGGAATGCGCCACCGCGGCATCGGCTCCTTCAGCAAGGGCAAGGGTGGAGGTGGACCCGTCACCAAGGAGCGGTCAGCGCACAAGAAGGTCGTGCGGATCGAAGAGTCGATCCATCTGCAGGGCCTTGCGGGAAGCATGGGCGTCAAGTCCACCGATCTGCTTCGCAAGCTGATGCAGCTCGGCATGACGGGCATCAACATCAACAGCGTGCTCGACGCCGAGACCGCGAAGATTGTCGGTGAAGAGTTCGGTTGGGACGTTGAAGACGTCGCGATCAGCGAAGAAGCGCAGATCCAGGCCGCCCAGGGCGTGGAGCAGGCGGCCGACGCCGACGAAGATCTGAAACCGCGACCACCCGTGGTGACCGTGATGGGCCACGTCGACCACGGCAAGACCAGCCTGCTCGACGCCTTGCGCAAGGCGAACGTCGTAGCGGGCGAAGCCGGCGGCATCACCCAGCACATTGGCGCCTATTCGGTGAAGACCGACCACGGCAACATCACCTTCCTCGACACGCCCGGTCACGAGGCGTTTACGGCGATGCGTATGCGCGGCGCCCAGGCGACCGATCTCGTGGTGCTGGTGGTGGCGGCCGACGACGGCGTCATGCCGCAGACGAAGGAGGCCATCAATCACTCGAAGGCCGCCAACGTGCCGATCGTCGTCGCCATCAACAAGTGCGACAAGCCCGACGCTCAGCCGGAACGCGTGCGACGCGAGCTCAGCGAAGTCGGCTTGGTGCCTGAGGAGTGGGGTGGCGACGTCCTATTCTGTGAGGTATCCGCGCACACCAAGGATGGCATTCCGGAACTCTTGGAGAAGCTTGCTCTCCAGGCAGAGATCCTCGATCTGAAGGCGAATCCGAACAAGCCGGCGTCCGGTATCGTGGTCGAATCACAGCTCGACCGCGGCAAGGGACCGGTGGCCACGGTGCTCGTGACCGACGGCACCTTGAACCGGGGCGATGTCGTCTTGGCCGGTGCCGGCTTCGGCAAGATCCGGGCGATGCACGATTCGACCGGCAAGCAGCTGAAGACCGCAGGGCCTTCGGCTCCGGCAGCCCTCATCGGACTCAGCGAGGTGCCCCGCGCGGGTGATCAGCTCTACGTCGTCAAAGATCTGAAGACGGCGCAGGAGATCGCCGAAGGTCGCAAGACGAAGGAGCGGCGCAGCCTGGCTCCGTCGGTCGGCAACAAGCCGCGTACGCTCGAAGAGATCGCCAAGTTGATGAGCGAGCAGGAACAGCTCGAGCTCAAGGTGATCATCAAGGCGGACGTGCAAGGTTCTGCGGAAGCCGTCTCCGACTCGCTCCTGCGTTTGACGACCGAGAAGGTGCGCGTGTCCGTGGTCCACTCGGCGGCGGGTGCGATTACCGAAAACGACGTGAACCTGGCGGTTGCGGCGGGTGCCATCATCGTCGGGTTCAACGTGCGTCCGGCGGGCAAGGCTGCGAACGTCGCTCAGCAAGAGGGGGTTCAGATTCGCCAGTACAACGTCATCTACAATGTTGTGGACGACGTGAAGCTTGCGATGGAGGGCTTGCTCGCTCCCAAGCTCGTTGAGAAGGACATCGGCAAGGCCGAGGTTCGCCAGACCTTCCGCATCTCCAAGGCGGGCACCATCGCGGGCTGCATGATCATCGATGGTGTCGCTCGTCGCGGCGCGTCGGCGCGACTGGTTCGCGAAGGCGAGCGGATTTGGGAAGGCAGGCTCGGTGGCCTCAAGCGCTTCAAGGACGATGTCCGAGAAGTCAAAGAGGGCATGGAGTGCGGTATCAGCCTCGACGGCATGGACAGCATTCACGTCGGTGACATCATCGAGGTCTTCGAGATCGAAGAGGTCAAGCAGAAGCTTTGACGGGTCGGCCCGGCGGAACAGAAGTTCCGGCGGGCCACGCCTCGCGTCGTCGTGAGCCCCGAGACCCGCTTGTCCTCGCTAGTACGGGGGGATTCAGGGTGTTCGTCGCGGTCGGTCGAGTGATACTTCGAATCCCGGAGGCACGGTCCCTCAAGGACCGGCGGCGGGTCGTCAAGAGCTACAAGGATCGCGTCCGCGCGCGCTTCGGCATTTCGGTGGCGGAGGTGGGGGACGTGGAGTCCCATCGGGAGGCTCGCGTCGCGCTCGCTGCGGTGAGTCGCGAATCCCGCCAGGCCGGAGCAGTCGTGAGGGATGCCATTCGAATGGCAGAGTCCCTTTCGGGCTCGCTCGTGATGGATGCGACGTGTCGGGTGCTGCCGTTCGGCAATGGCGGCGCCGAGCTCGACGAGTTCGCCTCGGTGCTTTCGGGGGCGCCGGCGGACGATGAGTGGGACGAAGGTGAGTGGAATGAAGGCGAGTGTGACGATGACGAAAGGTGAACGATGAGTTCGCGGGGCGGAGTTCGAACGAAGAGGCTTTCGGGGACCATCCGGAAGATGGTGAGCCAGGTGCTGGCGCGCGATCTCGCCGATCCGCATCTTTCCCTGCTCGTGATCAGCGACGTTTCGGTCACGGACGACCTCAGCGTCGCGACGGTGACCGTGCGCATGATGGTCGAGACCGAACAGTCGGAGAAGGACGCGGCCATGGCCACGCTGCATCGACTCAGCCCCAGGATCCGTTCGATGCTGGCGCCGGAGCTACGAATGCGGCGCGTGCCCGAGGTGCGCTTCCGCTACGACGCGGGGCACGATCACGCGCAGCGCATCGAGGCGGTGCTCGATGAAATTCACCGCGAAGAGGAGGCCCGACCCGCCCCCTCGTCTGACACCGCAGCGAACCCCGACACCGACCCCGAAAAGCCGTAACCCCATGCAAGCGGGCGCCGAAGACCTGGCGGACCGAGAGGAGTCCCGGCTTCCCAGAAACAAACCGAGGCACGCGAGGCCGAAGGCCGAGGAGTGACGAGGGGGGCGGTTGCCGCCCCCCTGAAGATCAGCGACGAGGCCGGGAGCACCGCCGCCGACCAAGTGGGAGGCGCCGGAGCGCAGCGGGACCGTGGGGTGAGGAGGGCGAATTCACTTCGGCCGACGAGGGGGGCGGGTCCGC
>JBNKGC010000134.1:0-15931 GCA_050289625.1 Polyangiaceae bacterium | reverse complement strand
GATGACCAGAGGCGCGTCCGCGCTGTTGTTTCGCTCGAGCCCCGGCATGTTGCGCACGGTTCCCGACAGGGCGAGCGCCAAGTGTGGGTTCTTCATGAACCATTCGAGTCCTAGGCGTCCACCGTAGAACAGGGACAGCTCGTCGGCGTCCCGGTAGCCATATACCTGGAGGACGTCTTCGGTCGCGGAGGCTACGCCCAGCTCGAACTGAACGTAGGCCGAAATCGGGTCGACGATCGTGAGCTGGAAGCGCGGTGCCCCGCTCACTGCATACTCCGCGTAGGTTCGAGGTGGCGGCGGCTGACTGGCGAAGCTCGTGTCGGCGATGGTGAAGTCCCCCTGGGCCGCGAGCAAAAACCAGTCGGTGAATTCGTAGCCGACGAGAAGCTGGAACCACGGCGAGGTGGGGGACACATGGCGGAGCGCGCCCAATTGAAACAGCGCTCCCATCGTACCCTCCACCACCAGCCCGCGCTTTCTCGGGGGTGGGGGAGGAACCTCCTCACGCGGGACGGGGCGATCCGCGAACGAACCGGTCTTCGGCAGGGCGCGTGAATCGAGGAAGGCCTCGACTTCGGCTCGCGTGGGCGCGCGAGCGGCTGGGCTCGAGGCCGTGGCGACGGGGTTTTCTCTTGCCGGGGCGGCCATGAGGGGCGAAGCCATCAGGGTGACTGCCGCCGTGGTCAGCGTCCTGAAATGCTTGGTTCGGCGCCCCATCGTTTGCTCAGGCTAACCCTTTCGGCGATCAGTCGTCCATGAAGTCGCGCCGGGTAGTCAGGCTGACGAGCTTCACACCCGCGTCGCGGATCGCTTCGGCACCGCCTTCGAGCCGGTCGACGAGCGCGACGATTCCGACGACTTCGGTCCCGGCCTCGCGCAGGATCTCCACTGCCTTCAGGCTCGAACCTCCCGTCGTCACGACGTCCTCCAGGAGCGCGACGCGGAGCCCCGGCCTCAGGGACTTGTCTCCCTCGATCATTTTGGCCGTGCCATGATCCTTGCGGGCCTTGCGCACGTAGAGCGCGGGGAGGGGACGGCCTCGCTGGAAGCTGATCAGCGATACGGAGCTCGCCAGGGAGCACCCGCCGAGTTCCACGCCGCCCACGGCGTCACAGCCGCCCAGCTCGTCGGTGGCGTCGAGCATCAACTCACCGATGAGGGCATGTCCCTCGGCGGTGAGCGCCGTCTGTTTGCAGTCCACGAAGAAGTTACTCTCGCGTCCTGACGCGAGGGTGACCTTCCTCCGTTCGAAGCTTCGCTCGGTCAAGAGCTCGACCAACCGACTCCGCTTGCTATCGTCCAAAGTCGTCTTCTCCTGTTCCAGGCACCCCGGATCTCGCTGATTCAGTCCGCCGCATCTCCTCGACCCGGGCGACGGCGACCACGAGCTCCCTTGGATAGGGCAGGCACCACTGGAGCGGGGGGGCGGCGCTTTTCGAGCGCCGGCGCCGGCGAAGGAGCCGCAGCTTCTGGCGTCGAACTCGTCCGGGTGTCGGGCTCCCGACGGGGCGCCGGTTCATCGTGCAGAGGTGCCGAGCTGCGTCGGTCCTTGCGTCGTCTCCGCTCACGGCGTCGCCGCTGCTCGGGCCGCTCCTCCATCGAGTCGGTCACCGGGGGCTCGGCAGAAGGTACGGACTCGGTATCCTCGACTTCGGCGTCGAGGGTCGCGATTGCACCCCGGACGCGAGCCCCCTCCGCAATGGCGATCCGTTGTGCGGAGAGATCACCGCAAAGGTTCGCTCCACTCTCGACGAACACGGCGGACGCGGCGCTGAGGTCCCCCTCGACTTGCCCGGCGATTCGGATCTCTCGGGCGCGGATCGATCCGAAGACTCGTCCGCCATTCCCGACCTGAACGGTGCCGTCGAGGTCGATGTCGCCCTGGACACGACCAAGGATCTCCAAGTCGCCGCCCCCAGAGATGTTGCCCAGAACCGTAGTGTTTGGTCCGATGGTGGATGCTCGTGCCATTTCTCTCCGCGTGCCCCGCCCGGTTCAGACGTCCATGTCGACTTTGCCGCGGAACGTTGCCCCGTCGGCAATCGTCAGCCTCGGCGAACGCACATCACCGGTGAGGCGACCGCCTGCCTGCAGGTCGACTCGTTCGGTTGCGGACACGTTGCCCGAGACGGTTCCAGCCACGCTCACGGTGGTGCCACTGACCTCGGACCCCACGGTAGCGCTCGAACTGAGCTCGACTCGCGCCTCGGACGTGACACGCCCGCGAACGGTTCCTTCCACGAGCACGTCCTCCGTGCTCTTCAGGTCACCCTCGATCAAAAGCTCGGTTCCGATCACCGTCGAGGCCAATTTGTCTCCGGCATGTACGTCATTTGGCCAAACCAGGGCGGCTTCAGCCGGGGGCACGGTAATACAGGGCGTCGGGACTGTCATCCGAAGCGCCCGAGCGCGGACGGGCAGCGACTGCCCTCATCATCTCCGGATGGGGGACGGTGACGGCCGTCATGCGGCGGGACAGCACCTGACTTCAGGCGTTTGCGACGGGCCGCGATGAGGAGCGGCTCGAGTGCCTCGATCGCTCCGTTCGCAGACCACGACTCTCCCCATGCCTCAGGGACGAGGCCCGAGGCGGTTTCGAGCACATGGTGTTCTTCCCGTTTCATCCGTCGCGGTTCGTTCCCTCGGGTCCTGCGGGGTCCGGGTGGGCACCCACTTGAGCACCCACTTGAGCACCTGGCAGGCCTCGGGCAAACCCTTCAGGGTCGATCTTTCGCCACCCTCCACTCCGGTGACCGCTGGGGCCAGCCCCCAGCGCGACCACCCCGGGCGGGGTCGCAGAAAAGGCGTTCCTCTTGCGACTCAGGGGTGTGGCATTATGTTTCAATCCCCATGGCATCAGAGAAAGTCAAAGTCTTCAACGATCTGAATTTCGACGACGAGGTGCTGAAGTCGGGTCAGCCCGTCGTGGTCGATTTCACGGCCACCTGGTGCGGACCCTGCCGCGCGCTCGCTCCGATCATCGACCAGGTGGCGGAGGAGCTGGATGGCAAGGCGGTGGTGGGCAAGTTGGACATCGACGAAGCCCCGCTCACGGCCGGGAAGTTCGGCGTTCGCGGCGTCCCCACGATCATGGTGTTCAAAAACGGTGAGCGGGCGGCGCAGCACGTCGGCTTGACCACGAAGCAGAAGCTCCTCGATCTGGTCAGCGGCTGAAGGTCCTCTCGAGGGCGTGCCTGCGGTTCCGAGGCACGCCTACGCGCCGAAGTGCGCCCCAAAATTGGGAGTCTGCCTTCGGCGCGCGACCTCGCGCTCGGCGGCCGGTGCGACGGGGAGTCTTCCTCTCGCGGCACGTTGGCCTCCGCGCGCCTCGAGCCTGGGTTCGTGAGACAGCGCTTTTTTGCGGCGCCCGGCCGAGCTAGACAACGGGTCGTGAGGCTGCGAGCGCGGGGAGTCGCCGCATGGGCGTTGGCGAGCGGTGTCGCATGCACACCTGCGACCGAGCCGGTGCGCAGCCGGCCGCCGCTCGTGGTGACCGAGGGGCGCGTGGCGGCAGACGTCGGGGCGCGTTGGTACCTGCACCCGAGCGGCATGGCGACGATGCGTGCCCGCCTGCGTCTCGGTGGCGAGCGGTCCCTCTACGTGGGTGACTCGGGCGAGCGCTGGCTGGTGCAGGAGGGGGGAGATCCAGAGGGCGCGGCGTTCGCAGCGCCGGAGCCGCTCGTGGGCGTCGGGCGCACCGAGGAGCAGTACGCCTTCCTCGGTCGCTCCGGACACGTGTACCTGGCCGACACCCCTTTGGGATCGTTCGTGACCATTCGACCGGCACCCGAATCGTTCGTCTCGGTGAGCCTTCAGGGGACGACTATCGCGGCCGCCGCGCGGGATGGCAGCCTCTGGTCGGGCTTCGACTGGGGGAAGTCCTGGCGCCGGGCCTCTGCTCCCTCAGCCCACGTGGTCTCGGTTGGTTTGGCGCGCGGAGGCGCGGGTTTGGCCTTGGCCGTCCCCGAACGCTGGCTCGTCACGACAGATGGAGGCAGCACCTGGGAGAACTCGACCCTCGCGCCTCGTGGAGCCAAGCGGCTTCTGGTCGATGGGCGGGGGAGTGTCGTGGTGGATGGCATTTTGGGCGCGGAGCGCTTCGAAAACGACGCGTTCGTTCCGCTGCCCCGATTGCCGGAAACCACCCGGGACATCGAGATGAACGCCGGAGCGAGTCCGGATGCAGCTGCCCTCGAAGCAGGGAACGCGGTCCTGGAGGGACTCGACTACCTCGAGCTTGCGCGGCGCGGCAAGACGGGGGAACGAGGCTGGGTCCGCGTCTCGGGTCGCCTGGGTGAGCGGCTCGAAACCGAGGAGGTGTCCGAGCTTTCCGACTGTCTCACGGTGCGGCTCGCTCGACGGGGTGATTTCGTAGCGCTGGTCTGCGCAGCTTCGCAGGGCGAGCAGCGCTCGACCCCGCTGTCGCTCTGGATCAGTCAGGACGCTGGAAAGACCTTCGAGCGACGGCTCGCCAAGCTCCGGGGGATCATCGGTCTCGTCCAGATCGCCGTTGGACCTCGCGGTGAAATTCTCCTGGGGGGCCTATGCCCGCCGCATCTCACGGCGAAAGGCTGCGCTCCGCGCGGCACCTACCAACTCGCACCCAAGGAGCCCGAGCTTGCGTCGGTGCCGACGCCCGGGCTCGGGCAACCCCGGGCGCTCGCTCTCGGTGTCGACGGAAGTGCGTATGTCCTCGGGCGGCGAGACAAGGACTTTCGCCTAACCCTCTACCATGGCGCCCCGGGCCAGATCGCGCTGGAACCCACCGACCTTTCCGACGCACTCGGCGAGGGCCTTCGCGTGTTCGACGCAGAAGAAGTCCCGGAAGACCGTGCGCTCCGCCTCGGGATCGGGCAGGCGGGGACGGTGTCCATCGAACGGCACACGCGGCGCGGCATTCATCTGGCGACGACCGATGCGGTGGGTCGGGTGCTGACGTCGTCGGAACCTCCGCCGGAGGCGGACTCGGTTTCCGCGCATGGGCGCAAAGTGCTGGCGATCGACGTCGCCAGTCGGTCCGTGTGGGAGTCGGTCGATGGCGGTGCCAGCTTTCGCCTCCTCCCTTTGCCCCGCAAGCTTTGCGACGAATCCACCCGCACCAGTGACTGCAACGTGCCGCTCGTCTGCGGGTCGGACGCGTGTGTGATCGGTGACGTTCTCTCGCGCATCGGTTGGGAGGGAGCTTCAGAAGGAGCGCTGCCGACGTTCGAGGTGCCCGCGACGGAGGGGCACCGTCCGGGCTCACGCAAGACCCCCATTGCGTGCACCCTCGTCGGCGAAGACTGGCAGCTCCTTCGAGGGGTAAGCACTGCCCCCCGAGCGGGCGATGCTTCCATCGGGAAGACCAGGTGGTTCGCCTTGGGGTCCGACCCGGAAACGGCGGCGGCCTGGGTACTTCACGTCGAGGGAGCGGCTCCGGAAGCGAGGGAGCGAGAGCTCCTTGCCCCCGTGACTGAGCCGACGCGCTACGCCTTCGACGTTCTCGAACAGATCGAGGGCAGCGTGGCTATCCGGTACCGCGTACCTCAGGTATCGCGGGGAGAGCGCCAGATCACCCACGTCGAAGTCGCTTGGGACAACCGCTTCGAGGACGACATTGGGCGTGCAAGCGTGCCGGGGCAGTTCGATTTCGTCCCCGGCGACTTCGAGAGCCGAGCGGCGAAGACCCACCGGGCCCTGCCAGCGTTGGTCAGCGTGGCTGGCAAGGGCGCCTACGTGCGCCTCCACCACGAGGAAGCCGATCGTCAGCCGACCTACTACGTGAAGGCCGGAGCGGTGCGCGAGATCCCCGAGGTGCCGTGGCCCAAGATGCTGGGAAATCGGGGGCGTTCGGAAATGGTGCGGGTTGGCCCTGCCGACGCGCCCCTGCGTATCCTGGATGACGGTCCGTTCTTGGTGCGCGCCGAGCGGAACGCGGACTGGGCTTTCCGCGCATTTACCCTCGGAGCTCCCGAACCGACCCGAGTGGGAATCGTGCAGGCCTTCAACATCGCCTACACCGGCACGCATCCAGGATTCGGTGTGGTGCAGGCCACTCCCGACGGAGCTTGGGCCCGGGCGTACGTGCTTCCGCTCGACGGCGACGGGCAGGTGTTTTCATCTCCGATCGCCGTGCCGCTGCAGCCGAACCTGGCCGATCCTCCCGTGCCTTGTGAGGCTGCTGTCCGAGGCTCGACACCCCGATTCGTCGCACCGCTCTTTCCGGCGGCGCCGCATCCCGTCTTGGTCTCGCACTCCGTGGAGCCTCCGGTGGCGTTGCTCACCGCGCGGGCGGTGCTTCACGGCACCGTCGACTCCCCCTGCGCTGCCGCTCTCGAAGCCCTTGCTCCTCAGAAGAACCCGGGGGAGAGCCTTCGAGCCATCATCCCCGTGGATGACTTGCCGCACTCCTGGGTCTTCCGAGAAGAACAGAGTAGTCGGTGGGAGCGTCATGTGTATGCGCGCCCGATGAGCTGTCGGTTCGATCCGACGCTCGTGATTCCCGAAGCACTGCTACCAAGCGAGCCTGGCGGCAGCTAGATTCCGGCGCGAGAGGGTCTCCGGGTTGTTTTCGGCGGTCACCGCAAGCGGTCATCGCTACGAGTTTCGGAGCGCTTGTGGACGGCGCGAGGGCCGCTTCTTTTCCAACAGGGAGCGCCGCAAGATGACCCCCGCCACCGTGAGTGCATGCCAGGGGCGAACTCCACTTTTTTCCTTGGCGTAGATCGGGCGGACGGGGACCTCCTGGACGCGAAAACCCCGCGACCCCAGTAAGATCAAAAGGTCGTTCGGGTAGCCGTAACGCGGCCAGAGTTCTGCCCACGGGATCGCTCGGGCGGCCTGGGCGGAGAGCGCGGTGTAGCCACACTGGCTGTCGTCGATGCTGAGCCCGGATGCAAGGTTGGTGAGCTTGGCCAGCACCTTTCCAGCGATACGACGTGTCCGGGGCATGTCGCGGAACGCGACGTGGACGAAGCGATTGCCCTTGACGTAGTCGGCCCGTCTCCGGCTGATCGGTTCGAGTAGCACGGGCAGATCCGCGGGATCCATCTGGTTGTCTCCCGCCATGACGACGATGACGTCACAGCCCGATTCAAGGGCCTTTTGGTAGCCGGTCGCGAGGGCGGCGCCGACACCGGAATTCACCTCGTGCCGAACCAGGGTGACGCGCCTGTCAGCTGCACGGCGTACTACCGAGGCCGTGTCGTCGGGGCTCGCATCGTCGACCACGATCACGTGGTCGACGAACGACGGAATCGCTTCGAGCGTGACACCGATCAGCTCTTCTTCGGCGTACGCGGGGACGATCACGGCAACATGCGCACCCTGCCACACGGGGGGCTTCGCTAGCCCGGTCGAGGAGGTCGCACAAGAAGCGGCTCTTGTTTTCTACGATCGTCGAGCGATATGTCGTGGGCATGACCCCTCCGCAATCGGCTTCCGGCGCTCCCCAGGCGCCTGCGCGCGACCGCTCGCGCGTTCCGAGGCGCTTGGCCTGGTGGATTTTTGCCCTCGCAGTGGCAGTGCCCCTCGGGTGGTTTGCCTGGGCCTGGCTCACCTACCCAAGCGATCGGACACCAGAAGGCGCGTATCTGCGGGTGGTCACCGCGGTCAATCGAGGGAGGCCAGAGGAGTTCTTTGCCTATCTCGAAGAGCCGGCGCAGCACGCGGCCTTCACCATCCGCGATTACCGCAAAAAGGCGCTGGAGCGGGTTCGCTCATCCTACCCGGAAGACGAGCGCAAACGGCTCGAGCAGGAGTACGGGCCGGCCGCCGCGGCCGAACACGGCAAGGATCTGTTCGCGGTCTACGCTCGGGACCGAGGTTTTCTAGAGCGGATGAGAAAAGACATGTCCGGAATCGACCGCGTGGAAATGGCGGGCGAGCGCGCCACCGTCGTGACCGCGCGAGGAACTCGATACGCATTCCGTCGCAGGCCGAACGGCATTTGGGGACTCACGCTGTTCACACCAACCCTGGTTGCCGAGGCGGAGCGCGCCGCGCGTGACCTCGACGTGATCGAGAGGGCGGCTGCCGACTACGAGCGAGCGGGCAATCGCGGCAAGTGAGTCCCTGTCCGCCTCAGCCTCGCTGCTTGATGTCCGCGTAGGACTGCCCGGCAGGGGCTCCCGTTTCGACGGGTCGTCCCTCGGCGTTCCACCCGGGGATGGCACGACCAAAGGCGTCACGCTTCCCATCGAATCCAGCGCCCATGTCCACGAGCTCGGTAAACCCGGCTCCCGCCAGCAACTGACAGGCGGCGCGCGAACGGCCTCCCATCTTGCAGGCCACGACGAGCTTGTCGTCCTTCGAAAACGCAGTGCTCATCACGGACAGAAATTCGGGATTGTCCGCCATGCCTTGGGGCGTCCGGTGTTTGAGGGGTACGTTGACTGCGCCTGGCACGTGGCCTGCCTCGAACTCGGGTTCGCTGCGCACGTCCACGTAGGTATATCCTTGATCCAGGAGCTCCTGGGTCTCTTCGGGGGAGACTACTTTCACGTCCGACACGTGGGCTACCTCGCTGATTCCAAGCCTGGTCGGACCCTACCTCCGGCGCACCGCCCACGCTAGGTTCCGGCGCCTCGGTCTTGCGCTTCGGCTTTGCCCCGAGGGTGCGGCTTTCCGGCGCTACTCGAGCGAGCTATGAAACCAGCGGTGCAAGAGCTTTCGTCGACCACCGTTCGCTTGGTTCCCCTCGGAGGGCTCGGGGAAATCGGCATGAACTGCCTGGCGGTCGAGCAGCAGGACGGCATCGTGGTGATCGACTGCGGTACGACGTTCCCCCACGACGACGTCGGCGTCCAACTCATCCGCCCGGACTTTTCCTGGCTCGAACAACGGGGGCAGCGGGTCTGCGGCGTGTTCATCACGCACGGGCACGAGGACCACATCGGAGCGCTGCCCTACTTGCTCCAGACGTTCGATCGAGACGTTCCCGTGTTCGGTCCGCCCCACGCGATGCAGCTCGTCGCTCGGCGGTTCGAAGAGCACGAGCTCGATGCGAGCGTTTTGAGAGAAGTGGAGCCGGGGCGCAGCTACGACGTCGGTCCGTTTTCGATCGAGCCGATCCACGTTTCGCACTCGATCGTGGATGCGACCGCTCTTGCCCTGCGAACCCGAGCGGGCACTCTGCTGCACACCGGGGACTTCGATCTGGACCCCTCCCAACCCGCTGGTGAACCCATCGACGAGGCGCGCTTTCGCGCGCTGGGTCGTGAGGGGATTCGCCTGCTCCTGAGCGACAGCACGAACGTGGACGTTCCGAACCGTGCGGTGTCCGAGGCGGACGTCGGACGGGGGCTCGAACGCCTCATCGAGGGGGCACCAGGGCGCGTGGTGGTGTCCCTGTTCGCCAGCAACGTGCACCGCCTGAAGATGCTCGGAGAAATCGCCGAGCGCACAGGGCGACGGATCTGCCTTCTGGGCAGGAGCCTCATCAATCAAAGTGAGGCGGCCCGCGAAATCGAGCGACTCCACTGGAAAAGCGATCTCGTCGTGCCCCCCGAGCTCGTCGCTTCGCTACCTCGCGATCGCGTGCTCGCCCTGGCGGGCGGGAGCCAAGCCGAATGGGGATCGGCGATGCGGCGCCTGGCTTCGATGTCCCATCCCAATCTGAAACTCGATCCCGCCGACGTGGTGATTTTTTCGTCGCGAATCATTCCGGGCAACGACCGCGCGGTCTTCGAGATGATGAACGATCTGCTTCGGCTCGGGGTGGTGATGCACACCCGGGTGTCGGATCCCGACGTGCACACCAGTGGTCATGCGAGCCGCGCCGAGCAAGAGCAGATGCTCGAATGGACGCGACCGGATGCCTTCCTCCCGGTGCACGGCACGCTTCATCACCTGATGCGACACGAAGAGCTCGCGCGAAAGTGCGGGGTGGAGCACACGGCAGTGGTCGAGAACGGGACGCCGGTTCTGGTGGACCGAGCGGGGCCCCTGCGGCCCGAGTCGCCCGTCGAGCACGGCGCCGTCTGCATTGCGTGGGGCGGGAGCGTTCTGGACGAACCCACGAAGCGGCGACGAGCCGAGATGGCGCGCTACGGTGTGGCGCTCGTCACCATCGTTCTCGATCGCGAACGGCGCCTGTTGGCTCCTCCCCGGGTATCGACACGCGGGGTCCCCGAGCTGGATCGCCGAAATGGAGCGCTGGCCGCCGTCGAACGGGCCGTGTCACTCGTCGTGGAGCGGTCGCGCAAGTACCGGCTCGACGTCCTCGACGAGCAGGTGCGCACGACCGTGCGGCGGGAAGTGGCCGAGCTCTGCGGGATCCGACCTCTCGTCGAGGTACATGTCGTGCGCGCTCCCGGTTGAGGTAGCGTACTGCGCATGATTTTTCGACGCGCACTGGTCCCCTGGCTCGCGCTCCTTTTCGCCTGCACAGCTTCGTGCGACTCCGGCGCTCAGCGAAACAAGGGCCAGACCTCACCATCCGGTGCGCCGAGCGTGCCGAAAGAAGCGGCAGCGAAGGCGAGTGACTCGGCCGAAGGCTCACCCCAACCAGGGAAGGCCGAAAAACCCGCCGCGCTGCCCAGCGTGGAGTCGCGCTTCCCAGCGCCCGAGCGACTGGTCGCGATCGGCGACGTCCACGGCGACCTTCGGGCCACTCGCGCCGCGCTTCGCCTCGGTGGTGCCATCGACGACCAGGATCGGTGGGTCGGGGGCAAACTCGTGGTTGTGCAGACCGGTGATCAGCTCGATCGGGGTGACGACGAGCGCGCGATTTTGGAGCTTCTGGAACGCTTGCAAAGGGAAGCCAAGGCCAGCGGTGGGCGGCTGCTCGTTCTGAACGGCAATCACGAGACGATGAACGTGACGGGGGACTTTCGATACGTGACGCGGGGGGCTCTCCACGCATTCGACGACGCATCCCCCCGTTCGCCGATGGCGTCGCGATATCCCAGTGAGCTTTCGGGTCGAGCAGCCGCGTTCCTTCCCGGGGGTCAGTTCGCTCGTCTGCTTTCGACCCGACCGGTCGTGGTCCTCGTGGGCGATACGGTCTTTGCCCACGCGGGAGTACGCGCTCCGCACGTGGACTTCGGTCTCGAGCGCCTGAATGCCGAAACGGCGGCATGGATGCGCGGCGACGAACCGCGGCCTCCTCGACTCATCCTGGATCCCGAAGGCCCGGTCTGGACGCGAGTGTACGGCGACCCGGAGCTCGGAACGCGATCGTGCGAGGTGCTGGACCGAGCGCTCCAAAGGCTGAAGGCCAAGCGCATGGTCATCGGACACAACGTGCAGAAGGGGGGCATCAGCCCGAGCTGCGGCGACAAGATCTGGCGCATCGACGTCGGGATGTCCCGCTACTATGGGGGACCGACCGAGGTGCTTCAAATCGAAAGCGACCAGGTGAAGGTGCTAGGGCGGGGCACGAAAAAGGCCCCGGCGGCGCCCGCTCAGGCCGCCGAGTAGTAGCATCGCCGGCGCTGACCGTCATCAAAGAGACTTGTCGCCGTAGAGTCCACCCGCATGTTTCCGACCATTCAGAAATTCCTCGCCTCCTGTGAAGCCGCCCTCCCTACGGTGAGCGGCGAGCGCGCTCGGCAGCTCGAACCCCTGGCTCGCTGGCTTCGGGAGAGGCAGGGCCATGGACCGATTGCCCTGCATTTCATCTGCACCCACAACTCGAGGCGAAGCCACCTCGGTCAGATCTGGGGGAAGGTCGTCGCCGACTACGTCGGAGTGACCGATGTCGTCAGCTTCTCGGGGGGCACCGAGGCGACTGCGGTTTATCCGAGCGTCGTCCAGGCATTGCGCTCGGTCGGATTCAGAGTCGAGGCCGGCGCGGGAGACAACCCTCGCTACGAGCTTCGTTATTCCGACGATGCCCCACCGCTCGTGTGCTTCTCCAAGACCTTCGACCACCCGGAGAACCCGACCGCCGACTTCTGCGCCGTGATGACTTGCACGGACGCCGATCAGAACTGTCCGGTGATCCCCGGCGCCGCGCCGCGTCTTTCGATCCCGTACGAGGATCCCAAGATCGCCGACGGCACCGCGGAGGAGTCGGCTCGCTACGAAGAGCGAAGTCGCCAGATCGCGACCGAGCTGTTGTGGGCTTTTCGCGAGGCGCAGAAAATGGGTGGGGCAGGTTGAGTTTCATCGACGACGACTTGCCTCCGCATTCCGTCGCGAGCGTGCTCCAGGAGCTCGACGTGACCGGTTCGACCCACTCGCCGCGCATTCTCGTGCTCTACGGCTCGCTCCGAGAAAAGAGCTACAGCCGCTATCTGGCCGAGGAGTGCTCCCGGGTGCTCGAGCGGTTTGGGGCGGAGGTACGAATGTTTCGCCCTCACCAGCTCCCGGTGTTCGACCGAACGAGCAATGATCACCCCGAGGTGGTTCGGTTGCGTGAGCTTTCCGTTTGGTCCGAGGCGCACGTTTGGGTCTCCCCCGAACAGCACGGGAGCATGACGGCGGCCTTCAAAAATCAGATCGATTGGCTGCCTCTCTCGGAAGGTGCGGTGCGCCCGACTCAAGGACGGTGCCTTGCCGTTCTTCAGGTGTCGGGCGGGTCGCAGTCGTTCAACGCGGTCGGGCAGATGCGGATCCTGGGCCGCTGGATGCGCATGGTGACGATTCCCAACCAGTCGTCCATCCCCAAGGCATGGCAGGAATTCGACGACGCGGGGCGGATGAAGCCCTCGAGTTACCGCGATCGGGTTGTCGACGTGATGGAGGAGCTGTTCCGATTTACCGTGCTCCTGCGCGATCGCTCCGAACGGCTCACTCACCGCTACAGCGAGCAGAAACAGCTTCGAGAAGCGGGGGCTCTAAAGAAAGGGCTGGGCGTCAGCTGAGCCGTCTCTCCGGGTGAGGCGCCCCGAGAAACGAAAAAAGGACACCCGAGGGACGACCCCGAGTGTCCTTCGTCCGTCCGCGCCGGGCTCGACGCGGAGGCTTTCTTCATTCGGTCGGCGTCGATTCGCTTCGAAATAGCTCGATGGCCTCGATAGCTTGGTTCTCGTGGGGCCGATCGTTGCGCCCGGTGGGGACCATGGCGATGGCGTTGACCACATCCTGGCCGGCGACCACGTGCCCGAACACCGAGTGACGCCCGTCGAGATGCGGGGTCGGTCCCTCCGTGATGAAGAACTGCGATCCGTTCGTCCCGGGGCCGGCGTTGGCCATCGAGAGGATCCCGGGACGGCTGTGCCGCAGCTCCGGGTGGAACTCGTCATCGAAGCGGTATCCCGGACCACCCGTTCCCCAACGAGCGGCCGCCCGAGGATCATCGGTCCGGCTGAGCGGGTCGCCCACCTGGATCATGAAGCCAGGGATCACTCGGTGGAATTTCACTCCCACGTAGAGGGGCTCGCCCTTCTTGGAGCTGCCGTCGAGCGGGTCCTTCCAATCGATGGTTCCCGTGGCCAGGCCGACGAAGTTCTTCACCGTGTTGGGAGCGCGTTGCTCTTCGAGCTGGACCACGATGGGGCCCTGGGTCGTCTTGAGTCGGGCGTAAAGCTGCCCACTTCCGGGCACGTCGATTTCGGGAAACTGCATGGTCGCTCCTCTGGTTTTCGTGGGTTGGTTCGTAGGTCTTGGGTTCGTAGGCTCGCGCACGTGCCCGCGAAAGAAGTGCTTCGAAGGGGTCGCTTCACCCGGCGGAAAGCCACCGGCCGAGCCTGCTTGATGAGCGGCTGAGATCCGTTCGAGTTGAGTGCCACGCGCGGAAGGCGCCCGGTGCGCTCGAAGTCAGGCGACGAGCGTACGGCCGGTCAAGCTTTGGCCGCAGTGCAAGCAGTCCTGCGGCACGCTGTCTTTGTGATAGACCTGACCGCACTTGGGGCAGATGCGTGCGTCGCTCTCGAGGGTGAGCACACGGTCGCTCTCGGCGCACCGGCGACCCGCGACCTGAGCGTCTTCGATCTCCTGCCGATATCCATCGCCGGCCTTCGGCTGGGGTAGCGCCTGCACGATGGTCGTCGGCACGTCGAGGATCTCCGGGACGCGCTCGGCGGCCTCCTTGAGCAGCCACGCGGCTGCTTTCTGGTGGGCTCGAATGGACAGGGGAATGGTCGTGCCCTTGCCGGTGACGACGAGATCGTGATTCGCCATGCGGATCTTGTCGATGTCACACCAAACCAAGCGGGAGATCTCGTTGCCTTTTTCGACGGCAACCCCGGCATCCCCCACGAAGACGGCGGTGATGCTGGGTTGAGCGAACCACAGGGAGACGCCGAGCCCCAAACCACCCGCCGCGACGAGGTACGACGCGTAGCTCAGGGGCGGGTCCTTGATCCACAGACCGAATACCCCAGCGCCGAGCAGGAGAGCTCCGACGATGCCGACCCAGCCGACCCACGGCTCGATGTAGGTCTTGTTCGCGGCAAAGCGTCGTTCCGTTTGCCGTTTGGGTGTCTTTTTCTTGGTGGTTCGAGCCTTCTTCTTCTGCGCCATCGGGTCGCGGAGCCTAGAGGCATCAACGCCTCGCCGAAAGGTGCCCGGGCTCGCCGCGTCAAACAGGCGACTCGGAGCGTCGCGAGTCGGACTTCGCCGTGCCCACGCTGTAGACTCGCCCGGTGCCGAAACGCGAAAGTTGGGGAGCTTCGCCCCTCGGTAGCTCGTTTCTGCTCTATGCGTTGGCGCCGCTCACGGTCACCGTGGTGGGCTTCGCGCTTCTGGTAGGGGGGGCCGAGCGCCCTTACGCGTTTGCCCGCCTCTACGGGGGCCCGACCGACGGCGCGGGGCCATGGACCGGGCGGGTTCAGCTCCTCGAACGCCGCGGCGAGTTCGATAGCCCCGTCGAGGGACGCCCCTTGCGGGTGAGCTGGCACTCGGGCGATCACACGACCGCCTTTCGGGGAACGACCGGCCCCGAGGGGTGGCTGGACGTCGTTCTGAAGCGACCGCCTGGTGCCGACGGTCTGCATGTCGTCATCACGTCCGAAGGCAGCGATCAACCCCTGGCGGAAGGGGCGCCGGAACTTCCGCGATCGCGGTGGCAAGCGGCGGCTCGACGGCAGGGCGGGTCGATCGAGGGACGCACCGAAGGCGCGCTCGCGATCCGGGCGTGGGTGCGAGGCGGAGTGATGGCCGTTCCGTTTTCGAGTGTCATCGAGCTCACGGTACGGGAAGGCGCCGAACCAGCCTCGGGGGTCGAACTTCGCTTCGAACCGGAAGGAATGTTTGTCGACTCGACGACCCTTCGCACCGACTCGGCGGGACGCGCCAGGCTGAGGGCGACGCCGGAGCAGCATTATGTCGCGCTCGGAGTCACGGCTCGTCGAGGGGGCGACGACCTGGTTCAGGGGCGCTGGTACTCGACCTTGCCGGTGGTCCCGGGGGCGCTTCGCGCGGAACTCCGCAATGGGAAGGTCTCCATCCAGTCGCCGGTGCCCCGAGCGCGTGCGTTTCTCACGTGGGTGAGCCGGACCGAACGTCTCGGCAGCGGCGCGGTGGCGCTCGCACCGGGTCCGAAAGGAAGCTCGGTCGGGGTGCTGGCTTTCCCTTCGGGTCTCGATGCGGTCGTTCCCGGAAGGGAAGGCGAGACGAAGTCGACGTGGCTCGTCGTCTCCACGAGTCCGGATGGTCGTTCTCCGAGCACCGTCGGTTGGCCGCTGGGCGATCAAGCACGAACGTTCGACGCGCTCGACGCGTCCTTGCTTGACGGCGCCCCCCTCGGCGAGCGTCGCGAACGAAAGCGGCTGCGCCGTGTCCAGTGGCTCGTGGGACTGTATTGCTTCCTCGCGACGGTACTTGCGGTGACGCTACTGGCCGGGCGCGTACGACGGGCGGGAGAGGAGCTCGACCGACGGCTGCGGGAAGCCGGGGCGTCCGATGGGGTGCTCGACCTGCGCCTGCCGCGCTATCGGCTGGTGCTGGCACTCCTTTGCGTAGCGCTGGGCTTCACGGTCTTCGGGCTGATTGCTCTCGCGCGAGTGGGGTAGTCTCTTTTTTTAGGGGGGCGGCCCCGCCCCCCTCGTCGTCGCGGCGAAGCCGC
>JBNKGC010000133.1:0-16137 GCA_050289625.1 Polyangiaceae bacterium | reverse complement strand
AGTGTGCTCTTGACGACCGCAAGCACCATGGAGGAAAGGGTGCCGCCTCCAGCCAGGTACTCCTCGCCCACCTGCTCGGCCTCCGCGCTCCCCTGTGCGTCGCCAATCCTTGCGGTTGCGAAGTCGATGAAGTGTTCGGTCATACATTCCTGCACGACCGAGTCGGTTGCCAAGATTTCCATATAACTTGCGACGTCCGTGTACTCGGGGCCGCCCGCGCCCGTGGTCGGTACCCAACCGTCGAGCGGCAGAGGCTTGCCGTCTGCATCCGTGTCACCCACGTAACGGCCCGCACCATCGAAACGCGAAAATCCGAACGCCAGAGGCTCGAACTGACGGTGGCAGAACCAACACTCGTCTCGCGTCATTCGAATTGCCGACCGCTCGTGCTCGTTCAAGCCGGTCGTGTCGGCGTTGAACTGCTCGATCTCGGAAGTGATGTTCGCCGGGAACGCGGTCGGGTGCCGGCACAGGAGGCGCTCCATCAGGTACTTCCCTCGATTGACGAAGGAACCCACGGCGCGGTCCCCCATACCGGCGATCATGGCCGGATGGGACATCACGCCGACGCGGTGCGACAGTTCGCTGACGTCCACCGTCTCGAGACCCGATCCCGTTGTCTCGATCCCGAGAAGCTCCGCGGTGGTCGGGTTGACGACGAAGCGGGTCGTCAGAAATAGGTCGGCGACGCTCGCTTCTCGAGTCCAGAAGTGATCCTGAAAGGTCGCGACGATGGATTCGTTCAGAGCCGCGCGGTCTTCGTCCGTAGACCCGTCGAACGAGGCAAAGCGCGCCCGGCTGAAGTCGATCGCGAAGACTTCGGTGAAGCGTCGAGCCTTCGGGTCAGCGAGCATGCGCACTACCTGCGCTTCGAGATTGTTCTCGTCGAGCAAGCTATCGCTTGCGGCGGCAGTGAGCAGTTCTTCGTCGGGGACACTCACCCACAAGAATGACGCGAGCTTCGCCGCGACCTCGTAGCCGTCCAATTCGCGCAGCACTTCGGCCTCACCCCGCGTCTCGTCGTCCATCCGAAACAAGAATTGGGGTGCTTGGAGCAGTGCCATGATCGACCAACGCGTGGCTTCGACGTGAGCCAACTGCTCCGCGAGTGCCGCGTCGTAAACCGTGAGCATCGCGTCGATCTCCCGCTCGACCAGGGGTCGCCTGTAGAGGCGTCGACCCACGGCCTGGATGATCGCGCTACCGCATTCTCGCGTTGCCTCACTGCACGTGCCCATGTCGGCGACCAGCGCCGGCACGTCGACGCGTTGGGCCACGGCCTGGGCGACCTGGAAATAGGCCAGTGCGTGCTGCTCGACGCTGGTCTGATTGTCCGCGAGGTGTTTGAACACGCCGTCGCCCGTATCGTCCGGAATGCCCCCCATCGCGGCTTCCAGCTCGGACGGCAGTAGGGACACGCCAAGTACGTCGAAAACGCTGTTCTGGTACTCGAACTTGCTGAGGCGCGCCGCTAGACCAAGGCGACCTTCGGCGGGCACCGACGTCGCACCGTTCTTGCCGTCTTCTGCGACGCCGTTGCCCGCCTGGAAATCAGACCCGACCAGTTGCCCTGTGCAGGCAAAAGTGAGGACGCCCGCGAGGGCGAGGGACGTCCGATTCCTACCCGTGAACATGTCGAACACCATCAAACGTCTCCCAGGCTCGGTCGCGCAATATCCCTTCATACACCGAACGCGCGCAAAGAGGGGATGAACAGTATCGTTGCGTCGTCGATTCCTGATCACAGGGAGAAGAAACTCTCGTGCGGCTGCACAAATATATCACTCACAGGTGAAATTTCTCATCCTTTCCATCCCTTTCCGGGCCCGGTTTATCGTGAGGTTGGAGAGTTTCGTCCGGGGGGAGCGTCAAATCACCCCTCTCGCTGGGCGGAAAAATGGTCGCCACCGCGCTCCTGCGCGCGCGGCCGTTGTCCATTCGACGAGAAGCCTGGCGCGGCCGTTTTCCACTCGATGGGAAGCCTCGCGCGACGGGCACTGACGAGGCGAAGTCCGCGCTTCGCACGTTGAAGGAAAGCCTCGGTGGATTGCGACTGCGCTGCACGAAAGCGACGAGAGGAGGTTGCGGGGGGCGCGAGCCGCCTCGCCGCCGGAGGCGGCCGCTCGCCCGCTCACCCGCCGTTCGAGGGCCGCACTCGCGGTCGCGGCAGGCGGCCCCGCGGGGTTCCGGTCGCCCGGTCGCCTTCGCCTCAGGCGGCCCGCGGCGTCGCTGCTTCCTCGGTCGCAGCGCGCACCTCAGCCAACAGCGTTTGATCCGCCAGGAGCGCTTCTCGAGTGCGCTCGCGTCCGTGGCCGATGCTCTTGCCTCGGAACAGCAGGTAAGCGCCGTTCTTTTCCAAGACACCTCGATCGAGTGCGTAGTCCAGAAGTTCACCGCTCGAGTCGATGCCTTGACCCCAGCGGATGTCGAACTCGGCTTCTTGGAACGGCGGGGCGCACTTGTTCTTGACGACCTTCACCCGCGTGCGGTTCCCGATGGTCGTGTCGCCCGCGGTCACCTTGCCGATTCGGCGTACGTCGAGGCGTACGCTGGAGAAGAACCGAAGCGCGTTCCCGCCTGTGGTGGTTTCTGGGTTGCCGAACACGACCCCCACGCGCATGCGGAGCTGGTTGATGAAGAGCACGGCCGTCTTGGTGCGACTCACCTCCGCGGTGAGTTTGCGAACGCCTCGACTCATCAGGCGGGCGTGGAGCCCGACGTGCTGGTCGCCCATCTCTCCGGCGATCTCGGCTTTGGGCACGAGAGCAGCGACAGAGTCGACGATCACGAGGTCTACGGAGCCCGACTCGACGAGCGATTCCGCGATGTCGAGACCTTGTTCTCCGCAATCCGGTTGGGAGACGAGGAGCCTCTCGAGATCCACGCCGAGCGCCCGCGCGTAGCGAGGATCGAAAGCGTGCTCGGCGTCGATGAACGCAGCGGTTCCACCCGCCTTCTGCACTTCGGCAATTGCGTGCAAGGTGAGGGTGGTCTTCCCGCTCGACTCCGGGCCGAAGATCTCCGTGATGCGGCCCCGTGGGTAACCACCGATCCCCAGCGCGCGATTCAGCGCTTCGGATCCCGTGGGAATGGTGGCGACGGGTGCCGTGGCTGTCTCACCGAGCCGCATCACCGCACCGTCGCCATGGCTTTTGTTGATCGCGCGGGCGAGGTCGTCGATGCGAGTCGTGTCGGGAGCGTTGGTCTTTGGGTTCAGCGTGCGGTTTGCGTTGGGGATGATGGTTTTTTTCGTAGACATGTACTTTTCCTTTGGCTGAGCGAACGCCCCAGTGATTTCGAGGGGCGTCGTGGAGTTCTGCTAGGGCCGGTGGCGCTATGAGTGCGCGCTGTGCTCGTCCCGCAAGCGGGGTGTTTTCCGGTGGATCACGTCGACAGACCGGCGCTGGTGAGCATCCGCGCCTGAACGGCTTCGCTCACGTGAGGCAGTCGTACGTGCTCCGACTCCTCCAGATCGGCGATCGTGCGAGCCACTCGAAGGAGTCGGACGTAGCCGCGCGCACTGAGACCGAGACGTTCGGTCGTGGCTCGGAGTACACGTGACCCGTCGGAGTCGGGCTGCGCAACTCGCTCGAGTTCGCGCAGGGTCAGCTGGGCATTCTTGGAGGCCGCGACCAGGCCCGCCTGCCGCCGCTCGCGCTGAGCGGTGCGGGCGCGAATGACTCGTTCGCGCGCGGCGCGGAGACGACTTCGAACCTCGTCGCCCCCGGTGCCTCCCACTGGGGTCGTCAGATCTCGAACCTCAATCGGAGGGACGAGGATTTGCAGGTCGACCCGATCGAGGAAGGGACCCGAGAGCTTGCCCACGTAGCGTCGACGGGCGTCTGGTGAGCAGCGACAGGGAAGCCGTGGGTGCCCGAAATAGCCGCACGGACAAGGGTTCATTGCTCCGATGACCAGCGGACGTGCTGGAAACTCGGCTGCGGCGCGTGCGCGCACGAGGCGAACGTCGCCGTCCTCGAGGGGCTGACGCACGGCTTCGAGCGCGTGACGGCGAAACTCCGTGAGTTCGTCCAGGAAAAGGACGCCGTTGTGAGCGAGACTGATCTCGCCCGGGCGGGGGATCGAGCCGCCGCCGATGAGTCCGGCTTGGCTCACCGTATGATGAGGTGCGCGAAACGGAGGGGTCTGGACGATGCCTCGCTCCGGATCCACCAAACCCGCGACGCTGTGGATGGCAGTCGTCTCCAAGGCCGCTTCGAGGCTGAGGGGAGGCAAGAGAGCGGGCAGGAGCCGGGCCAAGAGCGTCTTTCCGGCCCCCGGCGGACCAGCCAAGATCAAGTTGTGACCGCCCGCCGCTGCCACTTCGAGGGCGCGCTTTGCCGTTGATTGCGCGCGGACCTCCGGTACGTCGCGCATCACCTCGTCGAGATTGGGAACGTAGTGACTCGGCTCGACCCGGGGGAGCGGGCGGTTGCCGACCAAGTGACTCACCACGGACTCGATGCGATCGGCCGCGTACACCGCGATGCCGGGTGAGAAGGCGGCCTCGCGCGCATTTTCCGCGGGCACGATGGCCTGAGTGATCCCCAAATTGCGCGCACCCTCGAGTAGCGGAAGGGTCCCCCGAATGGGGCGCACGATCCCGTCGATCGATAGCTCGCCCGCCAGAAAAAAGCCGCTGGTGCTCGCGTGGGGCAGCTTGCCGACGGCCCCCAGAACCGCGACCGCGATGGCCAGGTCGAGCCCGGCTCCCGACTTTCGAACGTCCGCCGGGGCCAGACTGACCGTCAGGGCATATTCGTCGAGTCCGACTCCCAGACGGCTCAAGGCGCTTGCGACACGAACACGCGCTTCGCGAACCGCGGCTTCTGCGAGCCCGACGAGTTGGAAAAACGCAGGTCCTCGACGACTCGCGACCTCGACGTCGATGGGCTGCAAACGCAGCCCAGAGAGCGTGCCCGTGCGGACCGAGCAAAGACCGAGGTGTTGACCCGTGATGGGAACGTCGACGCCGGCGTCGTGCATGCGCTCGGCAAGAGCACGCGGCGTGCCGCACCTCAGGCAGGCTCTTTTGGGCGTTCGAGGTGCGAAAGCTGCCTGGCGGCCAAGCCTTCGAAAGCCGTCCGCCAGTCACCGAGGTCGTGTCCGCCCGTCGACCAAACGTGGTTGACGGGGGCGAGCTGCCCTCCCGGGATGCAACACTCCGGAAACGTCGGCGCGGGGAGTGTGTCCATCGCGTGCAGCCCTCCGCAGAGGCGGAAGGGCCGTGGATTCAGCTGCGTCGCGCTTTGCGGTCCAGCAACCTTTAGCTGCTGCACGAGCTAGAGTAGGTGAGATGTCATGACCACGCACTCAGTCGTCTTGATTCCTGGAGACGGCATCGGGACGGAAGTCAGCGATGCCGTTAAGAAAATCCTTCTCGCGGCGGACGCGCCCCTCGAGTTCGAAACCCAGTACGCCGGGACGACGGCTCTCGACCGTGGCTACGACGACGTTCTACCCGAGGAGACGGTTGCCGCGGTCCGGGAGCACCATGTGGCACTCAAGGGGCCGTGCACCACTCCCGTTGGAAGCGGCTTTTCCTCAGTGAACGTCGCCCTGCGGCGCAAGCTGAACCTGTATGCGGCGCTTCGGCCGGTGAGGAGTCTCCCGGGAGTGAAGACCCGCTACGACAACGTCGATCTCGTGGTGGTGCGGGAAAACACCGAAGGCCTGTACAGCGGCATCGAGAACCTCATCACTCACGGCGTGGTGGTTTCGATGAAGGTAGCCACCCGGGCGGCCTGTCACCGCATTTCTCATTGGACGTTCCGCTACGCGACGCACCGCAAGCGCGAGAAGGTTTCGGTCTTTCACAAGGCCAACATCATGAAGCTCAGCGATGGCATGATCCTCGAAGAGGCGCGCAAGGTGCATCAGCGCGACTATCCGAACATCAACTACGAGGAAGTCATCATCGATGCCGCTTTGATGCGCATCGTGCAGGACCCCGGCCAGTTCGACATCCTGCTCTGCGAAAACCTCTACGGTGACATCGTGTCCGATCTTTGTGCCGGGCTCGTCGGAGGCCTCGGAGTCGCACCGGGCGCGAACATCGGCGATGAAGATGCGGTGTTCGAGGCCGTGCACGGCTCCGCGCCCGACATTGCCGGGAAGAATCTCGCCAACCCGCTCTCCTTGCTGATGAGCGCCACCATGATGCTCAATCATCTCGCCGAGACGCGGAACGACGAGCGTTGCTCCCGCGTCGCCGAAAAGGTGAAGAACGCCTACAACCAGGCGCTCGAAGAAGGGCAGAAGACCAAAGATCTGGGTGGAGAGCTCGGGACCACCGAATTCACCCAAGCGGTGATCGATCGTCTGAACGGCTGATCTCCGGCGGGGCGTGGGAGGGACCTTCCGGTCCACTTCGCGTTCTTTGGACCACGCGGTGATCGCAGAAACGGGAACGGCGTCCGTTCCCGTTTCTGCTCTGGATGTCAGCTCTTCCAGGTTGCGACCGAACGGCTCAGGGCGCGACGAAACTGCCCCCGGGGGGCATCGAACAATCGAGAGCCCAGCTGCAGCGCGTGCAAGGAAAGGGCGGCCTCCCGCGCGTCGACCAGGTGATACCAATGGATCCCATCCGGTCGAGCACGCCCCAAGTCGTCGAGCTGGCCACTGCCGCGCAAGGTCGCTCGCAGATCGGCCAGATCATGAGCGCTTCCGAGACTCTCGGCCAGCTCGGTCAGGGCTTCCCCTCGATCGCGCTCGTCGGCAGCATCGCGCAGGAGATGGATGTGATGCATGTGATACTTCACGTGCTTCCGCCAGTCGTGGATGGTCTTCGGATCGGGGCTCTCGAGGGAAGCTCGGAAGCCCCGTCGCGCTCGACGGTATTCGTCGGCTATCGCCCGCACGAAGCGGCCGTTGCCCTCGTGCCCCGGAAGCCATTGGTCGGCGCGTCCCCTGACCTCGGCGATGATGCTCTTGGCACGAAGGCGTTCCTCCCGAATCTCACTCGGGTGCTCGGAGACCGGAGCCAAGAGGTCCAAGATTCGCTCAGCTTCGGAGGGGGGCGCACCGTAAAAAGAAGAAAGCGCTTCGCAACACGCCCGCTCGGCAGCCCGTCGCCGAGCACCCGCGAGGTGGCGAGCTGCGTCGCGTAAGGCATGGTTTTCTCGCTGGTATTCGCCTTTCGACAGAGTGCGCCGGCACGCACGCAGGGTCGAGCGAAGCCATTTGATCTTCTTCCGGCACTCGTGGACGCGCCCGGAGACGCCTTGGGGGGTGTCGTCGGACAGAAGTTCGATGCACGCGTCGAGCTCGTCAGCGACCAGCTGGGTCAGCTGAGCTGCGATGGATCCGGGTGCGAGTCGAGGTGCCATCTCCCAGGGCACGCTAGCACGACGACTCGGGTGCGCCGTTCACCCAAGCTGGGATCGTCGGGGCGCGGTGGAGACGACGTTAGACTTTCCGTCCGGTTTGTGTCCGGCTTCGAGCGTCCTTGCAGTTGCGCGTCGTCGAGGAAGAATCGTCGTGTTCGGTTCCTGTGAGGTGCGTCGTCGCGTGACCATCGGTGCACACACATCGCACAAGCCGCACTCGGCGGGGTTGGTCTCTCCGAGGAGTGCTCGCAGCATGCTGACGCGGCACTGCATGGCTTCTGCATAGTCGACCACCTCGTGCAGGCGCTCTTCGTCGCCGCGACAGCGGCGATCCACGTCTTGTGCCAAATCGGTCACGGCGATCGCCAGCGCCTCGTCGTCCAAGCAGACTTCGAAACCCTGTCCTTTCCGTGCAATGACGCCCTTGTCGACCAAGAGCACCAACACGCGAGTGACCGCCTTGCGACCGAGCCCAGTTTGGGCCGCCAGGGTTTCCACCTCGATCCCGGTCGAGCTCTGGCGTCGCGCGTCGCGCACGGCTAGGCGAGAGACCACGCTGCGGACGGCGTCCCCCGTGATCCTGAGTTTCGACAGCAAGGTGTCGTTGAGCTGGACGTGTTCGGGTGCGAAGAAGAGAACTGCTTCGATCGGTCCCTCGTCCTCTTCGAGGTTCGTGCGCGTGAGGAGACTCAGCTCGTTCGCATATTGTTCGAGGGAAGCGGGCGCGGTCAGGTGCACCAAGGAGCGCACTCCCCGACGCACGAACCCGAGCCCGAGGCCTCCGGGAGTCGGACTCTGACCGAAGTCGAGACCTGCGATGCCCGATTGAGACCGAAACGCACTGGTGGCGACCATCACGGCGCGGCGTCCGGGCAGGGTGAAGTGCAGGATCTCCGTCGCGCGCTCGCTCGAGGGGAGGCCATCGTGAAAGCGATGAACTGGAATCTGCGCGGCGCTCAGTTGACCGTAGACCAAATCGGCTTGAGCCGGTGTTTGGCAAAAGACCACCGACGGTCGCGGAAGTCGTTCGACCAGATCGCACAAGTCCGACGGTGAAGAGCCTGCCGTGGCTACCGAAAGTCGGGTTCGCTGCGGAATCAATCCGCCGTGGACGACGCGTGGGTCGACCAGACGAAGGCGCGTGCAGGCGTCTTCTCGGGTGCTTCGCTTGGCGCTGCGAGTGACCGCGACCACGGGTGCGGCGCCACACCTTTCGCGCAGCTTTGGCAACTGAGCCAGAGCAGGGCGCAGCTCTTGAGCTGCCGGACTGATCGCGTGAGCCGACTCGACGACCCACAGGCGCGGTTCGAGATCGACCAGGCGCTCTTGCAGCTCGGGAGTCGTCAGCGCCTCGAGAGTGCACCAGATGATCCGCGCGCCCTCCGCCTTTCCGTCGACCTCCGCGGTATGCGTTTCGCTTTCGGGATCCGCTGGGTCGAGCAGGGTCGTCGTGGTGCGCGTCTTCAGACGCTGCTCGCGATTTCGCAGAAGCTCGGCTTCCGGTGAAATGAAGACGACCGGGCCGGGAAGACGTTCCGCTGCTGCAGCGGTCATGTTGGCCAGGTCCTCGGGAACGAAGCCCTGCGCCCAAACGTCGGAGCCCGAGAACATCGCTTCGAGGAACTCCGTTTCGGTCTCGTGCGCTTCACGCTGAGCGAGCCGCTCGTACTCATCGAGGATCCCGCGCCGGAGCACGTCGTCGAGCGGCGGGAGGGGAGTACGAATGCTGCCGGCCTTCTCCGTCACCGCAGTTCGCTTCGTGGAACCCTTCGGCCTGGCTGGCTTGGCTGCCGGGTTCGCGGCCTTCCGGGTTGCGGAGGTCTTCGTCGCGGAGGCCTTTGTTGCTGAGGCCTTCGAGGTCGCCGCGGTGACCTGGGAGGATGGTTTCCTCGACGCCTTCTTGGGCGTGGCCCCCCGGGCGGTCGCGGTGGTCGCCTTGCTCGCCTTGCTCTTCGACCGCGCGACGGTGCTCTTCGCCTTGGCGGTCTTCTGGGAGGAGGGGGCGGACTTCTTCACGGCGTAGGGCTCGGGCTCGGGCTCGTTTGACCCCCGGCGTACCACCTGAGATCTCCGATGGGAACACAAAAACAGTGAACACCTGACACATCTGCACGCATTGCACCTGAACTCCCTCACAGGGCTTCTGGTCGAGCAAAGCTGCCCCAGTCCCCTCGCGGGCGGACGGAGTGTAGGGTGCCGTGTGTGAGACCATCCAGCGATCTTGCGCCGGCCCTGGGGAGTCGCAGCCTGTTCCCCGATCTCGAGGCCCGCGCCTACCTGGCATACGCAGCCATTTCGCCACCGTCCATCCTGGTGAGGGAAGCGGTCACGCGCATCGTGAGCGACTACGCGGCCCGGGGCGTCGTCTCCTTCCCGACCTGGGCAGCCCAGCGCCAAGGACTGAAACGCCTCGTCGGTGACCTGCTCGGGGCCGAGGGAGAAGACATCGCGCTCACGTCGGGCACCACGCGGGGAATTTGCGATCTCGCCTTCAGCCTGCCTTGGGGGGAGGGCGACCGCATCCTTCTGTTCGAGGGCGAGTTCCCCGCGAACGTGACCCCGTGGCAGCAAGCGGCTCGGGCTTTCGGCGTCGACGTCCGCTTTTTGCCGTTGCCCGAGCCGGAGCGCGAAGCCGATCTCGACGCCTTCATCTTGGGTCGGCTCGAGGATGCCTTGCGCGAGGGGGTTCGGCTCGTTGCAGTGAGTGCGGTGCAATTTCAGACGGGGCTTCGGATGCCCCTCGCGGCGATGGCGCGCCTGTGTCACGACCACGACGCCGAGTTCGCCGTCGACGCCATCCAAGCGTGCGGCGTCGTACCCGTCGACGTGAAAGAGTCGGTCATCGACTACCTCGTCTGCGGAGCACACAAGTGGATGCTCGGCATGGAGGGGGCCGGGTTTCTCTATGTTCGGCCGGGCCTATCCGAGCGTCTCGTACCGCGACTGGCCGGATGGCTCAGCCACGAGGATGGGGAAAAATTCCTGTTCGAGGGGAAGAATCGCCTTCGCTACGACCGTCCCTTCAAGGCTTCGGTCGATGTGTTCGAAGGTTCGACCTGCAACGCCGTGGGGCTGGCGGCGCTGGAAGCGAGCGCGGCTCTACTCCTCGAGCTCGGCATCCCCGCCATCTTCGAGCACGTGACACGTTACCTGGACGAACTCGAGCTCGGTCTGAGCGCGCGGGGCTTCCGAACCCTCCGAGCCCGCGACCCACGCTACCGCTCGGGCATCCTTGCGGTCGATGCTCCGCCGGGAAGCGACAATCTCAAGCTGGCGGGTGCGCTGCGTCAGGCGGGTGTGATTGTTAGCGTCCCGGATGGATTCCTGCGCTTCGCGCCCCATTTCCCGAACGCGGTGAGCGAAGTCGAGGAGGTGCTCGCCGCGATCGACTCGGCCCTTCCGTGACGGATCGAAAACAGGCGAGCGCGGGGAGGCTCGAGCGTTACCTGGGCATCCGCGTTCCATGGTGCGAGCTCGCCGAGCTTCCGACGCCGGTTCACGCCCTCTCGAACCTCACGACTCGATGCGGTCTTCCCGAGGCTTTCACCAAACGTGACGACCTGACGTCGCCCATCTACGGGGGAAACAAAGTGCGCACCCTCGAGCCTCTGTTCGGTGAGGCCCTGGCGCAGGGCAAGGAAGTGGTCTGCGTCCCCGGAGCATGCGGCTCACACTACGCACTCGCGACTGCGATGCACGCGCCTCGCGTGGGGCTTCGCGCACGCGCCCTCGTCTTTCCCCAACCGATGAGCGAACCCGCTCTGGCAAATCTCAGGCAGCTTTCGGCGCGTGCCGAGCATACGACCGGCCTGTCGCACTGGTCGGCGCTGCCCGGAGCGCTACTTGCCGAGCGACGACGGATGCGCGAAGTCGGTGAGTCCGCGGCGCTGCTCGACTCCGGAGGCGCTACTCCTCGGGGGCTCCTCGGCTACGTTGCCGCTGCCTTCGAGCTGGGCGAGCAGATCCATTCCGGTCTCTTGCCCCGACCGGAGGTCGTCGTCGTCGGAGTTGGTTCGACGACGACGAGCGCGGGGCTTCTTCTCGGGTTTTGGCTGGCTTCGCGTGTCGGTCGGGGGTTTCGCGAGCGCGGTGCGCCCTGTCCACCTCGCGTTCGGGGGATTCGGATCGCTCCCCGTGCCGTTGCCAACCAGGCTCACGTCATTCTCTTGGCACGGCGCGGCTTCGACTGGCTGGCGTCGCTTTCCTGCGGTCGTCTCGGCTCGAGACCGGATTTCGCCGAGCTCGCCCGCCTGCTTCAGATCGATGGTCGGCAGCTCGGGCGGGGCTATGGCGTCGCGACGGAAGAGGGGCGACGTGCCGTGCGCCTCTGGCACGACGCTGGGCTCAATCCACTCGAGACGACGTACAGCGGCAAGGTAGCGGCCGGCTTTCTCGACCTCCTACGCGCGGAGCGCACGGAACGAGCGCTGTTTTGGTCCACGAAGTCGAGCGTCGAACCGCCGCCGGTCTCCGACGAAGCCGTTCGACGGAAGGCCACGCCGGTGGTTCGGGCATGGATCCAGCGCGCGGAAGCTCAGCTCGGGCTGGGCGCTAACAGGTCCGAGTAGCCTTCCCGGAAGGTGGGGTACGCGAAGCGGAAGCCAGCGTCGACGAGGCGACGGCTGGCGCAGCGCTTGCTTCGACGTGCTCGGCTTTCGGAAGGAGCAGCGCCCGCTTGCTTTGCCGGTGTCACCCCGAGGCGCTTGCGCATCCACGCGATGACGTCGCTCAACCGGGCCGGTTCCGTGTCGCTCGCGACGAAGGTGCCCGCAAGTTCGGGCCGCATGAGCACGAACTCGAGGGCGGCCGCGAGATCATCGCGATGAATGCGGTTCGTGTACGCGTCCTGACTGGAGTCGGGGACGTACCCGGCGCGCGCGCGTTCGAGAAGGCTGGTTCGCCCGGGACCGTAGATCCCGCTGGCGCGAAGGATCGCAAAGGGGCGGCCGGAGGCCGCGAGGACATGTTCCGCCTCGAGAAGGCGGACCCCGTTGAAGGTGGGGGGACACGTCTCGGACGCTTCGTCGACCCACTCGTCGTTTTCTTGCGCGTAGACGGCGGTACTCGACACGAGCACCGCCCGAGCTCCGGGAAGCGCGTCGAGTACGTGCTCGACCCCTCGGGGATAGGCGGCTTCGTAGGCCGCATCACTCCGCTCGCCGGGAGAGACGGCGTAAACGAAGGCGTCGCACTCGGGGAGGTTCGCGCAGCCATCCCGGGTGGAGACGTTTGCCGTCACGCCTCGCACGCCTGGGGGCAGAGCTCGCGAACGACGGGTCACTCCCCAAACTTCGTGTCCAGCGCTTACGAGACGCTCGGCAAGAGCCGTCCCCACGTACCCGCAACCGACGATGACGATGCGCACGGGATCCGTATAGCAGTTCCTTCGTTCAAGCGGCGCGGGGCAATTCGAGCCGGCGCGCCACGTGGGTCGCCAAAGCCATGATGGTGATCTGCGGATTGACCCCGATGGCAGTGGGAAACAGGCTCGCGTCGGCGACGTAGCACCCCGGCAGGTCCCAGAGCTGTCCGTTTTCGTCGACGACCGACGAGTCCGGAGAGGTTCCCATGCGCGCCGTGCCCATCAGGTGCACCGTGAACAGCTCGACCGCCGAGTGGTCCCGGTGGTTTCGTACGATCTGCCGCACCTCGTCGATGTCTCGCGCGTGGGGTGCGTCCTGCAGGGGGAGCCAAACCTCATCGGCACCCATCTCGAAATGCAGTGTTGCCATCAGCTCGATGCCACGCATGAAGCGCTTGTGGTCGAGTTCGGTGATGTCGTAGCGCGCCTCGGGAATGCCGAAGCGGCGGTTCACGCGTCCGCTCGTGGAGTCTTCGACGAGCACGCCGGCGACGACCATCTGGTTGTACCGGAGCATCAAGTGCCACATCGTGTCACCCATCACCGGCATGTGGGCCGCGAGGATGCTGGGCGGAATGAAGTTCTCCGCGAAGAGGATGCCTTCCGATTCGAATTCCTTGATCTGCGCGTACTGACTCACGCCCTTCCACGATTCCACGTCGAACGGGTAGACGGCGACCACCTTTGCGTTCGGATGAAGCAGCAGGTTCCGCCCGAGCTGATCGCTCTTGCGGCTGGCTCGGTCGCGCTTGAGCAAGAAGGGGGTCTGGATGGCTCCGCACGAAATCACGACGGCGCGCGCTCGGATCTCGACGGGACGGTCGCCCCGTCGCGTGCGCGGGTTGATCCCTCGGGCACGGACTCCGACGCAGCGGCCATTTTCGAGCAGCAGACGCTCGACGCGAAGCTCCGTCAAACAGGTTGCCCCCGCCTTGAAGGCGTCCGGAAGGTAACTCAAGAGCGTGGACTGCTTGGCGCCCGTCGGGCACCCGAGGGAGCAGTTGTTGCTGCCCACGCACGTTTCCTGGTTGCGCTTGTTGACCGTGTAGTGCCAGCCGAGCTTCTCGGCGCCTTCGGTCATCAGGCGACTGTCGTACCCGACGCTCTCTTCGATCTGATGGCGAGCTAGCACGCGACTCTCCACCTCCTCGAAGAGGGGCTCGAGCGCCTTGGGTCCCAAGACTTCGAGACCGGACTTACGCCACCCGTCAAGGATGCGCTCGGGAGCCCGGTAGCACATGCCGCCATTGACGGTGGTGGACCCGCCCACGCACCTGCCTTCGACGAACGGTATCGGTGGACGTCCCAAAACGGCGCTCCCGCCGGCATCCCGGTACAGGCGAGGCACGCTCTCCCGCGCGTACGGATTGAAGCTGGACGTCGGCGTGTGGCTGCCCTCTTCGACGAAGAGAACGGTGAGACCGCGTTCCGCGAGAACGGTGCCGGCAGCTGCACCTCCCGCGCCGGTCCCGACGACCACGACGTCAGCCGAGAAGGTGTTCGTCTTTTCGTAGTCCTCGTAGGCGAGGTACATGGAGCTTCATCCGGTTTGGGCCTGGCCCATCGAGAGCAGGCGTTTGCGCAACTCGACCCGCGACAGCATGAACGGGACCGGGGCGTAGCCGAGCTCACGGTGAACCGCGGCGTGATCGAAGTACGCGCAGAGCAACATCCCGTTGAGCGTGAAGATCAGTCTGCGCACGACCGCGAACTTGTTTCGCGTCAGGCGGGCGATCACTCGGGCGCGACGGCGGGGTGGCAGGTTGCTCAGGCGCCTGAGGCCGCAGCCGCACCACAGGGGCGACCACTCGATCAGAAAGAACGACAGCCACAGCACCCGGGCCAGCCAGCGCGGCATGTAGGCCATCCAAAGGCGTACCGCGACCTCGACGTGGTGCTGGATCTGAGGGCCCGCTGGAGCTGGGGTCGAAGGGCAGAGCGCGACGATCAGCGTTTTCAGTGCTCGGCGCGAGCCGGGTCCCATGGGAAAGAGCTTGGCGCGACGAAAGCCATCGCGGGGATGGCGTCGCAGCTTGCCCGTGTCGACGAGCGAAAGTGAGCGGCGAGGCCGTGCACCGCTGCGCTCGTCTTGGCTCGCGTTGGGGAGCAGCGGGTTCGGGCTACTCGTCTTGGACTGGTCGGTGACGGGGGCGGATCCGTTCGTCATCCCTGTTTCAGGACGGTCTGGTTCAGCACCAGGTCCGAAACGAACGATTTCAGCCATCATTCAGCCTCGCTGTGGATCTGCCGCCTTTCGTGCCTGGGTGCCACTCTCGGGAGAGCCGACTTGCGCCGGGCGCTTCGCCATCACTCCGTCGAGTGTCTTGAGAACGGCGGCGTCGATTTGGTTGTAGTAGACGCGGAGAACCGAGATCGCCCCCTCCTCGTCGCCGGTTTCGAGGGCCGCGATGAAGTCTCGCAAATGGGTCGGGAATGCCGGGTCCAGAACCCAGAGCGCCGGAAAGCGTTCGAGCAAGTCCCGGTAGGCGTCGAGGAACGGGTTCGCCACCCAACGGATGGCGACCGAGTGGCTCGCGTCGATGAGAGCTTCGAGCCAGCGCTGAAAACCGTGGGCGATGACCACCGGGTTGCCGCTGTCGAAGGCGGAAGCCAGAAGATCGGTGATGTCGCGGAGTCGCTCGATGTCCGCCCTATCCGCGCGTTGCACGGCGAGGCGCGAGGCGAACTCGAGGACCAAAAGGCGCGCTGGCAGGATGTCCTGGAGCATGAGCGCGATTTCACCCAAATCCGTCGAAGCCTCGAGCAGTGGCGAGAGCAACTCCATCGTGCCGGTGCGGCGGAAGTTCGCGACGGTTACGCCTTGTCCGTGCCGCACGGTGACGAGATGAGCCTGCTCGAGGCGACGAACTGCCTCACGGAGCGTGTTGCGATTCGTTCCGTACTTGGAGGCGAGCTCGCGTTCACCCGGGAGGCGTTCGCCTGCCGCCAGAGCTCCGGCGAGAATCTGCTTACGCAGATCCCGGAACACGGTGTGGGCGATGTTGTGATTTCCAGTCGAGGACATCCGGGATCCACCCGCAGGCTAAAATGGGTGGTTCAACCAATCTTGAACCCAAGCACCCATCCGGTCAAAGAAGGAATTGGGGCATTACCAGCGGCGCCGGGGCGCGTCCCCAATTTCCGCTCCCCATTCCGGGATGATCCGACGATTGTCCGTCGACGACTTGGGGAGACCACTTCGGTCAACCCCATCGCACCACTGCCACGACCGCCGAATCACCGTCCGCGAAATGAGGTTCCTCCGCGCAAATTCTTTCGCGCGTACGAAACGCCCCCCACCGCCGGTATCTTAACGGACCAGGACACCCGCCGATCTTGAGTTTTGGCTTCGTTTTCCCTGCGCTCCGGTGCTCCGGTGCTCAAGTACCCACGTACGTTCCGCTCCGGTGCTCGCGAAAGCCTCGCCAAAACTCAAGCTTGACGGGC